>JASJDS010000010.1 GCA_030065055.1 Calothrix sp. MO_192.B10
ATAAAGGGTTCATGTCGAATAGTGTATCAACCAGATAATCCCTTATCCTGTGGGGCAGTAGTCTGGATAGAGGTTTTACCCGATACAGTAGTCATTCCACAGTTGTTAACACCAATGGGAGTGTGAATCTTCTAATAATCATTGTAAGTTGTCTTTTTGTTAGTTCTTGTAGAGCGAAAACCTCTTCTTAAGATACAAGGTTGGGTTGAACGAATTGAAACCTAACCAATCAAGCGATCGCTTGACAATTAAGACAGTCGCTACAAACTACAAACACCTAATTTCGTTCAATAATCAAACCGGATTCCTATATTACTTACTACTTATTACTTATTACTTACTTTTTCTGTCTCTCCCACACATTTTTCCTGAAACCCCACTTCACCTGGCCCTGCTTTGACTCTGTTGTAATTGCTCCCACATTGTTTCTGGATTCTCTGCTGGTGCCAAACAGGTTAAACCTTGACACACTAAGCCAATACTAGCTGCTGGTAAATCTGATGCTAGAACAAAGACTGCTGTAGGTAAATAATTAGAGATAAAGGTGTTAATATTTTCGTTGGTGGTACGGACTAGAGTACTGTTGCGATACCAATCCCAAGCTGTAAATAAACTGGGGCAAGCTCGGGGAGAACTACTCATAACGCTGCTAAAAGCTTTTAAACCTTGTTCGGCTAAATCTAGGTAACTCAGGTCATCTGTGAGTGAGGCCAGACGCACTAAATTAGCGATCGCTATTCCGTTAGCGGAGGGGGTAGCGTTATCTATATAACTGCGTTCCCGCACGATTAAATCTTGGCTGGCATCATTAGCGGTATTGTTATAGCCACCTAGTTCACTATTCCATAGGTATTGGTTAAATTCAGCTTGGATGGCGATCGCTTTTTCTAAACATTGTGCAGCTGATAAGTTAGATTCATTACCACTAGCTAACACTGCTTGATGTAAATCTAATAACGCTTTAATTAACAAGCTGTAATCTTCCGATTGAGCTAAGATTTTGGGCTGTCCTGCGTAGTTTAGCCGATGTAATCTACCACCTACAAATTGATGTTTTAAAATAAAGTCTGTGGCTTGTATGGCTATTTCTATATACTCAGGTTCTGCAAATACTACATATGCCCTTGCCAAACCGGAAATCATTAAACTATTCCAAGCCACAATCATTTTAGTATCGGTGACTGGGGGAATGCGACCTTGCCAATTGCCTTGTTTGGCTTCTTGGTTATTACTAGCGGGGGGAAAGGTTGTTAATTTTTCCGTTGTAGTTCCATAACGAGCGGCGAATAATTTATTTAAAGCTATTTCTAAATTGTGACTCAGTTGATGGGAATCGCGCCTTTGCAGCACATTCTTACCTTCAAAATTACCATTAACGCTAACAGTAAATGCTTGTTGTAATTCCGTCAGCTCTGCTGGGGTTAATAACTGCTCTAATTCCCCATGCTCCCAGACATAAAAAGCTCCCTCCTCTGGCTCCGTTGCATTAGCGTTAGTAAAACTATCTGCATCTTGGGCGGCGTAAAAATATCCTTGGGGTGCAGTCATTTCCCGTTTAAGCCACTGTACAGTAGTAGCGATCGCCCTGGCAAATGCTGGTTGTTGAACTCCTGCACTCCATAAATTGGCTAAATACTCCACTATCTGACCATTGTCATAGAGCATCTTTTCAAAATGGGGCACCGTCCAAGTGGGATCGACGGTATAGCGATGAAAGCCACCACCCACATGGTCAAAAATTCCTCCCAATGCTAAGTTTTGTCCCCGTTGAGTACAAATTTCCTTGCCATCATAACGAGATTCAAAGGCAAACCTAGTTCCTGCTAATGCGATATTTGCATAGGGAATCATGGGAAAACTATTGCCATGTTGATTGGGGGTAATGATTCCAGTGCTAGTTTCCCATCCTTGACGTAATAAATCTGCTTCCGTAATAGAGGTATCACTTTGTATATCTAAAACAGAGGAAGTAACTAAGGATTCTAAGATTAGTGCTTTCCGTTTTTGTAAGTCTTCTTTCTCTGTATCATAGTAGCGGCGCAGAGCTTGCAATACCTGTAAAAATCCTGGACGACCGTATTTCGGCAAAAGAGGAAAATAAGTCCCGGCATAAAAAGGTACTAAATCTTCTGGAGATAAAAAGACATTTAAAGGCCAACCCCCTTGACCACTCATCATTTGCAAAGCTTGCATATAAATGCTATCTATATCAGGTCTTTCTTCCCGATCCACTTTAATCGGTAGGAAATTGGCATTCATATACTTGGCGATCGCTAGATCGGAAAACGCCTCATTTTCCATCACTGTACACCAGTGGCAGCTAGAGTAACCAATGGAAACAAATATCGGTAGATTCTGTGACTTTGCTGTGTTCAGTGCTTCATCGCACCAAGACCACCAATCAATGGGGTTTTCTGCGTGTTTGCGGAGATATAAGCTTTGTGACTGGGAAAGGCGATTAGTCATGGGTAGAGATACAGGTGTTGACCTTATTTGCCTAGTAAAGCACGGTGTAAATAAATAGACTATTTAGACAAAGTCAAAGCTAGAGAACAAAGTACTTTTGACTTTTGAATGCGTGACTTTTGACTTCCGTGCAACGGTACTAGTCTACCTTGTTCTAGTATTCGCAGTTTGTAGATAATTGCCATTTCTCCAAAATTGGCTCTACAAACTTCTGATTTGATATATACTTTTAATCAAAATATTGACTAAAAAAACTGTCAATAGGTGTCATGATGTTTGATGATGATGTTGTTTTATAACGCATTCTAGCCGGTGGGGTAATTAGAGTTAATAAATGCAGTAAAAAAGTGATAATTGCTGCTTGCATAATTCTTTCCTTCGTTGAAGGTTCTTTTTTATGGGGAAATAGCATGAATTCTGGGATACCATAGACATCAATTATTTGCATATTTCTTGATTTACCCAATCTGGGATTTTAATCTGAAAAAAGGTGAGATCAACATGATTTTTATTCCTATAAATCAACAATTATCCATCATGTTAAAGACAGTCATCAATGGCTAACATCGGAGAAGATAAACCACTTTGGGCATTCTGGTTAAACCGTTACATAAATCCTGCTCAGAATTAGTCAACGCTTATCAAAGCTATTCAACGAGTCTAAGCTTCGTTTACTTCCTGTTTCAACCTGGCAACGTCGGCGTTATCCAGTCCACAGGCTATCACTGTCTAACTGACAGCTTTACTCAAATTGATTGCTGCGTTCAAGTCGCGGTCAATCTTGAAGCCACAATGACCACATTCAAACACTCGCTCATTCAAAGTGAGTGTTTGTTTTTTAGTTCCGCAGTTAGAGCAAGTCTTGCTAGACGGAAACCATCTATCGACTACAACCAACTTGGAACCATACAACTCACATTTGTAGGTTAACTGTCTACGGAACTCAAAAAAGCTCATATCAGCGATTGCTTTGGCTAGTTTGTGATTTGCTAACATTCCAGACACATTCAGGTCTTCAATCACTATGGTGCCGTGGTTTTTGGCTAATAGTGTGGTGAGTTTATGCAACGTATCTTTACGGATATTAGCTATTTTTCTGTGCAGTCTAGCTATCTGCATCTGTGCTTTTTTCCAGTTATTTGAACCGATATTTTTATGACGGTTCAACCATTGCATTCTACTGAGTTTGCTTTCATATTTTTTGTAGGACTTAGCTCCTAAGACTACTTCACCTGTTGAAAGAGTTGCGAGGTTTTTCACACCTAAATCAACCCCTACAACGTCAGTATTGGGGGATTCTTGCTGTTCGACATCAAATCGAAAACTAATAAACCATCTATCAGCTTGGCGAGATATTGTGCAAGATTTGGTTAATACTTGTGGAAGTCGTTCATAAGTTTTGAGAACACCAATTACAGGTACTTGAATCTTGTTATTGCCTAATATTTTGACTGTACCTTCAAGTGTGAAAGAATCCCGCTTACCTTTTTTCTTGAACCTTGGAACGCCAGCAGTCTTGTTAAAAGATCGCTTCCAAGCCGAGCGCAAAGCCATTAACGCTTGTTGTGGTGTAGATTTGCTGCACTCGTAATACCACTCATTTTCAGATTTCACCAATGCTACAAGCCACTTGTGCAGGTCAATAGCAGTGGGAAATTTGATTAATGAATCGGGATTCGCCTTGTTGTGGTCAAGGATTTGTTTGGTTAAACTCAGACCCCAATTCCAGGCATGACGCGCTACTCCACAGTGTTTTATACTTGCTGTGCGCTGTTGGTGATTCAGTTTCAGTTCTGTCTTGAAACCTAGCAGCAGTACCATACCTCCTTTTGCTCCTCAAAATGATGAGAAATGCTCATAGATGAATAGCTTTTAAGTTACAGTTTTTAGCCCCAAGCTCCAATGGTTCGTCTTGTGCCTTCTGTCTGCGCCTATAGGAAAGCGATGCTAACCCATCTAAGAACCCCTTTTTCCGAGATCCGATTATAGGAATAAACCAATCAGCCCTTGGAATCGATAAAATGTATGTAAAATAACTCTAAGCAGGCGGTATGATTCCTATAGTCATTGAACAATCTGGTCGAGGCGAACGTGCTTTTGATATCTACTCACGACTGCTGCGCGAACGCATTATCTTTTTGGGACAACCCATTGATAGCAATGTCGCCAATTTAATTGTGGCCCAACTACTCTATTTGGACGCTGAAGACGCGGAGAAAGACATATATATGTACATCAATTCTCCTGGCGGTTCAGTGACTGCTGGTATGGGCTTATTTGATACCATGAAGCAGATCCGTCCAGATGTTTGTACAATTTGTACGGGATTGGCAGCTAGTATGGGAGCATTTCTCCTGAGTGCGGGTACTAAAGGTAAGCGGATGAGTTTACCCCATTCCCGGATTATGATTCATCAACCTCTAGGAGGCGCCCAAGGACAAGCTACTGATATTGAAATTCAAGCCCGCGAGATTTTATATCACAAACAACGCTTGAATCAATATTTAGCTGAACACACTGGACAACCGATTGAACGAATAGCCGATGACACAGAAAGAGATTTCTTTATGTCGCCGGAGGAAGCTAAGGAATATGGCATAATTGACCAAGTTATTGACCGCCACGCTTCTGGTAGTCGCCCAATGGCTGTAGTTTAATTGTAATCTAATATGGAACATGAGTCATTAGTTTTTTTTATCAAAACTAGTGACTCATGGTTAAAGCCCGTAGCGAGTTAAAATCCTGCTAATGGATCTATATCACTTAACATATCCATTGGTGTAGGTTGGGATTCCAGGTACTGAAGAAAATCCTTGAGTTCTTCTGGTTTGAGTAAATGGCGCGATCGCTTATTGTAGGTTTTAATTAGATGATCTCTGCCTTGTTCCATTGTCCAACCCAAGCGTTGCATTTCTACGCCAATTTTGGCGATATCATCGGATTGATCTACAGGTTCGCTTTTCTTCTTTTTATTGGCAGTGGTTTTCTGAGTAATACTAGTTTCCGGGGATTTCCGGGAACTACGTTGGGGAAAGGGTTTTATGTTAGTCCCAGAAATATCCATGTCTGCTACGGGTTGTTGTTCTATCTGTTGGCTTAACCCTTCTGTTGAGGTTTCCAGGGGTACTGGTATTTGCAATTCCAAATCATCAGGTTGGGTTGCGGTTATTCCTGGAGTTGGGAAATCATTTGTAGAAGGTGAATTTTGAGTTGCTGGGATGGGAGAAGTGTTACTTTCCATAGGTATGGCAGCAACAGATGACTGGGAAGTTTCGACTTTACCCATTACAGAGTCCCTAGCAGGAGTGGGTACAGGTACAACTCTTTCTCCAGCAGATTTTCCCGGTTCTGATGATGCAGTTGGCGTCGCCAGCACCATTAATGCCCTATCTCTTGCCCTATCTTCAGCTTCTTCTATGGTTGTAGCTGCTGCCATTCCTGTAGCACGGATGGCACCTTCGATTTGTACAGTTGCCCGAACAATATAGTGTCCGTGATCGATTTGTACTAATTCTGAAATTAGACTACCTGAGGGACACAAGCTCTGGAATTGAGCCAAAATCATATGACCACCGATATCAAAAAATTTAC
Source organism: Calothrix sp. MO_192.B10 (assembly GCA_030065055.1). Lineage (GTDB taxonomy): Bacteria > Cyanobacteriota > Cyanobacteriia > Cyanobacteriales > Nostocaceae > Calothrix_A. Next base: position 6,058 of record JASJDS010000010.1, read on the forward strand.
TCAGACTAATGGGTTTCTTGCAGCAACATATTTATCAGCGGATTGCACTTAGCACTAATCAATGGTGCGTTGAACTTTTCCGCTTGCATATTATGTCGGATTGTGGATTATTTAATCTGCAATGTATTTTGGTTGGATTATTGATAATATCATGCACCCAAAATAAATTTGTGGTGATGTGCTCAGAACCGAATCCAGCCTATACTATCGAAGCTTGCATATTATTTGATCCACCCTCCTGAGAACATTCTAGCGATCTATGAGGATCAAATTCGATCAATCAAAGAATTTTAATTGTTCAAATGTAGCATCCTTCGTGGTGATGTATGATTTGGCTGATTCAAAATGAATTACATGGTTCGCCCTCAATGCTATACTAAATACCCAGCCTCATATCCAGAACTATTTTCTGGAAGTGCGCTCTAAATCTACAATAATGAAGATAAGGTTCGTCCTCACTACTTCTCACACTGTTGACCCAATTGTTACCGATTCTACATATGGAGTAATGAAGTCGGTCGGCAGTTTCTCCTAATCCCATATCAAAGTTAAATGGAGTGATACCACTTGATGAGCTAGACATTTTTACACCTGTTGCTTTTGCCAACCAAGTTTTTGGGTATGGTGAATAATTATTCCCCAAAAACCTACCCAAAATAGTTGGGCAATTACCCAGTTAAGCAAAACAGCTAATAGTAGCTTGCATCGATTGCATGAATTGAAGATGAACTAGCTCCCAAGTAGATCCCTACCTTAACTTTGTAATGACTATGTAGTGAGAGTTTTGTAGACGTAAAGCAACTAACTCAATTACCCTTCAGGGTAAAGTTGCCTTTGCTGTCAATGCTCCCACATCCGTAAAGACTGAAACCCCGCTACTCCCACCTCAGGGCAAATAGTTTCCGGGTTATGACTTTAAGGTTGTAGGGGTATATAGCAAAGAACCAGATTCAACAAAAACGACGTTTTGACCAAAGGTCGGTTCACTGCATGGAATTTTCAATCGCTACACTCCTTGCCAATTTCACCGATGATAAATTGGTGGCTCGTAAACTTTTAGAAAAGAAACTTGGTTGCGAAGATGACATCAATTTAAAAAAACTGCAAATTTCTCTGGAGGTTCTGGAAGAAATCGGTCTCTTATCTAAGGAAAGGGGTAAGTTTCGACGAATAGCAGAAGAAGAGTTAATTGAAGCCAAGTTACGCTGCTCCAGTAAAGGCTTTTGCTTTGCCATCCAAGATGTGGAAGGAGCCGAGGATATTTATATCCGTGAGAGTCATTTAAGTAATGCTTGGAATGGCGATCGCGTGTTAGTTAAAGTGTTAAAGGAAGGCAGCCGTCGCCGTTCTCCAGAAGGGGAAGTAAAACTGATTTTAGAACGTTCTAATCACACTTTGCTGGCTCGGATTAAACAGGTGGAAGGGGGATATCGTGCCGTCCCCTTGGATGATCGCTTATTATTTGAGTTAAAAATCCAATCAAATAGCATTGATTTGAGTGATGCTATCGACCATCTCGCCCATGTGGAAGTTCTCCGCTATCCCTTAGCCCAGTATCCCCCCATTGGTAGGGTGGTACAAATCCTCGGTAGTGATGCTGAAGCTGCTGCGGATATAGATTTAGTTACCTGTAAACACGATCTTTCCCGTCATTTTTCGGATGCGGTGGAAGCCAGTGCTGCTAAATTACCCAAAAAGTTATTAAAGGCAGACCTGAAAAGTCGCCTGGACTTGCGTAACATCTTTACCTTTAGCATTGCCAGAAATAATAGCGATCGCAATGTGGTGGAAAATGCCTGGAGTTGGTATAAAAGCCCTGATGGGCAATGGCTATTGGCTTGTCACATCGCTGATGTTTCCCACTACGTACAACCAGATGAAATCCTAGATCGGGAAGCTATTAAACGGGGACGGTCTGTATATTTGGGGGACTTGGTGTTGGCTATGTTACCTGAAATGGTGGCAGAACGCTGTTCCTTGGTGCCAAAAAGCGATCGCCTAGCCATTTCCGTATTAATTAACATTGAACCCGATTCCCAAAACATCACCGATTGGGAAATTCAACCCACGGTGATTAAAATAGACAAGTCCATTGGTGAAGCAGATGTAGAGGCTGCTTTGAATGGCAAAACCACAAAATCAACTAAAAGTGCCCCCGAACTACTGGAAGTACTCCCACAAATCCAGGATTTTGCTGCACATTTAGCCCAGCAACGCTTGCAACGTGGCAGTTTACAATTAAATTTGCCGCCGAACCAAAATCCCTACTATGATGAGGGAATTTTCGGTTGTGTGGTGGAGCATGATTCCCCGGTGCGTTCTGTGATAACAGAACTAGTGCTATTAGTCAATCAACTGATTGGCAGCCAATTTCATGCCTTGGGAGTACCTGCGATTTGGAGGGTACAAGGTGCCCCCGATCCTGAAGATGTCCAAGAAATGCTGAAATTGGCAATTAATTTAGGGGTGGATTTGACCTTAGATCCGGACATTGATATTCAACCTTTAGATTATCAACATTTAACTAAGGTATTTGCAGAATCTGCATCGGAACAAGTATTAACCTATCTTTTGCAAGATACCCTGAAACCCTCAGTTTATACCACCACCCAAGGCCCTCACTTTGGATTAGCCTTACCAGAAGGTTATATTCATTTTACCTCTCCCTTGCGACGGTACTCGGATTTATTAATGCAAAGGGTATTACATACCATTGTGGAAAACGGACGCGATCGCCGCAATACTAGAGTCAAAGAGCGAGTTAATTTGCTCGGCTCATCTTGTCATGGTGAAATTAACTGGAATGTCCTGGCACCAGAATTACAGCAAGAGTTACAAAGCGACTTGAATCGGGTGATTACCCAAATCAATGACCGGGAAAAAGAAGTCCAGGAAGCGGAAGCTGATTTAGCTGGATTGCAAAGAGCATCGTTAATGAAACAACGCATAGGTGAAGTTTTCAACGGTGTGATTACTGGGGTACAATCCTATGGATTCTTCGTCGAAATTGAAGTTCCTCCCCAAGAACTGCAAGCTACCACTGGCATACCCTTAAGGGTAGAAGGATTAGTACACGTCAGTTCCCTCAAAGATGATTGGTATGAATACCGTGCCAGACAGCAAGCACTGTTTGGACGGAAAAATCGTGCCTCCTATCGATTAGGCGATCGCGTAGCGGTGCAAGTTAAAAGTGTAGATTATTACCGCCAGCAAATTGATTTAGTCACCGTGGGTAGTGATGGTATGGCGATCGATAAGGAGGATGACAGCGATGATTCCGATACCTACTTTTCCGGCGATATGGAATCTAATGACCTAGAATCCTATCTCGAGGACGAATAAAAAATGGATACATCATGGGGAATTTTTGAGGAGTTAGGAGTTGATTGGATACCAATCACAAATAACTCACAAAATTCCCCTTTATTTCTTTTTCATGTATTAATCAAGTGTTGAATCATCAAAAACCGTTGATTTTGGGCGTATCAGGTGCTTCCGGTCTTATTTATGCTGTCCGCGCTCTCAAATTTCTTTTAGCAGCCGATTATGAAATTGAACTAGTTGCTTCCAAAGCAACCTCTATGGTTTGGCAAGCCGAACAAAATATACGGATGCCCCTAGAGCCAATTCAACAAGAGCAGTTTTGGCGACAACAAGCTGGGGTAGAAACCGCAGGTAAATTAACCTGCCATCCTTGGGGAGATGTGGGTGCTAACATTGCTAGTGGCTCTTATCGCTGTGTGGGGATGATAGTGATGCCATGTAGCATGAGTACTGTAGGTAAGCTCGCTAGTGGTTTAAGTTCGGATTTATTGGAAAGAGCGGCAGATGTGCAGATAAAGGAAGGCAGAAAGTTAGTCATTGTTCCTCGTGAAACACCCTTCAGCCTGATTCATCTACGCAATTTAACTACCTTGGCTGAGGCAGGGGTAAGAATAGTCCCGGCAATTCCTGCGTGGTACCACAATCCCAAAACCATTGAAGATTTAGTTGATTTCGTTGTTGCTCGAACTTTAGATCAACTGGATATTGACTGCGTACCCATTCGACGGTGGGAAGGAGGGAAGGAGGGAAAGAGAGAAGGAGGGAAGGAGTGAAGGGGGGAAAGAGAGAAGGAGGGAAGGAGTGAAGGAGGGAAGGAGGGAAGGAGTGAAAGAGGGAAGGAGGGAAGGAGTGAAAGACTGTCAACTGTCAACTGTCAACCGTCAACTGTCAACCGTCAACCGTCAACCATCACTCCCTCACTCCCTCACTCCATCACTCCCTATCTGGTGAGGTATATACTTGAAGCTGAAAGGCTTGGCAATTCCGGTTACATTTGAGTAAGAACCGCTATATTACTTATCGAAGTCAGAAGTTTGAAGTCACCAGGTTTGAGCGTCCTGTTCTTCAAACTTCTGACTATAGGGGTGAAAAACCCCATCCCCTATGGGTTGTCCGTTTTGAGTTGGGGTCATTTGTCCCCATCTCAAAAGCCCCCTCAAACCTTCTTCCTTCTTCCTTCTTCCTTCTTCCTTCTTCCTTCTTCCTTCTTCAATACTTATTACTTATTACTTATTATTTTCGTTCACCCCTTCCCAACTTCCTCAACTTCCCTAATTCTATGGCTACAAATCGCTTAATTCTATTATTGGTAGTAATAGGAATCCTGACAATTTTGTTAATACAACAAAATTGGTCACCAGCGTTATCCCTAGTAATTTTGGGGATGAAAAGTCAACCTTTGCCATTAGCAATATGGTTAGTCCTGAGCATAACCACTGGTGCTTTGACATCTTGGTTGATTGCTAGTTTGTATCAATTATCCAATTATTTGGGTAGTCAAAAGCAACCAAGCCCTCCCCGCCGTAGTTATAGAGCGCCACGGGTACAGCAGGATACCAGACAAAAAGCTACATTTAATACTGCTACTGCTCCCAAAACACCCAAAAAGCAAGACTCCAAAACTCAAGTTATAGAGGATGATTGGGATGCAGATAACAGTGCTGATGATGATTGGGAATTTGATGAATCACCAGCAAAGCAAAAGACACAAAGCCTGCAAAATCAGCCTCGAAAAGATGCTGATGATGACGAACGTCCGCCACAATCTACTAATAGAAATCCAAATCAATCTGATTCCGTTTATTCTTATAGTTCCCGTGAACCAAAAAACACCGGAGTAGGGAAAACAGAATCTATTTATGATGCTGATTATCGAGTAATCATTCCACCTTATCAACCATCCCCAAAAAAACAACAAACCGATGACGATGATTGGGACTTTTTTGATGATGATGAAGACGATGACTTTGATGACGGCGAACGCTTACGCCGCTAAACTATCAAGGCAAGACGGGACGCGAGAACCCCTGTGTTTGTAACCAGGGGATGAAGCGGACAGGCAAGGTTTTAACCTTGTGTATTCCGGAATAAGCGTTCAGCCATTTCACTGGCGCTAACTCCTTCGGAGTTTGCCTTTTCTTTGAGCATTGTCCATGCTGTTGGCGTGACCATTATAGTCTTCTTTACCTTAACTTCCGTATAAAGATAGGGAACGTTTCTTTGACCTTTGATACCTTTTCTGTTTGACAAAACTTGATCAGCCCTTCGGGCAAGGCATCTATGCTGGAGTCAGGAGGCAGGAGTCAAAAATAAGTTTTAAGGTAAGCCATGAATGCCTAGAACCCCAGTAAATCATAGATTTACTGGTCTACAATTACTGGGGGTCAGAATCCCCCAGGAACCTTCTTCCTTCTTCCTTCTTCCTGATTAAATTTGGACTTGGCATTGTTCCCGAGACTCCTGTTTGACTTTACCTGTCATGGCCGCTTCCTGCAAACTCATAAAAGCATTAAAGTCTTCTAAGTCATAATGCCTAGTTAGCAGTTGTCGCAGCTGATTTTCTGCTTCCAAAGTCAAATAACCAGTTGCTAATGCACTTTGCACAACATCACGAATCCGAATCATTATTAATACCTCACTCATAAATATACTTATTCGGGATTATCTAGATGAGATATGCATTCACCCTGTTATTTCATCCTTAGTTAGCAGACTTAATTTCCGATTCCCTAGCACATGAGTCATTTTTGGCACCTTGTTATTAACAATTGAGGGGCAACTTCTCCTAAAATTAAGCATTTTAAGAACCATTTGTTAGTAAAATTACGTAAAAAATGTAAAATAAATTACTACAAAATACTTCTGGAATGCTCGACGAATCCCATCATGACAAGGTTTTCCATTGGTTCAGTATGAGAATCTGTACATCCATGATAATTTTCTTTTTTGAGAGAGTTTTCGCCATTGGTATTGACTGCCATTATTTGAATAAAGTTTCAGAAAAGAGTTATTAAAGTTCTAATAAAAAAATACCTGATAACTAACTGACAAGTCACCTAACAAAGGTTAGTAAATTCGTTATAACTTTATTCTTGTTTTATCCTATCTTTAGAGAATAGTCGTTAATATATTGTATTAAGTACTTATATATATATATATACGTAAGTAAAGATAATGGTATCTAATTCAAATATAGAAGAAGAATTTTTAGAGGCTAAAAATAATTGGAATTTAGAAAAGTTATACATAGATTTAGCATCATATAAAGGTAAAGCTCTAACACCTGTAGAAAGAAAATTTCTCCGGGGGTTATTATGTGGTTTGAGTCCAGCAGAAATAGCTCATATTGTGTATAAAACCCGCAGTAGCAGTACTGTGAGGGTTTATTTGTCCAATGGTTTGTATAAATATCTTGAGGGAATGCTTAGTACTCAGGCAGATAAAAGTATTAAGGTGAAAAACTGGAGTCATGTTACTCACCTGTTAGAAAAGGCAGGATATAAAAAAAACTGGCAATCTATAGATACAAGATCCAATTCTGGAATTGTTACAGAACGGATAGAGAATATCAATTCATTACCCCAACAAGATTGGGGAGGAGCAATTGATGTTAGTGTATTCTACGGCAGAAAAACGGAAATTTCTCTAATTACTGACTGGATAGTGGGACAGCAGTGTCGGCTAGTGTTAGTTACGGGGATGGGAGGAATTGGCAAGACAGCTTTATCGGTGAAAGCAGCCCAACAGATTGGGGAGCAGTTTGATTATATCATTTGGCGATCGCTCAATCTGGCTCCTAGCTTAGATGAACTGTTGACTCAATTAATTCAAACTTTATTACCCGAACAAGAACTAAGTCTATCCATAACCCTGGCACAAGCAACTGTAACACTTCTAGATTGCTTACGTTCTTTCCGTTGTCTTTTAGTGTTGGATGGTTGGGAAACGGTATTAAATAGTAGTTATGGGGAGGAAGCAGAAGTATCTTATAATACTGATGAGATTAACTATCGCCCTGGTTATGAAGCTTATGGTGAGTTCTTGCAGCAATTAGGAAACTCTCCCCACCAAAGTTGTGTAATCCTAACCAGTAGGGAGAAACCTCCCGAAATTTCTGCTTTAGTTGGGGAAAAAATGCCGGGACGCTGCTTGCAATTAAAAGGATTAAAGCAGATAGATATCAAGAAAATTTTTATACTAAAAGGTATAAGTAATATATCGGAAAAAGATGAGCGCGTAATCTTTGATATATATGGCGGTAATCCCCTATTTATTCAATTTGCAGCAACTACCATACAAGAGTTGTTTGGGGGTAAGGTAGATGAGTTTTTGGCTCAGGAAACTTTGGTTTTTGGTAACATTCGCCGAATTATAGAGCAGCAATTTCAGCGGTTATCTTGGCTAGAAAAGCAAATTATCCACTGGTTAGCATTACATAAAAAGGTTAGTTCCCTACAAGACATACAAGCGGGTATGCCTTTTAGAGTACCCCAGAGATTAATTATAGAAGCGATCGAGTTATTGCAAAGGCGATCGCTGATTGAAGGGCAAGCATCTGGTTTATCCTTAACTCCAATACTAACGGAATATATAACTGATAACTTAATTGAAGATAGTTTACAACTCTGGGCTAATAAACCGGGCTATATGTTTTTAGATAGGGCAGTTTTTGCCAGTCAAATGAGAAATTATCTCCGTCAAGGAGAATGAGCGAATGAGCGAATTAAACCTCGTCCGTCCCGACGAGGTCTAATCCCATCGATGAATTAACACTTTGGTGCAAGATGTAAGTATAGGTGTCTGTGCTGTATGCATAACTGATGGCTGATAACTTTGAACTGAAAACTGGAGCAAAACAACTAGTGAGTAGTGGATTGCAAGGAATCAACCTCTACCTAATTGGTATGATGGGTGCTGGTAAAACGACGGTGGGACAATTAATTGCAAAACATCTGGGCTATGGTTTTTTAGATACAGATCAGGTGATTGTCCAAGCCGCAGGAAAATCTATTAATCAAATATTTGCTGAGGATGGAGAAACTGCTTTTAGGCAATTAGAGAGTAAAGTACTGTCAGAAATTTGTGCTTATACCAAGCTAACCATAGCCACTGGTGGAGGAATTATCATGAATTCGCTCAACTGGAGTTATCTCCACCACGGCTTAATTGTCTGGTTAGATGCTCCAGTAGAATTACTATATCAAAGACTACTAAATGATACTAGTAGACCCCTGTTACAAGATACCGATCCCCTAGGAAAATTGCGATCGCTCCTAGAACAGCGACAGCCCCTTTATGCCCAAGCAGACTTGCGAATTACCCTCAATGAAGGGGAAACACCGGAAGAAATCGCCTTGCGAGCGATCGATTTAATTCCCAGTGTGTTGAAGGAGTGATGGTTGTTGGTTGTTGGTTGTTGGTTGTTGGGTGATGGAAAGAAACAAGTCAACCATCAACTGATAAACTGTCTAGAGCAGTTTTCACCGTCAATACCCTTTAATGATGGTCAACGATCAAGAATATATTAGACAAACTGAAGCTACGCGGGTACGAGTTCTCAGCGAGGCATTACCTTACATTCAACAATTCGCAGGTCGCACCGTTGTTGTTAAATATGGTGGTGCAGCAATGAAAGATAGTGGTCTCAAAGATAAGGTCATCCGCGATATAGTTTTCTTATCTTGTGTTGGTTTAAGACCAATTGTGGTTCATGGAGGTGGACCAGAAATTAATAGCTGGCTGAATAAATTGGGTATAGAAGCGCAATTTAAAAATGGTCTGCGAGTGACGGATGCACCCACTATGGATGTGGTGGAAATGGTGTTAGTTGGTCGAGTGAATAAAGAAATTGTCTCCCTGATTAACCAAGCCGGTGGTGCGGCTGTGGGTATGTGTGGTAAAGATGGTAACTTAATTACAGCTCGCCCCCAAGGTGAAGAAGGTATTGGTTTTGTGGGAGAAGTCAGCAATGTAGATACGAAAATCTTGGAAACATTGGTAAATAATGGGTATATTCCCGTAGTTTCCAGTGTAGCGTCGGATGAAAAGGGACAGGCTTACAACATTAATGCTGATACCGCAGCTGGGGAAATTGCCGCCGCTTTAGGGGCAGAAAAATTGATTTTACTGACAGATACCGCCGGTATTTTAAAAGATTACAAAGATCCTTCAACTTTAATTCCTAAGGTTGATATTCAAGAAGCGAGGAAATTGATGGCTGATGGTACGGTTGCTGGGGGTATGATCCCTAAAGTAAATTGTTGTGTGCGATCGCTAGCCCAAGGTGTAAAAGCAACGCATATTATTGATGGGCGCATTCCCCATGCTTTACTACTGGAAATTTTTACCGATGGTGGAATTGGAACTATGATGATTGGCTCTCAGTTTATGTCCTAGAGTATCAATTTAGGAGGGGAGGAGGGAAAGAGTGAAGGAGTGAAGGAGGGAAGGAGTGAAGGAGGGAAGGAGGGAAGGAGTGATGAATTAAAGACTGTCAACTAACAACTAACAACTAACAACTAACAACTGTCAACTGTCAACCATCACTCCCTCACTCCCTCACTCCCTCACCTAAGGTTTAGACCTTAACTACCTCTCTTTCTTGAACTGGTGCTGGTTGAGGACTATTTACTGATTGCGAAAAATCATCTGCCAATACTTCTGCTCCGGTAATCAACCTGGCACCACGATTACGAGTAAAGTAGTTCCATATCCACTGAGTCATGACGACAATTTTATTGTCAAACTCAATTAAGTAATAGATGTGGACAAACAACCAAAATAACCAAGCAAAGAACCCCTTCAGCTTCATAAAGCCCAAATCAACAACGGCGTGATTTTGTCCAATTACTGCTAAACTACCTCGATCAATATAATTAAATGGTGGTAGTGTTTCCTGGGAAAGCCGTTTCTGAATCAGGGAAGCAACATATTCCCCTTCTTGGGTAGCTACAGGTGCGACAGCAGGTAGGGGCTTCCCATTTTGATGGGCAAAATGCGCTAAGTCACCAACCACAAAAATATTTTCATATCCCGAAATACTCAAGTCAGGCTCTACTATTACCCTACCCGCACGGTCCAGTTCAACACCAGTGCTGGAATGTAAAGCCTTACCTACAGGTGAAGCTTTTACCCCTGCTGCCCATAATACCGTTTTAGCTCCAATCTGTTTGACTACATCCCCTTGTTTCATGGTGACGATCTCGTTTTCTAGATTAGTTACAAAGGTGCTTGTCTGCACATTCACACCCAACTTTTCTAGGGATTTAGCTGCTTCTTGGGATAACTCTGGGGCAAAGGGTGGTAAAACTCGATCTAGTCCTTCCAAGAGAATTACTTGGGCTTCTGAAGTATCGATCTTGCGGAAATCTTGCTTGAGGGTATTGTATGCTAATTCTGCGATCGCTCCTGCTAATTCTACCCCAGTAGGTCCCCCACCCACAATTACAAAGGTCAACCAGCGAGCACGAATTTCTGGATCGGTTTCTTTCTCAGCAGCTTCAAACGCCATAAATATCCGCCGGCGCATTTCGATCGCATCTTCCACTGTTTTTAAGCCAGGAGCAAATTCTGACCACTCATCTTTCCCAAAGTAGGAGTGTTTGGCACCAGTGGCAACAATTAAGGAATCGTAGGAGATGGCTTCTTTCCCTACCATGACTGTTTGTGCTTCTGGATCGATCTGATTAACTTGTCCCAGCAGCACTTGAGTATTCTTACTTCTACTTAATACAGAACGCAGGGGTGAGGAAATATCAGCAGGGGATACAGTCCCCGTGGCCACTTGGTACAGCAGTGGTTGGAATAAATGGAAATTCCTTTTATCAATCAGTGTCACCTTGACTGAGGTGTTAGCTAAAGCTTTGGCAGCGTAAAGTCCACCAAAACCTCCACCCACGATTACTACATGATGGGGTGGTTGATTGTCAACTGCATGTACCATAAGAAATATTTCCTACTGTTAAGTTTATTGAAACAATATTACAGAATTTGTATCAAGCTTGTCATATTGATTTCCGTTAACCTGGCACATATCAAGAAATCTTTAAAGTAGCTTCATTGACGTACTCACCAGGCTAAAGCCACGGTGATTATCAAAGGATGTTACGAGGCAGGCTTCAGCCGTGCCTCTCCACCCTTCTTCCTGCTTCTTCGATTTTTAACTAGACTGTTACCAGTCCCCGCCAAATCATCTCCACAGGCATTTTGTTCCACGCTGCGTCCCAGCGCGTTGATCCCTCTGTTGCGGATTACTTGTGCGGCTGCCACATCTCGATGTGTCGTGTAACCGCAAGGGATGTCTGCCAAGACAGGGTGAGGTTACTTACAAGTCAGCCTCCCACGAGAAAATCTCCCCACTACTCCCTTCCCGGTGTTAAATTACCGAAAAATTGTAGGCGCTTGTTGAGGAACGAAACCCAGCATATCGTTGGGTTTCACTCCGTTCAACCCAACCTACGTTATAGGTAATCTTCTAGCGGGAAGGGAGTAAGCATATTAGGGTAGCGTAACGCGAAGCGTCATACATAATTCCCTCACTCCCTCACTCTTTCACTCTTATTACACTTCTTGTTGTTAATTAAAATTTTCGGTAGTAAATCGTGTCACAATCAAGTAGATGCAAAGATATAGGTTTTATAGTACAAATAGTACTTTCTAACTTCTCCTCACTATAGTATGTGGTCTGAACTTACAAATGCGATCGCTCATTTAGATATTTCTGCTGATTGGATCGGTATTCGAGCAGTCAAAGAAACTGCATCGAGCCATTATGTCCGGGATGGCTTGCCAGAAAATAATGGCAAAATCTCCTCCGTAGGGGCAATGGTAGAGGTTTTGGTAAATGGCTGTGTGGGTTATGCAGCTACCAACTCCCTACAACTAGAAAATCTCCAAGCAGCAGCCCAAAAAGCTTATAAACAAGCACTCACAGCTAGTAAATGGTGGATACATCCTTTCACCCCTAAAAGCGAACGTCCAAAAGTTATTGGTCAATATATTTCTCCGTTTCTGGAACCTTTAGATGCTCTCACACCAGGAGAAATAAATGATTTACTAGTGCGGATTTGCCACACCCTCAAAGTGTCAGACAAAATTGTTCACACCACCGCCAGTGCTACCACCAGCGAAAAAGAGACGTGGTTTGTCACCAGCAATGGCTCGGAAGTGTATCAAAAATTCATGTCTTTAGGCACCCATTATGCGGCTACTGCCCAAGATGGGGGAATTATCCAACAGCGTACCAATAATGGCTGGCAGGCTCATTGTTACCAAGGAGGGTTGGAACTATTTAAACAAGATGACTTGTGGCACCATGTAGAAGAAATTGGCAGCCAAGCAGTAGAATTGTTAACCGCTGAAGAATGTCCCACCACCCAAACTAATTTGGTACTAGCTCCAGACCAAATGATGTTACAAATTCATGAAAGTGTGGGACATCCCCTAGAAATCGATCGCATTCTGGGAGATGAGCGCAACTATGCCGGGGGTAGCTTTGTCAGAAAAGAAGATTTTGGCTCCTTAGAATATGGTTCTCCCCTGATGAACATTACCTTTGACCCCACCGTACCAGGGGAATTTGCCAGCTACAGTTTTGATGACACCGGAGCATTGGCAACCAGGGAATTTGTTATTAAAGAAGGTAAACTAATCCGGGGTTTGGGTAGCCTAGAAAGTCAAAAACGAGCTAAAGTACCAGGGGTAGCCTGTGCCCGTGCTTGCTCCTGGAACCGCCCACCAATCGATCGCATGGCAAACTTAAATTTAGAACCAGGAACAGCCTCCCTCTCAGAAATAATTGGGGATATAGAACATGGAGTTTACATGGAATCCAACCGTTCTTGGTCAATTGACGATCGCCGTTACAAATTCCAATTTGGTTGTGAGTATGGCAAATTAATTGAAAATGGTCAACTCACCAAAACCCTCCGCAATCCCAATTATCGCGCCACTACCCCAGAATTTTGGCACAGCCTGAGTAAAATTGGTGACTCTTCCACCTGGCAAATGTACGGTACACCGTTTTGCGGTAAAGGAGAACCCAATCAAGCAATTTGGGTAGGACATGGTTCTCCTGTATGTCTATTTGCCAATGTTGAAGTTTTTGGCGGTGGGGAGTAATCAGTTGATGGTTGACAGTTGACAGTTGACGGTTGTTAGTTTAGTCTCCTGGTTGTAATTAAAATAATCAATGAAAAACGAGGAAATATCCGCTTTAGAGGTCAGTTTCAACCAATTAGCTGAAACCTTATTCCAAAAGAAACAAACAGACGAGCATTTCACCCTCAAACTTAAATGCGAGCGCAGTCAGTTTACTCGCTTTAACCGCGCCCAAGTGAGGCAAACAGGCTGTGTGGCTGATGGTTGGGTGGAACTTAAATTAATGCAAAATCAACGTAGTGCTTATCACTGCTTTCCCTTTACTGGAGATGGGGAAGTTGATTGGCAACAGGGATATCAAGCATTACAAGAATTACGGCAAGAAGTGCCCTATTTACCAACCGATCCCTATTTAGTCTTACCCACAGATAATAATAGCAGCCATGAAGTACATTCAGGGGAATTATTATCTGAAGAATCCTTAGTACCAATGGTATTAGAGTCAGTCAGTGACCTAGATTTTACCGGCATCTACGCCGGGGGAGCCATGATTAGAGCCTATGCCGATTCTAGCGGTCAAAAACACTGGTTTGCCAGCGATTCCTTTACCTTGGACTATTCCATATTTAATTCCCAGGGACAAGCTGTTAAAGGTGATTTTGCCGGTAGTGAATGGCACCAAGACAGTTACAATGCCAAAATTGCATCGGCAAAAAGGCAACTGGAATTACTATCCCGTCCCGCCAAAAAAATATCACGGGGACAGTATAAAACTTACTTCGCCCCCGCAGCAGTATCCGATCTTTTACTGATGCTTTCTTGGGGTGGTGTGAGTGAAGCGGATATTCAACAAGGAAATAGTGCCTTAGCAAAACTCTATCGCCAAGAAAAGTCCTTATCCCCAGCATTTAATGTCAAGGAAAACTTTAAACTGGGGTTAGTACCGCGTTTTAATCAGTTGGGAGAAATCGCAGCTCCAGAATTACCTCTGATTGACAAGGGGATTTTGGTCAATACCCTAGTAAATTCACGGACTGCCAAGGAGTATAGTAAAGCAGCCAATGGTGCTAATGGTTCTGAGTCCTTACGTAGTCCCGAAATTAGCCCGGGAAGCTTATCTACAGAGCAAATCTTGCCTAATTTAGACACTGGCTTATATGTATCAAATTTACACTACCTTAATTGGAGCGATCGGCATACAGGTAGAATTACGGGTATGACTCGCTACGCTTGTTTTTGGGTGGAAGGAGGAGAAATAGTTGCTCCCATTGAAAATCTGCGGTTTGACGAAAGTCTCTATCGTTTCTGGGGGGAAAATTTGGTAGATTTAACTGATTTCCAAGAATTTATTCCTGAAGTTGATACCTATGAAAGTCGTGAACCTGGGGGTAGTCTAGTACCTGGGATGTTAGTCGAGGACTTTACCTATACCCTTTAGTTTTTTGACGTAATTAAAGAGTGTCACTTAACTTTATGTGTACCAAGCTAGGGCGTGTTTTCAAACCCCTAAAACCCGCACTTCGTGCCGCTTTGCTAACAGGCTAAAGCTTAGGGCTACACAATTAAAGCCTGCCGGGAGCAGGCTCAAAACATTGATTTCCCGTAGTCCGGCGGACTTGGTACCTGTAGCCGCATCCTTCTAGGATACCGTTGGCGAATAGAGGTTCAGACCCTTGATTTGTCCATAAGTTGGTTTGTACTGATAACTTGCACTCCTATCCATACCGCCTCAGAATTTATTCTGAGGCTAATAAACAAAGTCTGATAAATCAGACTGGGTAAGCCATGAGAGTGCGTTTTAACTCTTAACTTGCACCATTCAAGGGCAAGAGCCAGAGGCTCTATATTCTAGTTACCAGGCTCAGCCTGGTAACGAGGTTTTGGAGGCTCCGCCTCCTGTTATCGGAGTTGGTGCAAGTTATTACTTTCAACGCACTTGGTTTACTCGCTGTGGAAATTTATTTCCAGGTGGTTTATTTATTGGGCTAAATGATATGAGTGCGGCTCTACATCTGGTGGTGAAACACCTGAATCGTCAACGGTATCCTTTTAGGGTGACGGCGAGTTTGAAAACAGTCCCTTAGCCCGAAAAATTGCCAACTTGGCAACTATATTCACAAGTGGTAGAATGTTTATGTTCTTGTGAAAGTAAAAAATGAAGCAAGTTATCACGGCTAAACTAAGGCTAGATTTGACTCCAGAGCAAAAAGACTCTGTCAGGCAAGTAACCTTAGCTTACCGAGATGCTTTAAACTACACTTCACAAGTTGCTTTTAACGACAACAAACTTAGTCAAGCAGCTAAACTACAAAAATTAGTTTATCGTGACATTAGAAGCGCGTTTAAGCTTCCTGCACAGATGGCTTGTAATGTACCAAGACAAGTGGCTGCTACTTACAAAACCCAATGGACTAAATTTAAGCAAAACCAGCAAGCAAGGAAACAAGGTCGCACAAAAAAAAGATATAAGGGCTTAGATAAGCCTCAGAAGTTTGTATCTAGAACTTGTACTCTTAATTATCAGCGTGATTACTCTTTTAAAACTGAACAAAGAGTAAGCTTTGTGACTTTATCAGGACGGATAGTAGTTGGTTATTCTGGCTATAATCGACATTTGCAACTAATTAACAACGGTGCAAAAATAGGCGCAGCCAAGATTAGCTACAACCGCTCCAATAAAACTTATTACTTACTGGTTAGCTTAGAAATAGAATTGCCTCAAATAGCCCCAGAAACTGTTACTAAAGTCTATGGAGTAGATGTAGGACAAAGATATTTAGCTGTCAACGCAGGAATTGATAGCAGTAGCCAGTTCTTTTCTGGTAAAGAGATTAGGCATAAAGCTAATCGCTACTATAAAGCCAGAAAGTCATTACAGCGAAAAGGCACTCGGTCAGCTAAACGCAGATTAGTTGCTTTATCTGGTAGAGAAAGACGGTTTATCGCTGATATTAACCACCAAATTAGCAAGAAGATAACGCAACCTAACAGTTTAATTGGACTGGAAAACTTAACTCATATTAGAGAGAGAACTAAGAGTAAATCAGGGAATAAAGCAAGTAAAAAGCAAAAGAAAGCCAATAGAAATAAAGCTAAATGGTCTTTTGCAGAATTACATTCTTTGATTGATTACAAAGCAGTTATAAATAGCTCTTTAGCGGTAAAAGTACCAGCCCATTACACCAGTCAATGTTGTCCCAAATGTGGTTATGTTTCCAAAGAAAATCGACCTAATAAAGGGCTAACATTTCACTGCAAATGTTGTGGGTATAAGCTTCATGCTGATTTAGTGGGAGCAAGAAATATTGCGCTCAGAACGCTACTTATTCGGCAAGACTGGATGAGTACGGGGAGCTTGTCAGCATCCCCTAATGTATCGGACTCTGAAGCCAAAGCTAAGAATCTGCAAAGATTTTTGGAATTGAGGTGGAGTCCAGACACAAGCTCCGATCGAGCGCGATAGCGGGTCGGAGTAGTTGACGCAAGTTAACATAAGATCATGAATATCCCTGTTCCTGAGGATTATCAATATCAATTTGGTGGTAGTCTTCCGGCTAATGCACCAACCTATGTTACACGCAAAGCTGATGCAGATTTGTATCAGGCTGTGAAGGCTGGAGAGTTTTGTTTTGTTCTTAACTCTCGACAAATGGGAAAATCCAGCTTGCGTGTGCGTACAATGCAGAGGCTACAGGCTGAAGAAATTGCTTGTGTATCTATTGATTTGACAGGAATTGGCACATCAGGGCTGAGTGCTGAACAGTGGTATGCTGGAATTATTGATACTATTGCTAGTAGTTTAAATTTAGATGAGCAGTTTGATTTAGATGAGCTTTGGTCAGAAAATGAGCGATTTTCTAATGTGCATATTTTTGGAAAATTTATTGATAAATTACTACAATTAATCTCCACGCAAACTGTTATTTTTATTGATGAAATTGATAGTATTCTCAGTTTAGATTTTCCCGTTGATGATTTCTTTGCCCTAATTCGGGCTTTCTTTAATCAAAGAGTTGATAATCCCGAATATCAACGGATTACTTTTGTGCTTTTGGGTGTGGCTACCCCTTCTGATTTAATTAAAGATAAAAAGCGCACACCTTTTAATATTGGGCAAGGAATTGAATTAACCGGATTTGAATTTGGCGAAGCTTTACCTTTAGCCAAGGGATTTTCTGACCAAAGTAATAATCCGGAAGCGGTACTAAAAGCGATTTTAGACTGGACGGGAGGACAGCCTTTTTTGACTCAGAAAATCTGTCAATTTGTCCGTGAAACTAAAACTGTAATTCCCGATGGTGAAGAAGCTGATTTTGTCGAGAATTTAGTCAGAAGTCGGGTGATTGAGAATTGGGAATATCAGGATGAACCGGAACATTTTAGAACAATTCGGGACAGGATTTTAAAAAGAGATGAGCAAAAGGCAGGATATTTATTAGATTTATATCAACAAGTGTGGCACTCAGGAGGAATTGATACTGATAATAGTATTGAACAGAGTGATTTACAGTTGGCGGGAATTGTTGTTAAAAAAGATAGTAAGTTAAAGGTTTATAATTTAATTTATCAAACCATTTTTGACAATATTTGGATTGAGAAAACTTTAGCCAGTTTGCGCCCTTATGCCGAGAATTTTCGTCGGTGGGTATTAGCAGAAAAACAGGATGATTCTTGGTTATTGCGGGGGAATGCTTTAGTAGAAGCAGAAACTTGGGCAAAGGATAAAAGTTTAGGTTTTCAAGATTTAGAGTTTTTAGCTGCTAGTCGTAAAAAAGAGCGAGAAGAGGAATTAGCAGAGACAGAAAGGCGGGCAGAGTTAGAAAGGGAAAGGAAAGAAAGGGAAGCTGCGGAAAAGGCTAGATTAATTGAAGCGGAAGCTAAACAAGAAGCTGAAAGGCAATTAGCAACTGCTAGGAAAAGAATGACTGTGGGAACAGTAGTTTTATTTATTAGTTTAGGTTTTGCTGTGGTTTTTGGAATAACTGCATTTCTGGCGAAAAAAAATCTTACTAATATGGAAAAAAATGTTGCTAAAGTCAAAGAATTATCAGAGGTAGCTTCTCATCTTCAACAAACAAACCAAATCAATAAAGCCAATCAATCTTTAAATATTGCAGGTTTGGTTTTGCAAGAAAAGATTAAAAACCAAGAATTAAAAGAGGCTTTATTAGATAGCTCTCTGGTTTTAGGATATGAATCTTTAACTGACAAAGAAAACAAGAAACAGATAAAAAATCAAGCAGAAAAATATAAAAAAGCTAAAGAAAACCTTAATAACAGTTTGAAAAAGTTAAACTTATCAGGATTAGAGAATCAACTTGACAATAATAATCATAGCCGTTTAGCTACTTTAGCTTATATTTATTATGTCAAAGGAAAATTAGAAGAAAACTCAGACAAAGCTAAGGCTTTAAGTGATTATAATAAGGCATTTGATAAATATAAACGTCTAGAATCTCAGTTTAAATCCCCTCTGGAATTATTTAATTTAGACCTAAATATTCTTTACAATGGTAATGCTGATATTGTTGCTGCCCTTTATCGTCAACTTAAAGATTTAGATGGCTCAAATTCAATTTATGCTCAGTCTTTAAAGGGACATTTATTGAATGAATTAGACTATTTAATGCAGGAAGGAAGATGGAGAGAAGCAGATAGGAAAAATTGGGATTTTATTCTCTTTTCAGCCGGAAGCGAAAAAGAAGGCTTGTTAAGATTAGATAATGTCAAAAACTTTAATTGTAAGGATTTGAAAGAAGTCGATAGGCTTTGGGTGAAGAATTCTAAAGTGAACTCAATAGTGTATTTTGGTTACAGTGTCCAGAAAAAAATATATCTGAGTACAGGTAATTCTTTAGATTTTGACTGGGAGAAGAGAGAATGGAGAAACTGGAACGAAAACGGGTATAAAAATTTTGTAGAAAGCGTGGGTTGGAAAAAAAAGAAAGGGGAATGGGAATGGATTAGATATTCGGAATTACCCATGAACCTAGATAAGAGTAGGGGAGAATTAGCATCAGTGGGGATGCTGCCTAACGATCGTTTTGTAGAATTCGCACCGGGTTGGATCTCTTCTCTTCTTGCAGAGACCTGTAGATTGTAGCAGATAATGCTTTCAAAGTATTGTAAAGATTTTTAAATAGGACATTTTCCATTAGGGAGGCTCTGCCTCCAGACTTAACAGGAGGCTCCCGCCTCCTCAAAATTAATTACAAGGTAGAACCTTGTAATGAGAATCTGGAAAGGTGGATTTAACAAGGTTTTTCCCTTAGGGACTTCCAAGAAATAACTTATCCCATATTGTAGGGGCGGGGTAACCCCGCCCCTACGAATCATACGAACAAATTATCCGGTAGGGGCACGGCATCCAAAATCTCTTGGGTTATAGAATAATCTTACTCACGCCGTGCCCTTTGTGGGATGTCCTGTTGGGGTAGCCTTCGCTCGTTTCTAGGCTCTGCCTCCAGACTTAACAGGAGGCTCCCGCCTCCTCAAAATTCATTACAAGGTAGAACCTTGTAATGAGAATCTGGAAAGATGGATTTAACAAGGTTTTTCCCTTAACGAAAATTCGCGGTGTCCAGATTCCCGGCTTCTTTAAGAAGTCGGGAATCACATATCTTGCACCTTCTCAATAAGGGTAAGGTGGGCAATGCCCACCCTACGCTAAATCAAGGGTTACAGATTCTAATTTTCTCAATAATCTTGTGGTGCAAGATGTGAATAATCTAACTTTTTAGAAATGATTTAAGATTGCTATAAAATACCAATCATTAATTCCCTAAGAGTCTATGAACCGCAAAAAGATTCTAATTTTAACTGCGAATCCAACCAATACCCAACCATTACGTTTAAGTGAAGAAGTCCGAGAAATTAAAAGTGCTTGGGAACGCTCATTCAAACGAGAACAATTTGAAATTGTCGTTGAATCAGCTGTACGCCCCAAAGAATTACGCCGTGCTTTGTTAACCCACAAACCCCAAATCCTTCATTTCTCTGGACATGGTAGCGGTGAACAGGGATTATTTTTCATGGGAGATTCGGGGAAAGCTGTGTTAGTTACACCTGATGCACTATCCCGTTTTTTTAAAGCTATAAAAAATATTTTTACTATTGAAACTGTTTTACTCAATGCTTGTTATTCAGAAGTACAAGCTGCAGGCATTTATCCATATATTAATTATATTATCGGCATGAATCAAGCCATAGGAGATCAAGCCGCTATACAATTTTCTATTGGTTTTTACGATACCCTTTTTAATGGAGAATCTATTGAAAATGCCTTTCTTTTAGGTCGCAAAGCCATAGAATTAGAAAATATTCCCGAACATTTAACACCTGTGTTTCGGAAAAACAACATTATTTCAGCCCCCATCACCCCAAAACCTGAAAGCCAAACCACAGTTATTTTTGATAATATTGATGGTCAAGTACCCCTTAATTCTTCCTTTTATATCGAGCGTCCAGAGGTAGAAAATAATTGTTATGAATCCATCCTCCAACCAGGAGCATTAATCCGTATCAAAGCCCCCCGCAAGATGGGCAAAACTTCCTTAATGAGTCGCATTCTCCACCATGCTCAACAACAAGGCGATCGCACAGCTTTTTTGAATTTATGGAGTAAAGAAAACCTCACCGATCTGAATACATTTTTACAGGCATTTTGTGCCATTCTCAGTGAAGAATTAGGAGTAGAGGAACAAATAGATAAATATTGGAGTAAACGCTTAAGTAGTCAAATTAACTGTACTAATTATTTTAAAAAATATTTATTAAAAGCTATTGAAACACCCCTAGTATTAGGCTTAGATGATATTGACCAGATTTTTCCTTATACTGAAATTGCCCAAGAATTCTTTGCCTTACTCCGAGCTTGGCATGAAAACGGCAAGAACCAAGAAATTTGGCAAAAATTACGCTTAGTAATTGCTCATTCACAAGAAGTTTATGTTTCCCTAAAAGTCAATCAATCCCCCTTTAATGTGGGTTTATCTATTGAAATCGGAGAATTTAACCCGACACAAATACAAGAATTAATCCAACGACATGGATTAAATTGGTCAGAAGCAGAAATGAAACAATTAAAGGCAATGATTGATGGTCATCCTTATTTATTGAGAACTGCTCTTTATCACATTGCCAAAGGTAATTTAACTTTAGAACAATTTCTGGAGATTGCCCCAACTGACGAAGGATTATTTGGGGACTTTTTATATCACTATCTCTTACTTTTGGAAGATGACAAATTGTTGAAAATAGCCATGCAAAAAGTAATTAATAGTGATGTTCCGGTCAAAATAGATTCAGTACAAGCCTTTAAATTACGCAGCATGGGACTGATTGAATCTAAAGGCAATGAAGTACAATCCCTTTGTAATTTATATCGCCTTTATTTTCAAGAACGCCTATCTGATTGATCAAATAATTACTAATTCATAGGGATGTGATTATAGGAATCCGGTTTGATTGTTGAATAAAATTTTTCCATAATTGAAATTAGCATGAGAATTGACAAGTCATTGTAGGGGCACGGCATCCACAGACTGTTTCCTATGCCAGAATCTGAATGTCGCCGTGCCCATAAACCATTGGTTTGGGCATCCACAGACTTTTTCCCATGCCAGAATCTGAATGTCGCCGTGCCCATAAACCATTGGTTTGGGCATCCACAGACTGTTTCCCATGCCAGAATCTGAATGTCGCCGTGCCCATAAACCATTGGTTTGGGCATCCACAGACTGTTTCCCATGCCAGAATCTGAATGTCGCCGTGCCCAGAACCTATTGGTTTACCCAAATGCGATCGCGTCCCTATCGCTGTGTTCAAATATTCATGGTCAGTGCATGGCGTGTTTAATATTGTTGGCAATCCGGTTATCTTATTAGCAAGGGCATGGCGTGTTTAATATTGTTGGCAATCCGGTTATCTTATGAGTGAGGGCACGGCGTGTTTAATATTGTTGGCAATCCGGTTATCTTATGAGTGAGGGCACGGCGTGTTTAATATTGTTGGCAATCCGGTTATCTTATCGATGCCGTGCCCCTACACACTGCTTCTAAGATATTGGGAAAATGATTTTCATATTTTCATAAATCACCTGATTCTATTACGCCCAACCCGAACGAAAAATGTGTGGGAGAACCAAAATATTTATTACTTATTACTTATTACTTATTACTTATTACTTATTATTTCCCCACAGTCTTTTTCACTTACCCGGAATGATGTTTTCCTGATTTATGGTCATTTTGGTGCAATTGTTGCCGTCCATTACGTATAATCCGCATCATGTCCTGAAGCTGCTGCTCGATATTTATCAGAACCCCATCAGCGTATTCATCAGCACCCCGTTCAATGGCTGTGGCTTCCGCAAAAGCTTGACGCTGCATCTCCTCCAACTCTTGCTGACAAACTCGTCGCTGGCGATCGATTTCCGCAAGGGTTTCTTGCATCATTTCTTCACACTCTTGTTGCACCTGTTGTCGCAGTTGAGCGGCTTCTTGTTCGGCTTGGCGGATGATATCATTTTCATCTAATATCTGTGCCCTTTTGGCTTGTGCCGCATCAACAATTTGCTGACCATATTCTTCAGCTTCTAAAAAAATTTCTTCTTTTTGTTGAATAATTATTGCCGCTGCCTGAAAAGCTTCTGGTAAAGCGACTCGAATAAAATCGAGATGATCTAGTAACTTTTCTTCATCTATAAGAGTTTTGCCCAACAGAGGAATACGCACACTGCTGAGAATCATTTCTTCCAAGCGGTTGAGTTCCTCTTGAATATCTATGCTTCCTGTTCCCCTATCTTCTCCGGGGGAGACTCCATTGAGGAACTCTTGTGAGGGGGGGTTTTTCCCGTTTGTGTGGTTTGATTCGATGTTGTATTCTTGTGGGCGTAGCATTGGTAAATATTTAGGGCAACGTGTGCAGGAACGAGATGATCGACAGAGCCGCCAAATCTTGCAATCTCTTTTACCACACTACTACTTAAAAAACTATATTCATTTGACGTAGCCAAAAAAACTGTTTCAATTTGAGTAGATAGTGTTTTATTGGTATGAGCCATTTGGAGTTCGACTTCAAAATCTGAAATAGCTCTTAAACCCCTGAGTAACACCTGTGCCTGTCGCATTTTGGCATAATTGACAGTTAAACCGTCGAAGGCATCAGCCTCAACATTGGGTAAATGTTTGGTAGATAGGCGAATTTGTTCTAACCTCTGTTGTACCGTAAATAATGGTGTTTTATTGGGATTACGTAATACAGCTACTACCACATGGTCAAAAAGCCTTGCGCTACGCTGAATAATATCGAGGTGTCCTAAGGTAACAGGGTCAAAACTACCTGGATAAATTGCAATCACAATCTTCTTGATACCTCGCTTGTCTTTGAGGAGATTATAGCTAACCCCGATCCACTTGTGGTTAACTAATCATGTTAGTTGTTCCAATCTGGGAAAATAATGTTGTTGCCTCTTTTCATCTCTAAACAACAGATAATTTTGTATACTAAGGTCTTATAGGTATTTTTGCATGGCACTGGATATTACCACATTGCCCTTGGCTTTTCAATTTACTTCTCCTGGTCCAATTCTGGTAAAACTCGGACCACTTACCATCCGTTGGTATGGTTTGTTGATTGCTAGCGCTGTATTAATTGGTGTCAACTTGTCCCAGTACTTGGCAAAACGCCGTCATGTCAATCCAGAGTTAATCAGTGATTTAGCTATTTGGTTGGTAATTGGGGCAATTCCAGCTGCGCGGTTATATTATGTCATCTTCGAGTGGCAAGAGTATATTTATCATCCAGAGCGAATAATTGCTATTTGGCAAGGAGGAATTGCCATTCATGGAGCAATTATTGGTGGTGCGATCGCAGCTCTGATTTTTGCTAAACTAAAACGGGTTTCTTTCTGGCAACTGGCTGACTTAGTAGTTCCTTCCCTGATTTTGGGACAAGCCATTGGTCGTTGGGGTAATTTCTTTAATTCCGAGGCTTTTGGGAGTCCCACCGATTTACCCTGGAAGTTATATATCCCCTTGGCTCGCCGTCCCCCAGATTTAGCTGGTTTTGAATATTTTCATCCCACGTTTCTTTATGAGTCTTTGTGGAATATAGCGGTATTTGGATTGTTGATGTTTCTATTTTTGCGAGGTTTGCGGGGTAAATTAAACCTGAAGGTAGGGACATTAGCTTTGATTTATTTGCCAGCTTATAGCTTAGGAAGGTTATGGATTGAAGGTTTGCGAACTGATAGCTTAATGCTAGGTCCCTTGAAAATGGCACAAGTCATCAGTCTGGTGGGTATTGGTTTGGGATTGGCTGGTTTGGCTTGGCTATATGTGGCGAAACGTCCTTTACCCGATGTTATTGCCCCAAGTAAGAGTGATGGAGTGAGGGATTGAGGGAGTGAGGAAGTAGGGGCGGGGTTTCCCCGCCCGGAGTGAGGGAATGAGGGAGTGAGGGAGTGTAGACGCGCAGCGTCTACTTTGAACTTACCAAAACACTTATTTATGAATTTATCCTCAATTTTCCTTCCCTCCGAACTCCGAACTCCTTCCCTCCCAACTCCGAACTCCGAACTCCTTCCCTCCCAACTCCGAACTCCGAACTCCGAACTCCTTCCCTCTTTCCGCATCAATAAATAAAAAATGCCCCAGAGTATCCTCTAGGGCTTAACCAGGGTGCATCTACCATTTCTATCTACTAGAAAAAGGGTTCCAATCCGGAAAGGTACTGAGAAAATTCCCAAAAAAATTTTTTCAGGAATTTATTTACCCTTATTCAAACAGTTAAATACTTAATTGTATCGATGTAAATAATACATGAAAAAGCTAGATCCTTCTGTGTATATTGTGGGTGCAGGACCAGGAAACCCAGATTTATTAACAGTTAGAGCAGAAAACATTCTCAATCATGCGGATGTGATTTTATTTGCAGATTCTTTAGTCCCGGAAGAAATTTTGCAACTGTGTAAATCAGATGCAGAAATCATTCGGACTGCAAATAAGACCTTAGAAGATATTCTGCCAATTATGATTAATAAAGTGCGATCGCATAAATCAGTGGTACGCCTCCATTCTGGTGATCCCAGTCTTTACAGTGCCATTCACGAACAAATGCAGCTATTGGCGCAAGCGGATATTCCCTTTGAAGTTGTGCCGGGGATCAGTGCTTTTCAAGCCGCTGCTGCTAATTTAAAAGTGGAATTAACCGTTCCTGGTTTAGTACAAACTATCATCCTTACCCGCATCAGTGGACGCACACAAGTTCCGCCAACGGAAGAATTAACTACCCTTGCTGCCCATCAAGCTAGTCTTTGTCTCTATCTGGCGGCGCGTCATGTGGAAAATGCCCAAGCAAAACTACTAGAACATTATCCAGCAGATACCCCCATCGCAATTTGCTATCGTCTGGGATGGCATGATGAAAAAACCTGGATTGTCCCCCTCAATCAAATGGCGGATTGCACCCGCCAAGAAAAGTTGATTCGTACTACGCTGTATGTAATTAGTCCTGCATTAGGGAAAGCCAAAGGGCGCTCGCGTTTATATCATCCAGAGCATAGCCATTTATTTCGCCCTAGGGGAGGAGTGAAGGAGTAGGGGCGGGGTTTCCCCGCCCGGAGTGATGAATTAAAGACTGTCAACTATCAATTATCAACTATCAACTAAAATCCGATAAACTTGAATATGTGAAATTGATTAGGGGAATGGACTGATGCTGGATGAGCAAGCTAAAAAAACCATGTTGCGTAAAATCCCCCACGGATTGTATATCTGTGGTGTGAAAGATGGAGAAGAAGTCAATGGCTTTACATCTAGCTGGTTGATGCAAGCTTCTTTTCAGCCTCCGTTAATAGTCAATTGTGTGAGGCAAGATTCTATATCCCACCAAATGATTAAAAATAGTGGGGTGTTTGCCATCAGCTTTTTAGAAGATGGACAAAAAGATTTAGCACAAAAGTTCTTTAAACCTATGCGCCGGGTGGGTGATAAATTTGAGGATGTGGAATTTTACCTTGGTGAAACTGGTTGTCCCATCATTTCTGACTCTTTAGGTTATGTAGAATGTACTGTTGTTGATGCTGTAGAAAAGGGGGATCATACTGTTTATGTTGGTGAAGTCATCGCTGCTGGAATTCACCGTGAAGGGAAACAGTTACTATTAGAAACAACTGGTTGGAACTACGGCGGATAAATTCAGTTAACAGTTAACAGTTAGCCTCCTGCTCCCTTCGGGAGAGCTGCGCTAACGGAGGAGCTGCGCTAACAGTTATCAGTTGGAGCATCCTATGTTTTCAAACAGTGCTGCTCCGCTATACAAACCAAGCCTGCCTTTGCAGGCTTGGTTTGTATAGCGATACCCTTCTAGGGTATTGTGTAAAAATTGGGATGCTCCTCTTGAATCACTTTTGCTAAATATTACTCCCTTCCCGCTAGAAGATTACCTATAACGTAGGTTGGGTTGAACGGAGTGAAACCCAACGATATGCTGGGTTTCGTTCCTCAACAAGCGCCTACAATTTTTCGGTAATTTAACACTGGGAAGGGAGTAGCTAAACATTCTCATACCAAGTTGCGTTCTATCGTAGTAGTTCGAGTCCATGAGATTGCTACTCTGCGAGAAGCCCTACGGGTGCGCCACTTGACGGCAGTTGCTTTATGCCGGGAAACCCCTTCGGGTTCGCCAGTTGCCTGCGGAGGGAAACCCTCCCGCAGCACTGGACTCACCGTCCACCGCAGTGGCTTACCGCTAACGCGTCTACGGAGCGTCGCAATGACAGGGTACTATCTTTGAATGCAACTTGGTATCAGCATTCCCAAACATAAAAAATAGGAGTGGGAGGAAGCATACCAAAAGCTTTCAACTCCCACTCCAGCATTTGCCGCTGGGGCGTTCAAGAATATTTACAGATATTACCATTTATTTAGGGGGCTAATGTGTTGGTCAATGGTAATGTCTGTACGGTCTTAATATTCTTGACACGACAAATGCAAACTTGAATTATTCTAAATATTTTCCGACCGGGCAAAGATTTCATATATCCTGAAGATATATCTATATTTTACTGTCGAGAATCGGTTGGTACATAACTAATTAAAAAGTATTTTGAGATGTGATACACCCTAATTACAACACCTTTGAATTCGTTTATCTTTAATCAATTTAACTGAGTTAATCAGAGTTTGGTTGCCATTTTGGCAATTTTTTTAAGTTTGTCAGAGAAATAGCTAAAACGGCATAAATCATCATCACCTCAGGTTGATTTATGTTTTATAATTTGTTCAAAAATGCCAACAAAACCGAGTTGACAAATATCATTAAGGGGGCATCCCAATTTTTGAAACAGCCCAAGCACAGAGCGCGGGCTGCTACTTCAAATCAAAATCCCAATTACAGTGGAGTTCGTGTTTTTGATGAGATACCAGAAAAATGACTCAAGATTGTCAGTAAAACTACCCATATTTTTTTGTACCTGCGTCACTACCCATAACACTGGTTAGAATAGAAATTCAACCAGATTTTTATGCAAAAATCTGCAAAATACTAACTTTGCCAACTGTATCTAAAATAAAAGCAAATTTATTCAAGCCAGAGACTGATGAATGCAACCAACCACCGACAAATTGTTATTGGGGATGTACACGGTTATTATGAAGGGGTAATAACATTACTGGAAGCGATCGCTCCTAGTACGGAAGACCAAGTGTACTTTTTGGGAGATTTAATCGATCGCGGACCGCAAAGTTGTCAGGTGGTAGAGTTGGTCAAAGAAAACTCCTATCACTGTCTTCTGGGGAATCACGAGCAGATGCTATTAAATATTTTCACCAACCCCAAAGTATCTGCATCAGCTGTAAACGCATGGCTCTACAGTGGGGGACAAGCAACGGTAGCTAGCTATCCCCAAGCAAATATTGCCCAAGAACATCTGGAGTGGTTTCAGTCTCTACCAATGTATTTAGATTTGGGCGATGTTTGGTTAGTTCATGCTGGAGTGAATCCCTCCATGACTATAGAAGAACAAACCAGCGCTCAATTTTGCTGGGTGCGGGATGAGTTTCATAGTATGCAACAACCTTATTTCCCAGATAAACAAATTATTACTGGTCATACCATGACCTTTACCTTCGATGGTGTTGCTCCAGGGAAAATAGCACAAGGTGCAGGGTGGTTAGATATTGATACAGGTGCTTATCATCCCCAGAGTGGCTGGTTAACAGGATTAGACATTACAAATCAATTGGTATATCAAGTCAATGTTTTTCAGTGCAAACAGCGTACCTTACCCCTAACAGAAGCAGTAACTAAACTGGATTCAGCCAAACCCAGACTTGTAGGTGCTAGAAAGGGTTATAGATAAAAGGGGCTTGAAATAACGATAGAATCCTTTGTTTTTCTCCACGGATAAATCCGGTGGCTTGTATCCAGCCTATTTTTCGGTCAAAGCTAGAAAACACAGTATTTTTAACTTTTGACTTTTGAATGCGTGACTTTTGACTTTCGCGCAGCAGTACTAGCGTATGGAGCTAATCCTGGTTTGATATACTGCTTTATTTAAACCTCTTTTACTATTGCTAGGTTGGGCGTTGATTTGTCTTCTCAGAGCGGTGATGCGGGAACTGGTGGCTGGGTGGGTACTTAAAAATGCAGGTACTCTAGAGCGTTTTTTCAGTAGCTTTTGCATGAAAGACACCATAGCAGAGGGAGGATAACCAGCGCGTCTTAAGGTTCTCAAGCCTCTGCTGTCGGCATCATATTCAGCACGACGGCTGTTGGGTCGCCTGTAGGCTAAATCTACACCAATTTGTACTAATTTACTCTCTTCCACACCTGCGGCTCTGGCTAAACCACTAGCGATCGCACTTTTTCTCATTTGACGAATTACGTGTTTTCCCCCAACATGACCAATCTCATGGGCAATTACACTAGCCAGTTCTGCTTCATTTTCTGCGGTTTTAATTAAGCCTTCGTTAATATATACATATCCTCCCACGGTGGCAAAAGCATTCACACTCTTACTATCTACCACTTGGAAGGTATATTTCAGCTCCGGACGGGAGCTGTAGGGGACTAGACGCTGACCGATCTGATTTATATACTGATTAATCCGGCGATCGCGGGACAAGCGAACTTTGCTTCTGAGTAACTGTTTGTTGATTTGTTGACCAAGCCTCATTTCCTGGCGTTCTGATATATTGGAAAGCTGAATAACTCGCGCCCCTTGCAACAATAAATCAAACAGAGAAAAAGCTTGGGAAGGTAGTACTGAGCTAAAGGTGATACTAATCACAATTAGTACAGAAATTAATGGGTAAAACCAACTACGTCGAGAGTAAGGCTTATTTAGAGATAAAATTTTCCAATTAATCATAATCCTGTGGGAGAGTTGTTTGAGCAGAAACTAACATTAAAAGACGGACAAACGGCTTGCGATGTTGCGTTATCAACCATTAACGGGATATCAACGCACAATGTTACCTAAAAAACCCCTAACGGCGATATTCCAAAGGAACCGCCTGAAGGCGATCGCTATTTTTCTAATACAATCTGAGATGACTGAGATGGCTGTGATTTATACCACTTATCAAATGATTTTGTGTGCGATCGTTAGGGAAAACAATAGTCATGATAAACTGTCGCATGACTACAAACGGAAGCCGCTTTTAGGTTCTATATCTTAAATATAGTGCCCCATCTTGAAATTAACTATGGGTGTTACTATCATCATTTACTCCGCTTTTGTTGAGGAAAACTTGTAATGGCTATTTTAGATTCCAAAGGACGCTTGTTTGGCAAGCTCAATATATTAGACTTTTGTGCCACGTTAGTAATTTTGCTAGTTATATTTGGTATATTTTTCTTCCCTGGTACTACAGGTTCTGTGGCTCAAATAGGTACTCAAACAGTACCCATAGAAGTAGATTTAGTGGCTCGAGGATTAAATGTACGCGACCCCGAAAGGTTAGTAGAACAAGGTCTCACAAAGGGTGGTAAGACTAACATTATTATCCGTAATCAACCCTACGGACAAGTTACCATTAAGTCTATGGAGGTATTTCCTCGAAATATTATTGCTACTCTCCCAGATGGTACGGTAAAAGAAGTGGAAGACCCCAGAGAGACTAGTTTTAGTAAGGATATTCTGTTAACTATTACCGGTAAAGCTCAAGTTACGGAGAATGGACCAGTTTTAGGTAACAGTAAAGTTAAAATTGGTATGCCATTTGAATTGGATGGTTTTAACTATAACTTCAAGGCAAGTGTGATTGATATCCGCCTTAAAAATAAATAATAAATCAGTTTTTTCTTTTTTGTCTGTGTGAATAGTCTCCAAATATGAATCATGAGGAGACTATTTTTTATATATAGTTAGTCATGAAGCATCTATAAACAATCAAATATCCAAATTTTTGTAAAATTTATTCATCTCAAACTTAGCATCTTGATAAATTTAAATATAATAGTTGTATTGAATTAATCCTGTAAGTCCTAGTTTCACTAAAGTTTTCCTGTGATTCAATTAATTTTTCTGGAATCAGCTTCTAATATTTTGTAGTTAAAATTAACCTTATAGTATTGGTTGATAAATATTCTTTTCCCATAGGTAGGACTTACATGAAAAATTGAGGATAATTGCATCTAGTACCGCACGGCGTAAATAAAGCACCCATTTTTTAGACTCAAATCGATGCTCATGATTTGATTATGAAATGGGTATGTGACTTACGCCAACCTGTACTAGGCGAAAACCCTCACTGTTAAGAGTTCCCTGTTCCCCGTTCCCTGTTCCCTCTCCCAAAGGAAGTTGATGTTGGTTTTCCCATAACTGGAAGGTGATAATAATGCTAACAAGGATGCGCCATTCAGTCAGATTATTTACAGGGGTAGCAGTAATTCTGGTAACTTTATTTGCTTGCTCATCGAGTATTGTAGCCGAGTCTAATCCGACTAAAACTCAACCTAGTAAATTAAATGACAGCCAGAATCATCCTACCCAAACAACTAAGAAATCTCAAACTCGCTGGATTGAAATTGATTTATCAGAACAGCAGTTATATGGTTGGGAGGGGAAAAAACTTGCCTACTATTTTGAAATTTCTACTGGTAAGAAATCCACCCCCACACCCACAGGTAAGTTTTTAATTGGTGCTAAGTATCGCTACAATCGGATGCGCGGTAGTGATTATGATATTCCTGATGTTCCCTATGCCATGTATTTTTACAAAGGTTATGCCATTCATGGTGCTTATTGGCATAATAAATTTGGCATTCCTATCAGTCATGGTTGCGTGAATTTGCGAGTCAAAGATGCTCGTAAATTATACAATTGGTCTAAATTAGGAACTCTAGTGGTAGTACATGAGTAGGGGCGGGTTTTCCCCGCCCGGAGGGAAGGAGGGAAGGAGTTCGGAGTTCGGAGTTGGGAGGGAAGGAGTGATGGAGTGATGGAGGGAAGGAGGGAAGGAGTGATGGAGGGAAGGAGGGAAGGAGTGAAAGAATTAAACTGTCAACCATCAACTAACAACTAACAACTAACAACTAACAACTAACAACTAACAACTAACAACTATCAACTCTCAACTCATCACTAAGACTGCTGAACCCTCTATCTTTCCACTGCGGAGAGCATCTAAAGCCTCATTTGCCTGAGTCAAGGGGAAGGGGTTTACCTCCGTGCGGATGGGAACCTGGGGAGCTAATGTCAAAAATTCTTCCCCATCTTGACGAGTTAAATTTGCCACCGATCGCACCACTCTTTCCTCCCATAAAATATGATAAGGGAAGGAGGGAATATCGCTCATATGAATTCCCGCACAAACCACCACACCCCCTTTACCCACTGCCCGTAATGCTGCTGGTACGAGTTTACCCACGGGAGCAAAAATAATTGCTGCATCTAGGGGTTCTGGGGGCAATGTGTCGGAGTCACCCGCCCACACAGCACCCAGTTGACGGGCAAATTCCTGTCCTTGGGTATCCCCTGTACGGGTAAAAGCAAAGACTTGTCGTCCTTGGTAATTGGCTAATTGAATTAAAATATGGGCGGCTGAACCAAAGCCGTAAAAACCTAGCCTTTGAGCATCACCAGTCATGCTATAGGCGCGATAACCAATTAATCCGCCACATAACAAGGGTGCAGCTTGCAAATCAGGATAATCCTTGGGAATGGGAAAGCAAAAATCCTCATCAGCTACAGTATATTCCGCATAGCCGCCGTCAATATTATAACCAGTAAATTGAGCGCGATCGCATAAATTTTCGCGACCGGAAACGCAGTATGGGCAACAATTACAAGTATGACCCAACCAAGGAACGCCGATGCGATCGCCTACCTGTATTTTTGTAACTTTTTTACCAATGGCTGTGACTGTACCCACAATTTGATGTCCTAGTATCAAAGGTAGTTTTGGTTCGGTAAGTTCTCCATCGACAATATGTAAATCGGTACGGCAGACAGCGCAAGCATGAACCCGAATCAACACTTGTTGTGGATTGGGTTCTGGAATTGGCACATCAACCAGCCGTAAAGGTTGACGTGGTGTTTCTAGTAGCATTGCACGCATAGGGGAATAGGGAGTTCGGAGTTCGGAGTTCGGAGTGAGGGAGTAAAGGAGTAAAGGAGTGAAGGAGTGGGGAGCATCCCAAATGTTTAAATTTGTAGCTTCTTGTAGGGTGTGTGATGCTGGGAAAATGTTTGAACGTAGCAATGAGATTTATAGCGTCACGCACCAACCAGGGGATTGTGACAGGGAGCTTTAGTACTGGTAATAAATAAACCTCATTCATCTTGAGAACTGGAGTTTTTCCTCTAGGAAATACCAAAAAAGAAATTTCCCTGTAGGGGCACGGCACCCACAATATTCTTGTATTACTCCCTAACCTTAATGATGCCGTGCCCTTTGGCACGGCACCCACAATACTCTTGCATGATTCCCTAACCTTAATGATGCCGTGCCCTTTCACCCGATTGAATATTCGTAAGCAAAAACTATGGTTTTCACAGTAGACGTGGTTTAATTAACTCTATTTTAATATCGTGAGTCTTAAGAAAATTTTTCGATATGTAAAATATTGATTGATTTATTCATTCATTTCCTTAAAAGTTGCCAATGCTGAAGGAGATAAACGACTCAAATAACGGAATATCCAGTATTTAAAGATAGTGTCTAAAATCACGGGGAATGTGGCAATAAATAAACCCATAGTATTTTTATCAGACACAATGCCTAAATGGTCTGACAAATCTTGAATAATCACTTCCCAACCGTGGGGTGAGTGGAAACCGACAAACATATCTGTCAATAAAATAATTAAAAATGCCTTGGCACTATCACTTAAACCATAAACAATTTCATCCATAAAAGAACTAGCGATCGCAATTTCTCTTTGACTTTTGAATATCACTACAGCAAAGGTAATAAGTGAGAGAATATCGGCACAAACATTAGATACAGCGTTAATACTTTTTCTGCGGTATTTTGTTGATAATTTTCGCGCTTTTTCTTTTATTTCTCTATTTATATTATCAGTATCTACTGGTGAATCTTGGAGAAGTAATTGTTCAAACTTGAGTTTGCTCTCAAAATCTCTCAATTCTTTAATAGCGGACTCTTCTAGCTTTGTATTCAGAAAAACTTGATGTTGATGTTCGCCATAAAATAACCTAATTATAGGAGTTATCAAAAAGTTTTTCGATAAAGATTGGGTTAGTAGGGGTACAATAATTAATATTGCCAAAAATCTGACAGTAATTCTCGTTCTATTTCTAGAAACATGAAAGCTTGTCACATATTTTCTTTCAGCCCCTGGTTTTAACTCCCTGACAATTTTCTTGAATGTTCTACCAATGGAACCAGGAATTATCCCTCTCTTTACCGATGCAGGCTTAACCTCATTCTCATTTGAGAAAGAAGAGTCAGAATCTTGACGAACATCTCGATTGTTCATAAATACAAAAGTATCATTTATCAGTCAAAACATTGATAACTGACACCAATTTAAACAAAAAATGGGGCAAATAGATTTATATAACCCAGGCTATACCCAATCCATTGTAGGGGCGCAATGCTTGCGCCCTCTTCTACTCTTATAGAATGTAGAATTTTGGCGAAGGTATCTAAAACCTATTTTAAACCTTCTTCAACCAGCTAAACATAGCCCGTAAATCCTTACCTACTTCCTCAATGGGATGCTCGGCTTCTTGTCTCCGCATAGCTGTGAATCCCGGCTTACCAGATTGATTTTCCAAGACAAATTCCCGCGCAAATTGCCCAGATTGAATTTCCTGGAGAATTTTACCCATTTCCGCTTTGGTTTCTGCCGTCACCACCCTAGGTCCACGGGTATAATCACCATACTCAGCAGTATTAGAAATACTATCACGCATGGTTGCCAAACCACCTTCCACAACCAAATCTACAATCAACTTAACTTCGTGGAGACATTCAAAATATGCCAATTCCGGCTGATAACCGGCTTCTACCAGGGTTTCAAATCCAGCTTTGATTAAAGCACTCAAACCACCACAAAGTACCGCTTGTTCGCCAAATAAATCAGTTTCTGTTTCTTCCCGGAAAGTAGTTTCCAAAATTCCCGCACGGGTTCCACCAATACCTTTAGCATATGCCATAGCGCGATCGCGTGCCTGTCCGCTAGCATTTTGATACACTGCAAACAAACAAGGTACTCCTTGTCCTTGTTCGTAGGTTCTGCGTACTAAATGCCCTGGTCCCTTGGGTGCTACCATAATCACATCCACATCAGCAGGTGGTACAACTTGACCAAAGTGAATGTTAAAGCCGTGGGCAAAGGCTAATACATTACCTGGTTTTAAATTAGGTTCAATGTCATGTTTGTAAACGCTCTTTTGCACCTCATCTGGTAACAGAACCATGATTAAATCGGCAGCCTTAGCAGCATCAGCCACATTCTTCACCGTTAATCCCGCTGCTTGGGCTTTTGGTGCTGACTTACTGCCCGGATATAATCCAACAATTACCTCTACGCCACTATCTTTGAGATTCAGGGCGTGGGCGTGACCCTGGGAGCCATAACCGATAATAGCAACGGTTTTTCCAGTTAATAAGTCTAAATTTGCGTCCGTATCGTAATACATCCGAGCCATAAGAGCGTCTCTACCTCAGCAAGCATCCTGTTTATTGCAAGTTTATTATCTTACCGCAAAACCTGACCTTCACTGCCAATTATTCATATAGATATACCAGCGAATCTCCAACCTAGAGCTAAACCTAAAGCCGCAATTCCACATAGAGTTAGCATGGTGGTATCAAAGTTATCAAGAAATTTTTTGATTTTTTTCTCTGCTTTATTAGTGGTGAAGATTAAGTTACAGTACCATACAATTTTACCAATCCATTCCCAACCAAAAATAGTTAGCAATACTAGTATGAAATATAAAATGGATACAGGGATAAAGCCTCCATTCTCTCTAGTTACATCAGTTAAAATAAAGGCAAAAAATAATAAATTCAGGCTATAAAATACAACTGGAATAATTGATAATTTGTATTCTAAACTACAAATTATCAAGGCTAAAATAGCTTGTGAAAGCAAGAGAGAGATTGTTAATACTTTTGTATTTTTAGAGAATACATATACTGAAGTTCCCAGGGGAAAAATTGCAAAATAAATGACAACGGATAAAGAAACGGAAGAGATTTTGAGCATCCAACCATTAAAAGTGCAAATTAAAAAAAATGCGATCGCCCATCCCCAGTTAATTAAAATCGGATTATGGAAAATGTGATAAGTTTGACTGTTAGAGCTACTATGTTTCTGGATTGTATTTAGATCGAGCATTATTTTTCGACGGTACTAACATTTATCCTTTCACATACAGGACTTACGCAATTGTCATAATCGGTGATTGGTGGGTGAGGTTACAAGCCTGATTTCTACGTTCAAATATGATCGCACCGTCACCCAACGGCAATAATGCGGTCAGAAAATCTACACCGCATTTTGCCTCCCCTACAGAAAAAATATGCCAGTTGCGTAAGTCCTAACATAGTAGATATATCATTTTTTAGTTTGAAGAGAAAAATAAAACCAGGGAAGTACTCGCTGTGTCCAGATCCCCGACTTCTTCAAAAAGTCGGGGATCTAAATGTAGAGGACAAGACTAAAGCAATCGCTACCTTTGCTGACTGCACACTCAAACAAGCTGAGAATTTCTGCGCTTACCTTGAAAAACATCGACACCGTATCCTCAACTATCAATATTATCAAGGGGAACAAATTTGTTCGATTGGCAAGGCGTGCAATTGAATCTACTGTAAAACAGATTGAACGTCGAACTAAAATCTCCGGTTGCGTTCGCGTAGCGGCTCGTACCGAGCATCGCATTTTTGATGGTTTCTTTTTCTCAGAGGGTGTTTATAAATTGAAGCGGGTTGAATGGGGTGATTTGAAAGAGAAAAATTTGGCTCTAACTCGAAAAAATCAGAAATTGGGTGTTGAGATCGTCTTCAGAATAACTTAATTAAATAAACAAACTGGGGGAGATTTTGAAGTATTCTCCTAACTTTTTAGCTTGTTCTTTACTAATTGAGCGTTTGCCATTAACAATTGCCGAAATTAATCCTTTTGAGGGACTAATAATTCCAACTAGATCTGCTTGTCTAGTATGACTAACTTCTAGAAGATGTTGCAAAATTTCGTGTGGTGGAATATCTTGCCACTCTTTGAGGTTATAGTTATTTTCTTCATAATCCTCAATTAGCTTGACTAGCAGACGAAGTAACACAGTTTCCTCTGGAGTACGATTTTTTTTCTTCGCAATTAACCTTTGAGCTACACCAATATTTTGTTCGTATTCTGCTTCAGTTTCAATAATTTTAGGAATAAGCTGCACTTCATCCAGAAGCTTGAGATAATTTTCTCGATTAATAGTAGGAGTCATTTTTCCATTGCTATCGATCATATTCAGCGTGGGTTAAAAAATACTTGAAATAAGCGACTTGTTCTTCATAATCAATGTCGAGGATTAGGCGATACTTGTTACCTTTAATATTAAAAACAGTGAAATTACCCACTGCCTCGGCATCTCGATAGACTTGCTGTACATCAATTAAACTCTGCCATTGTGCTTGATCGATTGTTTTACAAAATGCCTTAATCGTGGTGGCAACATCTGGATACTTGGATGCAACCTTTTTAAGCTTTCCAGCTGAAATTAGGTGCATATAAGTTTGTTATTTATTAAGTTTTTTGGCAAACCCATTTCCCATGTTTCCATATTGAAAACTTGTTGTCAATTCCTACTACTTCATTTTTCATGGGGTTGCTAGTCGAACAATTATTTCAGCTAAAGGATAAAAAAATCATCGAGGACTCTGTGAGTTGTCAAGCGATCGCTGTCTCAATCGAAACACTGTAACGGCTACAAGTTAGTCCCCCACGGTCAAATCCCACAACCAAGCCATGAAAATGCTTTGTGATTAACTCCTCAAGTTAGCAAGCAATGCGCCCCTACTGCGGCTCCCACACCTAAGCTGTCAACCATCAACTAACAACTAACAACTAACAACCATTTTCAAGCTAAACCTCATCCATCTTGAAAACTGGAGTTTTTCCTCTAGGAAATACCAAACAAGAAATTCCCCTGTAGGGGCACGGCACCCACAATATTCTTGCATTGCTCCCTAACCTTAATCATGCCGTGCCCACATCATCCGAACTTGGATATATTGACCGAACAAGGCAAAAGTAAAGAAAAAGAAAAATGGTCACCAAGCCCCTAAATTTATTTATGGAACGAAGTAAAAACATTTGTTTCGATACAGGTAGTGCAAGAAACAATACGTCCGTAATCTTATCCCCTAAATT
>JASJDS010000108.1 GCA_030065055.1 Calothrix sp. MO_192.B10
CTCGTCCCACTCGGATTAACCTCTGGGTGACAGCTAAGAAGAAACGGAGCGACGAGGTTTTAACCCGTCGCTCCCTAACCTCTTAGAATCCCCGTTGCTTTTAGCACGGGGAGAAGTCAAATTAATTGCAGACTTCCAATTCCATGTTTTTATTCTCTAAGGAAATGGGAACTGCTGGTATTCGTGCTAAGATGCCTTTTTTGAGAGGTTCGGGACGTTCTGCCCAAGGCAAG
The DNA here is from genome assembly GCA_030065055.1 of Calothrix sp. MO_192.B10. Classification (GTDB taxonomy): domain Bacteria; phylum Cyanobacteriota; class Cyanobacteriia; order Cyanobacteriales; family Nostocaceae; genus Calothrix_A. The sequence continues at coordinate 234 of JASJDS010000108.1, forward strand.
GAACCTTCTGGATGTAGGTAATATTTACTGGCACAATCGAATACTCCGTTAACTTCTGCGGCAGTTAAATCGGCTGAAATATCGCCGAAAAGATACGTATTTTTACCGGGCGAAGCGAAAGAAATAACACATGAACGGCTGCAAGCACTCATGCATTCCACCGGTTGAATGACAAATTCTGTGTTTAGCTGCCAATTAGGATAATCTGACTGCAAGCGTTTGAGTAGCTTTTCGCCGCCACTTTCACCAACCCGCTTACCATTTTCCCACTTGCTGGCACAGGTTGTACAAACGAATATTGTATGTGCTGTCATCTATACCTCGTAGATTTAGCTGTGTTTTTGTTGAGTTTGCAATTCCCCAGGGGAGACACTGCGCTAACGGCGGGTATTCTGACTTAAACAATCTCACATGGAAGATTGACTTACAGCTGCGGGACAGTGCCGGATTTACACCGAACTTTCCCCGTTTCCTCCAGTGGCTGATACCCACTGGAACCGTATTGTTCCTCATCATAATCATATAACAAAAAAGTTCTCCTACTTTCTAAACCGCGTCTACCTTGAAACCTAAGGAATGAGGGAGTGAGGGAGTGAGGGAATTATTTTCATGGCTTAGTTGTGGGATTTGACCGTGGGGGGCTAGCTTGAAAATAGGCAATAGTTCTTCCGGCTGTTTCCCCCTCACTCTTCTGCTGAAGAATCAACAGATTCAACAGATTCAATTTTTGGCGTGGGTACTACCAATACCTTATCCACTCGATTACCATCCATATCCATCACTTCAAACCGCATATCCTGCCATTCAAAATAATCTGCGGCGGCGGGGATGCGGCCAAAATGGGTAATCATAAAACCACCCAAGGTTTGATAACTACCTTTTTCTTGGGCTGGTAATTCTTCAAGTTGAAAAAGTTCTAAAAATTCATCTACAGGTAGCATTCCATCCAATAACCAAGAACCATCTTCCCGTTGCACAGCTTGCGGTCCTTCTTCTTCTTCATCGGGAACCTCACCAACAATTTCAATCATTAGATCGTTGAGAGTTATCAATCCCTGAATCACTCCATATTCATCCACTATCAAAGCCATGTGACTGAGAGTTTGCCTAAACACCTCCAATACTTTTAAACCAGAGGTATTTTCTGGGACAAATACTGGCTGTCGCAAACTTACAGTTAAGTCTAAATTTTGACCACAAAAACTACGGGCTAATAAATCCGTCACAGCGACGATGCCCACCACATCATCTAAACTTCCCTGACACACTGGATAGCGGGAGTAGCCATTCTCAATAATCTTTTGCCGGTTTTCTTCTGGGGAGTCTTCTAAATCTAGCCAGACTACATCTAGCCTGGGTGTCATAAAAGCATTCAGGGGGCGATCGCCTAAACGAAATACTCTCTCTACTATATCTTGTTCTGCTGCCTCAAAAGTACCCTCTTCCGTGCCTTGCTCAATTAAAACCCGAACTTCTTCCTCTGTTACCTGTGGTTCTGTGGAAGGTTTAATGCGTAATAGTTGGAGAATAAATTCCGTAGAAACACTTAATAGATAAACAATGGGGGCGCTAATTGTGGATAAAATTTGCATGGGGATGGAAATTAGCGTGGCAATGGATTCGGGATTGTTTAATGCCAAACGCTTGGGGACTAATTCCCCTATGGTGAGGGTTAAGTAGGTAATAATCATGATGGCAATTACATTTGCCAACTGTTGTGCATATGCTGGCTGTAAATTGATGGCAGTCAAAATCGGTATAATTCTTTTGGCAATTGTGCCTTCACCATAAGCACCAGAAAGAATCGTCAGCAGAGTAATACCAATTTGCACGGTTCCTAAGAACTGATTGGGAGCAGTAGCTAGTTTTAATGCAGTCCCGGCTTTAGTGTCACCCCGCTCGGCAAGTTGCTGTAGTCGCACTTTGCGTGCGGATACAATCGCCAACTCTGACATGACAAATAGACCATTGCCAAGGATCAGTAGAAAGATAATTAAAAGTTCAACAGTTGGAGACATTCTCAAAATTGCCGATGTCACCGGCAAGATGTGCTTAAGTATAACTTTTTAGTATTTAGTATCCGCTATGTTGTAATGCAAGTCTCTAAATTTGACACTTAAGATAGAAAAATTATATGATTGCTCGCTTGACGATGTTTTGCGATCGCACATTTACCATTCACACAGCGATCGCATATCATAATCCTGATGAGCTTTTTTGCTTGACAAATATCCTCTCCCCTATATTTATCGCAGCATTCTTGTAAAATTGGGGTAAAATTATACCTTTAGGAGTGGAGAGGAAAACGTGGCCAAAAAATAAACTGGATACAAGCCGTGTGGATTTATCCGTGGAGAGGAAAAATGTTTTCCTTATTTCATTAGCCCCTCGATTCATCGATGGGGTAACTGATAACTGATAATTGATAACTGATAACTGAAATGACTCGCGCCATCATAGTACGCCACGGTCAAAGTACTTATAACACAGAAAAACGTATCCAGGGACGTACAGATTTTTCCAGGTTAACTGAGAAAGGTTGTAATGATGCCAGTCGGGTGGGTAAGTTCCTCAATAATATTGTATTTGATGCTATTTACTGTAGTCCCCTCAGTCGCGCTCGGCAAACAGCAGAAATAATTCACCAGGAGTTATCGGTAAATCCTCAACAGTCTGCGGTTCCCCAACCTAATCATCAGTTGTTGGAGGTAGATTTACCCCTATGGGAAAAAATGCTATCTGCAGATGTGCAACAACAGTTTGCCGATGATTATGGCATTTGGAAGGAAAAACCCCATGAATTTAAGATGCTACTTCCCGATGGAGAAGGAACGAGGGAACATTTTCCTGTCCTATCTTTGTATGCCCAAGCACGGGAATTTTGGCAAGATATTTTATCCCGTCACCAAGGGGAAACCATTCTCATTGTCGGTCATAATGGCATCAATCGCTCTCTAATTAGTACTGCGTTGAATATTCCTCCCAGTCGCTACCATTCTATCCAACAATCTAATTGTGGTGTGAGCGTGTTGAATTTTTCTGGGGGTTGGGATGAACCAGCACAGTTAGAATCCCTCAATCAAACCCAGCATATGGGAGTTACTTTCCCATCTCTAAGACCAAATCATCAGGGATTGCGATTATTATTAACGCGTCATGGAGAAACAGATTGGAATCGTCAAGGACGGTATCAAGGACAAATTGATGTGACTTTGAATCAACAAGGAAAAGTACAGTCGCAAAAATTAGCAGAGCTGGTTCAAAATGTGGAGTTGGATTTAATTGTCAGTAGTTCCATGTCCCGCGCTCAGGAAACAGCAGACATTATTTCCCAGCATCATCCCCATGTCCATTTGCAATTAAATGATGGGTTTAAGGAAATTACCCACGGATTTTGGGAAGGAAAATTAGAAGCGGAAGTTGCACAAGATTTTCCAGAGGATTTACAACAATGGTATAGCAAACCAAACCAATTGCAACTATCATCCGGGGAGAGTTTACCACAATTGTGGCAGCGTAGTGTGAAAATTTTTGATGCAATTGTTGAAGAAGCATTAAGCAAAAAACTTAAAACTATCTTGGTTGTTGCCCACGGTGGGATTAATCAGGTGTTACTTTGTCATATTCTGGGATTATCGGCGGAAAACTTCTGGAGTTTTCGTCAAAGTAATGGTTCGGTGAGTTTAATTGACTATCCTGTGGGATTGAATGGATTACCTGTCCTGCAAGCCATGAATATCACCTCCCATATTCATGGAAGTGCGATCGATAAAACTGCAACTGGAGCAATGTGAAAGGGGCTTGCAACTGTCATCAAAAATCTACCCAAATATCGACATAACTCCCGGAATGTCCATATAATTGATAGTAGTAATTCCAGGTATTTTATGTGGACAATAATCAAGAAGACATGACCGTTAGTATTGGGGAAGCTGCGGAAAAGTTAGGAGTTTCGGTTAAGACAATTAGAAGATGGGCTGACGGTGGTAAGATTCGTTCTTACAGGACACCTAGCGGTCATCGTAGATTTTACGTTTCGGATTTACTGCGAATAAGCGCTAAACCAAGGAAACATGAGCGAAAGACCATTAATTATGCTAGAGTTTCCAGTCACGACCAGAAAGATGATTTAGAAAGGCAAGCACAAGTGTTAGAACAATTGTGTGTAGCTAAAGGCTGGGAATATGAGACAATCAAAGATTTAGGTTCCGGTTTGAACTACAAGAAGAAGGGACTAAATAAATTAATAAAGCTAATTTTAACTAATCAGGTAGAACGATTAGTCATAACACATAAAGATAGGTTGCTCAGATTTGGAGCCGAACTAATCTTTGCTATGTGCGATGAATTCCAAACTGAAGTGGTGATAATCAACAACAGCAAGTCAGAGAAGTCTTTTGAGTATGAGCTAGTCCGAGACATGATAGAGCTTGTCACGGTTTTCTCAGCCCGCTTGTATGGTTCCAGAAGTCGCAAGAATCAGAAGATTGTAGACAATGTGGTCAAATCTATACAAGAAGAACTGAGATAATTGGGGTTTATCTGTTGATATTTGGGAGATTTGGGAATATATTAACCATGTGGTCGATAAAGGAGTAGTTGATATGAGCATTAAAACATTTACAGCAGAATTACCATTATCTTTGATTCCATTCGCTTTGATGTACTACTTTCGCAGTGTTTTGCTGATGTGTGACAGTTAGGGTGTGGAATGTGGGTTATTTTAAAAATACCAAAATCTCCATTTCAACCTGCGGAATATAGGTTTTAACTCACTTCTTAACTGAGTTTATTTCGACCAATTTTTTTCGTATTTTTTAGGACTGATGTTTGCCGGATGGCAACATATTTATTATTGTGGTTTTTCACCAGTAATGCCCCATATAAGGTTATTTAATGCATCCACTTCATCAATTTGCTTAGAGAAGCGAACCCAGTGAAGTTCTTTAAGAAAAAGCAAATTTTCTGGGATATTATCAACTCCTGGAAGTAGGACTGGGATTACAGGAATATCTGCTTCTACACACCGACTGATAAAAGATCGTAATTCTACTACTTGCCATTTTCCCAATCCTTTCACACCAATAAATATGGCAGCAGATTTAACATTAGGAATTGCTTTTTGAATTACATCTTGAAACCAGCGTCCTGGTGGGATTTGTTCTTTGTCTAGCCAAGGTTTTAGACCGCGTTGTTTGAGTTCCTGATTAATCACTTCTACTTGCGGCTTGTCTAAACTGTTGTGAGCGAGAAAAACATCAAAGTTATCAGTTGACATTTGAATTTGGAAATAAACTATTCTCTTAAAATTATCTTTGACCTGTAATGCCCCATTTTAAATCATCTAAAGCTTGAGAATCATCAATACTTCTGAATGATACAGGTTTCAATTCCTTTAGAAAATGCAAATCATCGGGAAGTTCGTTCACACCGGGTAACAAAACGGGAATTACAGGAATCTTGGCTTTTACACATTGACTGTTCAATGTTCGTAAGTATAATTTTTGCCATTCTTCCAAACCATTAACACCAATGAAAATAGCAGCAGATTTTACCTGGGAAATTGCCTGTTGGGTAAATTCTTGAACCCAGCGTCCTGGAGGAATTTGTTCTTCATCAAACCATGGATTCAAACCTAGTTGTTTCAATAATTCAGCAATTATCCTTACTATCGATTTATCCTGATTGTTGTGAGCCAGAAAAACATCAAAATCCTTAGTAGCAATTTTACCCTGAACAGTGGAAGCAGCAGTTTCCTTTCTACGCTTATCGTCAGCAGCTTTATCTATTTGAGGAATAATTGAGGGTTTAGATGATCTTAGACGTTCTTCACGATCCGAAAGTGAAATGCGAGTTTCGCAGACACCGCAATTGATCCAGTTCATACCACGCTCTCGCCTTCGTTGAGCCTGTAACTCGCTTACTGGTGTATCACAGCTATGACAAACAAAGATTCGACGGCGATTTATACTTTCTGCTAAAGCTCGACGTTTGAGGTGAGTATGAATGTATTCCTCAAAATGAAAACGTGTTTCCTCGCTGGCCTCTGGCTTGAAGAAAAGGGTCAATTTTGCTTTACCTTCTTCCATTGGGCGTAGCCATATACCACAATTACCTCCCACTCTGGCCGTGAAAAGTGCTGCATTCTTCCACATCTCTTTGTATTGAAAAATATCACTCCGGGAGAGGCGTACTACTAAGGTTGTATATACATTTAAAATTGGTCCCTCAAACTCGAAAATGACAGCTTTGCCTTCCGGGTCCGGAGCTTCTGGCCATTCACGAGTGAGCTGAGAAGGAAAGATAAGTAACGGACCATCATCTGTATACTCACGTAGGGCGATTTCTCGGCTTAATAGTTCCTCAACCGTAGCAATCAAAAGTAGTTTCTCCTGCTCTTTGTCAGATATACGTTCATCTTTAGGCATCCGAAACCGCCCTGCTAGAACATCTTCCTCTGCAATGCTTCCTAAGCCATCCGGCTGATCTTTAGCAGCATTGACAATTGCTGAGGCATAAGCATCCAGGAGTTCGGGTTGAAGCAGAATTAGGTTGCCAAAACTGAGCCTGCGAATTAAATCCCGTGACTCTAAACGCCCAATACAAGTCTCAAACTGTTCGGGTAGTTCTTTCGTTTCAGCAGAAGTTGGTCCAGCAGATTTTACAAAGTCTCGATACAGATCGTCTACTTTTGACAGCAGTCGTCTTTCTTGTTTTTCCTGAATCAGGAAGCGTTCAATCCTCTCAAAAAGTTCCGTAGATATTACTTTTGGTAGCGCATCCCAGTCAATTGCTTCACGAATAGCCGTGGCTAGTTCTGGAATTTCCCACCCTTCTTTAGCACTAGTCTCGAAATAGCCATCAAAACCAAGTTCACCGATTAAGGAATTGATGCGAGCACGACTAACGCTAACTCTACCTCGATCTGCTCGTGCTGATACTAGAAATTTTTTCAAAAGAATTTCTGAATTTCCTGGTAAGTTTTGAGCTTGACGTAAGGCACGGTTCCAGTAATGAACCCCAGCAAAGGGTTCAGTTTCACTGCGGGCATCAAAGACAATTAGTGCCACAGCCAATTCATTTAAATGCAATTGATGAATCAGTCGATAATTCGGTTGTCCAGCCAAATCCCACAGAAGTATTTCCCGCCTTTCTTGGCGACTCTCCTCTAGTTCTACTTCTTGGGTATAAAATTGTTGGACATGACGACTATGGGTAGATTCAGTTGCTCTGAAAGGTTTATCTGTGAGAACAAGACTTAGTCCCGATTTGCCAACACCACTGTCACCAAGCAAAACCACCTTGGTATTAGTATATTGGGCAGAGGAGTTAACTGGAGCAGTGTTGAGAAGATAATCCTGGTCTATTTCCCAAATGCGGATGACAGTATCTTCCTCACCTAAAGTTGCTAAGATTGGTGCGTTTGGGTGGAAAGCTAATCCAAAAGGTAAAGATTTGAAAGTCGGCTCATCCAATATTACTACTGGTTTCCAAGTGTCACAACGCCAGAGGCGAACCGTTCCATCAGAAGATTTAGAAGCAAGGAGTTTGCCATTATAAGAAAATTCAACACAATTAACCGATCCAGTATGACCTTCTAACACAAATAATGTTTGCCCTGTCTGAGGATTCCAAATCCGGATTGTTCTATCATATGAGCCAGATGCCAGGACTTTTCCATCTGGAGACCAAGCAACACTAGAAACATCTGAAGAATGACCTTTAAGTATTCCTTTAGATATAGCAACTAGTTTATCAGTTTCTTTTTCCCAAAGTCTTATGGTGCTGTCGTGGGAACCTGATGCCAGTATCTTGTTGTCAGGAGACAAAGCTAAAGTATTAATCTGACCAGAATGTCCTTCTAACCCTTCTGGAATCAAGCGTTTCTTATCCGGAATACTCCAAAACAGAATAGACCAATCATCGCGCATCCCTCCAGCAGCAAGTACTTGAGAATCTGGAGACCATGCTATGCTAAAGCATACACCCATCATGTGAATGGTATCGTAAAGCTTGCCAGTTGCTATCTCCCAAATTCGGATAGTTTTATCATCAGACCCAGAAGCAATAAATTGACCATTGGGTGACCATGAAACTTCTCTAACTCGCCCAGTGTGACCTTTTAAAGTTTGGAAACATTCGCCACTATCTACATCCCAAAGCGTGATTGTTCTGTCGAAGGAAGACGACACAAGCCTATTTCCATCAGGAGACCACACTACTCGACTTATAAGACCATTATGTCCTGGAAGGGTTTTTTGAAGTTTACAGCCGTTATTTTTATCGTTTGTCATATGTAGCAAAGTTAAATATTAGGACTTACGTATTGATAGAAGAGCGAGTTTATGTGTTCAGATAGCATAAGTAGCATTCAAGCGATCCAAAACATATTCATGAATAACTTTTGTGAATAGATTGTTTTGTACTTCATACCAATTGTCAATGATGTTTTCACAGCGCATTTCCTCTAAACGGACAAATGCTTGAAGTGAGCAGAACATATATGTGTTTTGATTGCGTGGCTATTTCTAACCATAAACCGACAAATACCACATAGCTGTTTTACGGCTCTATGAAAACTTTCAATGCACCAATGTGTATTATGAATAGTGATAAAGTCTGTTTTAGTTATTTGTTGTAATACCGTTTCTGTATGAAGATGCAATTTATATTGATTGTAGAGAGGTTGCAGTGCAACCTCTTTACGAAATCTATTGGGCGCAACTTTACATATAATTGGTATAAAATCCTTTAGCTTTATTTATATCATAGATTTCTAAGTATAGTACTATGATAATATGTGAAGTTGTGATTTGAGACAAAAATTATGATTTGAGATAATTCAAAATTGAGTATCGGCATTGATCGGCATTTTGCGGTATTTATCGGCATTAAAATAATCCCTAGAAATACCATTAACTAAAATTTAAAAATCTTAATAATTTTTATGCGGATTATTGTTTTTTTGGATGAAGATAACTTTTGTTTGTTAAGACAATGTTCAAGTCAAACCATCGTCAAACTTATATTCACATATCATTTTACTAGTAAAGCGGATTCAGGTAACTTTCAATTATAGTTTCATTCATCAAGAGTAGTTATAGAAGGAGATACAAATGGCAATCATTCAAGTTGATAGAGAGATATTTGAGCAATTAAAAACAGCTTATTCAGAAAAATTTGGAGCTTCACCAACTTCTTTAATTAGTAGACTTAATCGTGTATATGAGTCTCAATTAGATACGAATGAAAATCTCATTGCGGAAAGAACTCTTCGAGGGTTTTTCAAGTCTGCAACTCTACCAAAAATACAAGAAAAAAATCTCAATTATTTATGTTATGTACTATTAGACAAAAAGAGTTATAAGGAAGCTTTAAGACAATCAATAGTTGATATAGAAGGAGATTGGCTCGATCCTTACTGGAAACACTTAGAAAATAAGTGTAGTCATATGAGAATATTAGATATGGATAAGCCAGTAAGCATAAATAGTATTTATGTGAATTTCAAGATATTAAAAAATATTCATGGACATAAAAAGCAAACTATTCAAAATCTATTAAATAATTTAGAAACGAAAAGAAATATTCCTTTTAAACGTTTCGACTTTTATAATAATGAAAATCATGTTTCAGCTTTAGAGGCTGTAAGAGACTATCCAAAGTTAATGATTATAGGTAAACCCGGAGCTGGTAAAACTACATTTTTAAAGTATTTAGCCACCCGTTCTAATGTATTGAATATAGAAGAATCTATACGAAATCTTGTACCAATTTTTATTCAGTTGAGGAATTTTGCTGAGAATCAAGACAAAATAGATCTGGTTGATACTGTTGTAAAAGAATTGGCAGTTCATGTTCCTAACCATGAGCAAGCTATTCGTAAACTCCTTGAAAAAGGACAGTGTTTAATCATGTTAGATGGATTGGATGAAATCGAAGTAGATAACAAACAAATTTATAGAGAGATTGATAATCTCACTCTCACATTTCCCAAAAATCATTTTATAGTTACTCGTCGTAATAAAGGGGGTGATTATGTATTTAAGGATTTTACCAAAGTAGAAGCAGCAGACTTTGATGAAGAACAAATAGAAAACTTTGTATACAATTGGTTCACAGCACAAGGAGAACCAAAAATTAGTAACGATTTTTTAGACAAACTAAAAAAGAATAAATCAGTAGAAGAACTAGCAACAAATCCATTGTTACTAACGATTTTATGTTTAACATTTCATGATATTTATGATTTTTCTAGAAATCGTTATGCACTATACGCAGATGCAGTAGACTCCTTCTTGAGAAGATGGGATGCTAGTCGTCGCATTGATAGAAAATCTAGTTTTAAACTCCCGCGACAGCGTCTAATAGCGATGTTTAGTGAAATAGCCTATGAAGGATTAAGCCAAAAACCATATAAAATATTATGGCATAAGTGGGAACTAGAAAACAAAATTAGTCAGTTTGTTGAAAATATGACTTTTGATATAGATATTCAGGATGTCTTGACAGAAATTGAAGCGAATCATGGCTTACTTATCCAACAAGCGAAAGGAATCTATTCTTTTTCACATCTTACTTTCCAAGAATACTTTGCTGCTGAATATATTGTAGAGAATCGGGAACCGAATTTTTTACATAATTTTGTTGAGCAACATTTAATAGAATCTCAATGGAAGGAAGTCTTTATTTTAATTACGGAACGACTTTACAACGCCGATGAATTTCTCAAAATTATGTTCAGGTGTACTAATGATATAGTCAAACACAGTAAAGCTTTGCAAGAGATGCTCAAGTGGCTAGATAGAATGACTACTGCTGCTGGTGTTAGATCTAGCTCTTGGAGAGCATTATATCTCAGTATTGATTTAGATGTGGATCTCTATATTAGCCATAAAATAGAGATTGAGAGATTACCTTTCGGACAACTTGCAACTGAGATGAGGAATTTTAATCAAGAACACAAAAAACTTACTCCTCCGACTCCAAAAACTTATCTTATCTCAGGTTTAGCTGGTGTTCATGCTTTGGCTGTTGCTCATGTAGAAGAAAATAATTACGATAAAAATGCACCTCTTGAAGCAAGTAAGTTTATTAAAGAACGACTTGAAATAGGTGAAAAATCTGACATTAATGAAAAGGTAAAACTTGCGATTAACAAGGCTCTTAAAAGCGGTTTGCCAGATTTGTCCAAGGATTTAGCAGAACTACAAGATACTCTACCTAGTGGTCGTGCGTCTACTAATAAGTGGCGAGAATGGACAGAAGACTTACGCCAAGTTATGCTAAAGCACTTAGATATCGGTTATGAAAAGCTATTTACACCTGAAGAGACAAAGGCTTTAGAACATTACATTTATGCTAACTATTTAATACTTGAATGTATTAGAGCAGAAAGCTATTCTTCTAAAGAATTGCGCTATAAAATATTGGATAATTTATTATTACCTAATGAGAGAATTGCACCTGAACTACTAAGTACAGATTACCACAATAAAGTTAAAGAGTCAGACTTTGAAGCCAGTAGTTTGGTTTAGTGAAGGGTAACCTAATATTAAGACTGAAAGTTTCCTAACCCTTTTTATGGTGATCTATACTAAGTCTTTAACCCGGATTTCTCACTAAATCTCTTACAGCCTTATAAAACCTAGATTTATGCATTTTTTAGTGTGTAAAAATTATCAATGTTCTCAAATTATCGAAGCTTTTTCCGAGTAAGGGTTACGAAACTGACAAATGCGAAACTTGTGAGAAATGCGGGTTTAAGTATAGCAATACCAAAAAATTGTGAAAAATAAAATAGACTTAAATGCTTGTATGAAATATATTCCTAATGTCTATATATTTTTTCGTAATATAATCATGATTGTTATAGTATTAAACAAAATTACATATTAATAATAAATATGTAATTTTAAGCATAAACTGTAGCAGTTACTGTGAAATAGAAAAGTCTATCAGCGATATACTTTCTATAGTTGAACTCAGTCAAATATTATCTAGTTAACAGACAACAGCACTTTTCAAGTCAGTGAAGTACACCTGTGGTGGACTGAAAACCCTTTATTTATTTATAGTTTATTGATAAAATGCTTGAGTGGAAAAAGTCAAGCTCATGAGCAAAAATTTTCTTAAGCTAATCATTACAGCAACTGCACTAGGATTAGGTGCTTATTTTCTGGCTACTAACCTAGACATTAATGCAAAGCATATACCTTATCTTCAAGAAATTATGTATGCCACCATAGCCGTGGGATTATACATCAATATCGTTAGCATTGATACTACAATATTTAAAAGTAACTTAGATTCTATTTTTAAGGTAATATTTTTAGGAGTTCCTTTAAAGATTATATTACCAGGTTTCCTTTTAGCTTACTTGTCTCCTAGTGTTGCACCAATTGCATATTTATGTGCAACTGTTATTGCTCAAATCGACCCCATTGCAGCTGCACACTCCCTCGACTATAGCAATATAAGTAAAAAATCGGAAACTATTTTGAGAGCTTGGTCTAGTTTTGATGACCCCATTACGGTATTGTTCGCTTTTTATATTTTTCGACCTATTATATTATTGGTAGATTTCAATTTCAATGAATATTTATTTAGAATAGTTCGTGACATTACCACCTGTTTTATAGTTTATTTCATTTACAAACAAATTTATCGTAAGTATAGTAAGAAACTTCCCATACCTATAAAATACAAAATCAAATTCAAAATATTTTTAGAAACCATTACTATTATTGGAATTATTATTTATAGCATCCTGTCTGCCTCTTTTCTTTTACCAGCTGCAATTGGACTTTTTATCAGACCATTTGCAGCAGAAAAACTGACCAAGATAAATTCTGCTATTTTTTATTTCAGTGTTATTATTCTTGGTTTATTGTCTGCAAATCTATCTTTAGATTGGAATTCTGGTCTGATACTCGCTTTTTCAACCTTTTTCTTGGCACAAGTTCTAGTTACTCTGTTATTTCTCAAAGACTCTACAGAAAGCAAAACTAGAGTTATGTTTGGTCATCAAAATGGTATGACTGCAATGCTGTTAACAGTTGCAATAGAGGTATCTGGTTCCGAAAAAACTGCTCAACTATTATCAGTTACATTACCTGCGATTATATGTATTGCAATATTTTATTTTGCTAGTAACTATATATTAGATATTTTAATACCATCTTCCCTAACTTAGAAATTCAGTAGCTTTACATAAATAAACATAAAAATAGTTATATTCAGTTTTTCTCCATAATTCGCTTTATTATTGGATTTATCTAATTTTTCTACGTATTCTCTTGCCTTGTATTTTGTGTAGATTACTGCTCAATGCCGCTCAATGCCGCTCAATGCCGCTCAATGCCGCTTAATGCCATATGTGTTTATACTTATTAATGTATCTACCACAAATAGGTATTGGTGAGCTATGTCAAATCAGCGCAATCAAAGCAATGTAAAAGTCTGTAATCACAAACCTGGTGATAATTGGACAGAGGAAGAGGGGGGCTGCTGTGGTGATGAGCAACCAAAAAACAAAAGTTCTGAATTAACTAAAAACCCAGTACAGGAAGAACAAGAATCTGATTCGGATAGTGTCTTGATTGAATCTGAACCTTCACCAATCTCTGCTACCTAGCTGCATTGCAAACCTGGTGATAATTGACTTGATGGCTGTTGTGGCGATGAGGAAACAAAAAACGAAAGCTTGGCAGTCACTAAGAAACAATTACAGGAAGAAGAGGAATTAGAGCGAGTTTCAGATAGTGTCTTGAATCAATCTGAACTTTCACTAAGCTTCGCTACCTAGCTTAAAACAATTAATTGCTCACTTTACGATCGCACCTTTACCATCCATGTAGCGATCACACATCATAATCCTGATGAGGGTCACATAGCAAGGGAGCTTTCTGGCTCCCACTAGGTAATATTTTTGCAAAATTGGGATGCTCTCTTTCCTACTCCCAACTACCAACTGCCGAATGTGTTTCTTATGAGTGGTACATTTTAACTCAAAACTCATAATCTCACTCAAAGCTATGGTTCCCGAATTGCTACAACAAGTAAGGTTAATTGACCCTGTATCTGCAACTGACAGTATTGTAGATGTTTTAATTATTGATAATTACATTCAGTCAATTGCCAATGGCATTTCTGATATCCCAGATAATACTCAAATCCGGGATTGTCGGGGATTAATTCTGGGAACGGGTTTAGTAGATTTATATAGCCACTCTGGAGAACCAGGATTTGAAGAACGGGAAACCCTCTCATCCCTATACAAAGCCGCTATTAGTGGCGGCTTTACTAGAATTACTATTTTACCCGATACTTCTCCCCCAATAGATAACCCTGCTGTGGTAGCACAGTTACAAAAGAGCAAGGCAGATACAAACAACTCCCATCCCCTCCCTCTCCTCTACATCTGGGGTGCTGTTTCCCAAGCAATTGCTGGTGAGAATATGGCGGAGTTAGTAGATTTAGCTACTGCTGGAGTAGTTGGTTTTACAGATAGCCAGCCGTGGAAAAATTTAACTATGGTACGGCGATTGTTAGAATATTTACAACCGTTAAATAAACCAGTGGCGTTTTGGTGCTGCGATCGCCAGCTTGCTAGCAACGGAATTATGCGAGAAGGTTATGACTCCATCCGCCTAGGTTTACCAGGCAATCCAGCCTATTCTGAAACCACTGCGATCGCTAATTTAATTGAATTAGTTGCCGCCACGAAAACCCCCGTACACATCATGCGTGTTTCTACTGAACGTAGTGTAAAATTAATATTAACTGCAAAGGAGCAAGGCTTACCCATCACCGCCAGCACTACCTGGATGCACCTATTACTGGATACAACTGCGGTGCAAAGTTACGACCCCAGTCTGCATTTGGAACCACCTTTAGGCAATCCCCAGGATATGGAGGCCTTGAGAAAGGCGGTAAAAACTGGCATTATAGATGCGATCGCTATTGATCATAGTCCCTACACCTACGAAGAAAAAACCGTCTCCTTTGCCGAAGCACCTCCAGGGGCAATTGGTTTAGAATTAGCATTACCCCTACTGTGGCAGAATTTAGTAGAAACAGGGGAGTTTACAGCACTAGAATTGTGGGGTGCTTTGAGTAGTCATCCAGCCCAGTGTTTGCAACAAACACCCAGTACCATTGCTCCTGGGGAAAAAGCCGAAATGACTCTATTTAACCCCCAACAAACTTGGAATGTAGAAGGAAAAAATTTACATACACTGTCAAGTAATACACCTTGGTTAGGAAAGCAATTGACGGGTAAAGTCCTGCAAACTTGGTGTTTTAAAGGTTGACAGTTGACAGTTGACGGTTGACGGTTGACAGTTGACAGTTGACAGTTGACAGAAAAATAAACTGGATACAAGCTCCGGGCTTTAGACATGGGGTCAATCCCGGACAGTTGTTCATGGGGGAAACCCCCAAGACCACACTGTCCTCAAAATCTAAAATCCAAAATCCAAAATTGAATGACGGTTACTGGTGAAGTTTTCACGTTTTGTCACCTGATGATAGTCCCGAATACATTAATGAAAGGGAATAACTAATAAATGAACGATGTAGAGCAATATTATGAATGAAGATTTTTACAGCCAAGGTTTAGAAAAAGCACAGCAAAAGGACTTTACTGGAGCAATTGAGGCATTTAATCGAGTTTTACAGACAAACCCTTACTGGGATGAACCATACTATCGACGGGGCTTGGCTTACTTTGATACGGGAGCTATCCATCAAGCAGTTTCTGATTATACAAAAGCAATTGAATTAAATTCTCAGTATACAGAAGCCTATTATGGACGGGCATTGGCAAGGCTGGTATTGAAAAATTTACCAGGGGCACTTGCAGATGTGGATCGGGCAATTGCCCTGAATCGCAATTATGCAGCCGCTTACAATTTACGGGCAACCATACGCCGTAAACAAGGTAATATTCATGATGCGATCGCTAACTTTAAGCAAGCAGCCGAGTTATATTTAGCACAAAAAGATAAGGAAAATTGTCGTCGTTGTTTAGAAAATTTGCAAAAGCTACAACCGAAAGCAAAAACTGCTGTTGTGGAATCACAAACAGCCAAACCAACCCCTATATTGTCGGAAAAAGATTACTTTACCCAATTACTAGACAAAGCTGAACACGGAGACACCAGACAAGCAATGGAAGATTTGAACTGGGTGTTAAAAGCCGATCCCCAGGATGCAAAAGCTTACTGCTGTCGTGGGGTTGTATATTGTAAAATGGGTAAATACCAAGAAGCGATCGCAGATTTTAACCAATCATTACGGCTGAATTTCCAAGATGCCATCGTTTACCGCAACCGAGGTAAAGCCCGTTCCCACTATGGGGATCGTCAAGGAGCAATGGCAGATTTTAACAAAGCTTTACAAATACAACCAGAGGATGTGTTGACATATGTTGCCAGGGGAAATGCTTATCGGCTAATGGGGGATCATCTCCAGGCAATTGAGGACTATGATAAAGCATTGGAAAAAAACCCTGATGATGCCCAAGCTTACTACAATCGCGGCATTGCTTACACTTGCTTGGAAGAAATGGAACTAGCCTGTGCTGATTATCAAAAGGCAGCCAGTATATTTTGTGAGCAGGAAGACTGGGATAATTATCAGCTGGTGATAGATAGTTTGCAGAAAATCAACACATCTCACCCACAAAGGAAAAAAGTCAACTCTAAACTGTTGCGCCAGCGTCTATTACGGTTAGTGGGAGGATATTGGGAAATTGCCGAACGTTTGATACAACAGGCAAAATATAACTATCCCGGCATGGCAGAATCATGGTATATGGAAAAAGTAGTCAGTGATTTAGAACGCGATCGGGGAATGTAATTATATTACCAAGCACACCATTAATAATAAAATTGATTTCCCCTACCCACTCCTAACTCCTCAAGGGCGCAAGCCGCAGAGAACAGTTAACAGTTAACAGTTATCAGTTAACAGTTGTTGGTTGACAGTTAGGATTACCGAAGAAGATAAATTTAATCCTCTCTCACTCCTTCCCTCCATCAACTAACAACTATCAACTAACAACTATCAACTAACAACTATCACTCCGCGCGGGGAAACTCCGCCCCTACTCCCCCACTCCCTCACTCTCAGGTGTCAACACCACCTCTTCGACTGCTCCCTCCCTTCCTAAAGCTTTTGCTTCTTGTTTGTTGGTAGAAATTAGCACAGCACCTGCGTTACCAGAACGGATACGCAAGCTTTTGTTTGCCGTCCAGGTTTTTTCCTCTCCTTTTTTGAGGATACCCTCAAACTCTTTTTTTCCATCTACTGTGACTCTCACCCAGGATTCTCCTTGAAGTTCTAAGGTTACTTCAAGTTGTTTGGGAGCAGGGGATGGAGCCGCAGATGGAGTGGGGGAAGCGGTTGCTATTGGAGTGGGGGAAGCGGTTGCTATTGGAGTGGGGGAAGCGGTTGCTATTGGAGTGGGGGAAGCGGTTGCTATTGGAGTGGGGGAAGCGGTTGCTATTGGAGTAGGTACTGAGGGAGAAGTAACTGGCTTTGGTGCCTTTGTGTTAACTTTGCTCGTCTGTTGAGAATTCCTACTCTGACTAACAGTCTCAACCTTTCTACTGGTATTCAGAATATAAAATAATATTAAGCTAGCAAAAACTACTAGTACTAGATATGGGACAAAAATAGGTATGTATATATCAGTTTTTTGTTCTACCTCAGGAGCCACCTCTTCCGATTCAGGTGGATTGGAAATAGCAATAAATTGTTCCGCTAAAGAACTACCATTTAATCCTAAAGCATCTCCATAACGGAGAATAAATCCCTGAACAAAAATAGGTTCTGGCAAATCTTCAAATCTTCCCTCCTCTAAAGCTTGTAATAGTGCTGGTCGAATCAGGGTCTTCATTGCTATTTCTTCCATGCTTAAGGATTGCTCCTTTCTGGCTTGGATTAAACTATCTACTATTTCTTTTAGCTGCTCGTGTTGAGCTTCATGCAACACCTTCACGGTTTTCTCCTACACATAAATAAAGTTTGTTTTTTTGATTGACTGAGACTATATATTGATATATATGTATTATTTATGACTTATTAGCTTTCTCTCTCAAAGGTGTACTGATAATCAACAATTACTAGTTTAATACTAAAAAAATTCGTCAATTCACGAGATAATATTTGTATTTTAAAATACTTTTATGGAGGAAAGAACACTGCAACTTTCGATACAATTCCCTTTAAAAATATTGATGGGACTAAGTGTAGCAGCAGCGATTGCTTATGGTGCTGTGTGTATATTTCTTTTTTTTTACCAACCTCGGTTCCTTTTTTCCCCATCTAAAAACATTGAAACTACCCCCAAGTCTCTTTATATCCATTATGAAGATGTTTGGCTACCAATAAAAGTAGGTAAAAATAAATTTGAGCATATACACGGGTGGTGGATGCCAGCGAAAGAACCACAAGCCAAAGTTTTATTGTATCTACATGGTAATGCTCTCAACATAGCTGCTAATCTTGGTCATGCTCATCGTTTCTATCAACTGGGGTTTTCTGTATTACTAATTGACTATCGAGGCTATGGCCGTAGTCAAGGTTCATTTCCCCATGAAGTACAGGTGTATGAAGATGCTGGAGCAGCTTGGAACTACTTAGTTCAGCAACAGGGCATTGCACCTAATCAAATTGTAATTTACGGTCACTCTCTAGGGGGTGCTATTGCTATTGATTTAGCAGTCAAACATCCTAACTCTGCTGGGTTAATTGTGGAATCTTCCTTTACCTCCATTAGAGAAGTCATCATTCATCGGAACAGTTTTGGTATTTTTCCCGTCCAACTAATTTTAACCCAGCGATTTGAATCAATTAAAAAAGTTGCCAGGTTGCAACTACCAGTTTTATTTATTCATGGTACTGCTGATGCAACCATACCATCTTTTATGAGTCAACAGTTATATAATGTCACTCCTAAATCAAAACAATTACTCCTAGTCCCAGGAGCAGAACATAATAATGTGGCTGAGGTTGCACCTTCTCAATATCTAAAAACAGTGAGGTCTTTTTTACAACAACTCTCACACCTTCCCAATTAGGCTAATGCTAAAAATCAGTTAGCCTCCTAGGGAGGAGCTGCGCTAACAGTTAGCCTCCTGCTCCGTCCGGGAGAGCTGCGCTAACGGAGGAGCTACGCTAACAGTTATCAGTTTCCCCATCGATAAATCGAGGGGCTTGATACCGATTACTGTTTGGTTCTGAGAAATAATTAGTAGGTATAGGGATAAAAACAATATATCTCTATAGTAAATATGTCATCAATTAACTGAATTAGCTGCTGTTTGATATTTATTTACGTATATTAATTAATCCTAGTTCGACTATCATGCCGATCAGATTTTGCTGGTCAAAAATACTGTCATTATTCTCTGAACTAAAGTATAGATAACTTAGGAATTCTTTTGATTAGGTTTCAAAGTAAAAATTTATATCCAAATAAATGTAAATTCGATACTTAACTGTCCGGAAATGTTGGCTATCCGTCGAAGAAATTACACAGATAAAAAAATACCTGTTGTCTTATACCCTGAACCCAAAATGACTATGACATCTACATACTCATTCTCTATTCCTGGCAACTCTACTATTGAAGTTTCTAAAGATGAATTGCGATCGCTGTTAGGAGAAATTGAAGCGGAACTGCACCGTAGCAAATCATATCGTCGGGCTTTAGTCAGTTTACAAAAGTTACTAGGTGAGTCTTCCGAACTAGCTCAAGTTTTCTTTAAAGTTGTCAGTAGGGAGGCTATTGGTTTAGCGTTTAGACAATTTGCTCTTCATTCTCAAAAAGTAAAGGATAGTAAGCCCGATGTAGAAACTAACGCCATTACTAATAATAACTCCGATGGCGATGGAGAATTAAATGAAACTGTAACATCGGTAAAGTTATATTCTCAGGTTTCTAGTGAGAATCAAGAGGTACAAAATTCATCATTAGAACTTCCAGCAAAAACTAAATCCCCTGAAAATATTTCCCATCAGGATGCAAAACCCAAAACAAAACGTAATTTGTTTAAATGGCATAAAAAACCTTCCCCAGCAGAATTACAACAAATAGCATCTCAACAACGCTTAGAAAAATTAAATCAAATTGGGCAACAACTCCGACAAGCAAGGGAATCTCAAGGTCTTTCACTGAGCCAACTAGGGGTTTATACTCATATACCCATGTATCATATGGAATCCATAGAGAAGGGTTATATAAAATCATTACCAGATGATGTCTTTGTCCGTGGTTTTATTAGGACAATGGGCAATACTTTAGGACTTGATGGTGATAGTCTGGCTGCATCCTTACCAAATAATGCTAATGAAAGGACTGGATTCCTTTTACCATCAACTTATCAACCCCAAAAATCCATACCATCTACATCCAGACAATTGAGATTAGAACTCAGTCCCGTACATTTATATATGGGTTACACAGCTTTAGTTGCGGGTGCTGTTGGTGGTTTATCCTTGATGTCTGGACAGTCAGCCACTGAAAATAAGGTATTTAGCGATAGCGTTAAACCATCCACCCAATCTTTTTCTGACTCCTTCCGACATCGAGAAGCAAATGCTAAACCAGGGATACAATCGAGTAATGGGAGTGTGAATGTGGGCATTGATATTGCACCACCGGAAGCACTTTAGAATTTAAAATTGAGAATTTAGAATTGAGAATTAAAAATATAGAATTCAATTTTTTCTGCGTTCTGAATTCTAAATTCCTAATTCCTCAGTGCTTCTTCAACATTCGCTGCAATACTTCTTCTAGACTCTATTAATTGTTTACTTAAATTATATCTTGCCCCTTGCAGGGCGGCTGCGCCAACAGAGGAGCTACGCGCAAGTAATAAGTAATAACTAATAACTAATAAGTAATAACTAATAACTAATAAATTTACTGTTCATAGGTTTGGTGCATTTAACAATGTCCTAACGGTTCGACTTCGCTCACCGTTAGCCTAATTGCGTAGAGCTATAATTATTTTTTCTAAATTATAAATTATAAATTACAGGCTAGGTAAAAGATCCCCGACTTCTTTAAGAAGTGGGGGATCTAAACAACTGTAAATTATCAAAGAGAGGATATCAATCTTGATTTTGTCTGTCTTCCCTAACTTGACGTAATGTGTTAAGGAGTTTTTTGCTACTGTTTGATGATGGAGATACTTGTGGAGGAGTTTTAATCTTCACCGGTTGATTAGAAGAAGTTGCTTGTTGATTTTTGCTACTGTTTGATGGTGGAGATACTTGTGGAGGAGTTTTAATCTTCACCGGTTGATTAGAAGAAGTTGCTTGTTGATTTTTGCTACTGTTTGATGGTGGAGATACTGGTACGGGAGTTTTAATCTTCACCGGTTGATTAGAAGAAGCTGCTTGTTGATTTTTGCTACTGTTTGATGGTGGAGATACTGGTACGGGAGTTTTAATCTTCACCGGCTGATTGGGAGCAGTTGCTTGCTGATTTCTAGCTCTTCTTAACCTTTGCTCTAATGATTGCTTAGTGGAAGTTGCACCGGGTTGTATTTTGTTATCAACAGCCACATTAGAACTATTTCGCAAACTCAAACTAAATGGGTAATAGGAAATATTCTTACCAGCTGGTGGTGGATTTTTGAGAAAATACTTTCTAATGGCTACTTTCTGTGCCGGAGAAATGGACTTATCCGATGGGAAACGTGCATCTACTACCTTACCCTCAGAATCTACCACTAACATCCCCGTGACATCCCCTTGCAAAGCTGCTTTGTCTGTGGGAATGACTTGACGAATGACACGTTTTTGTTCAATCCCTGGGTATGTTTGTTGAATTTCTTCCCTTAAGTTTGTATAGGAGTTCAGTGCTGCGATCGCTTTACTGGGAGATGGAGATGGGGTACCATTAGTTGGTGATTTTGGCTTAAATTCTTGGAAACCACCTTTGGCTGCAATAGTATATTCTCCCTCAGGCTGAAATGCTGATTTGACAGGAGCAACTAGCTGCCGCTTGGGAACTTTGTTTTTAACTGTATTGTTGGATGGGCTGGTACCATAATTCCGATTGCCATTCATGCCAGCAATGGTTGATGCGGGATCGGCTGCCTGCAATTTGCTGGAGTTGCCATAATTTATAGAGTTCTTTCGGGAACGGGAAGTACTAAAATTCCTGCTATAGGCGGAATTATTCCTTCTATAAGTATAGGGTTTAAAAGCACTTGCACCACTATTAACTCCCCTGCCGCGATAGATTTCTAAAGGCAGCCTTTTCGGTAGAGGGGAAGTGGGATATTTATATGTTGATTTAGGCAGTTGGGGCAGAATCAGAGATGTTGAAGAGTTTGGTGGTAAGGGAGGTAATATAGATTGATTGGGCAGGGTTGAATTAATCTTTGGAAGAGATACTTGGGGTTGCAGTGCTACTTTGGGAGCAACTGAGGTTTTTGGTAAACGCTGCTGTTCTTTCTGGTTCAGTTCTACAAGTCCAACAGCTTTTGATGATGCTATTGCTTTTGGTTTAGACTCTACGGGCATCAACGGCAAAATGAAAGCTATGGCTCCATGGATACCAATGGAAGCTATAGCGGCTATACCCGTTGGTTGGCTTAAAAAATCTGGTATATTTTTGAGGATGGAGACGTAAGACATAGCTGTTATCGTTCACTCGGCTCGTTTAAATTGGACTGGCAATTTTATCTACTGTTTGGAAAAAAAATAGAGCAAAACCAGCGTCCCATTACCTAATAATAACTTCATCTGCTTAGTATATAAACAGGAAAATTGTCAAATGGTTCTGATCAAATGGTAAATCTATGATCATAACTTTGTTTGTTTGAGATGCATAGTGGTCTGTCCCATTAATTTTGACGAGTCGCGGTGTGAGCGATCCCCGACTTTTATCCTAGAAATCACTACAATGTGCAGATATTGATTCAGAAGTCGGGGATCTATTACCTAGTTATTTCTATTTGTGATTTGTACGATCAAAATTGAAAAATAGGGTAATTCTAAGTTTTGGCGATCGCTTAAGTTTTTATATGTAATCATATCAGGTAAAGTAGCCCTAACTACTATGCTACTATTTGGCAGTAAGCCCCTCTGTTGCAAGAGTTTCCAAACTTTTGGGTAGACTGAACTGACTTTCATTAAGACTACCACATCAGCCCAATCTAAAACTGTTGCCAATTCAGCTATTGTATAAATGGCAGGCAATATTGCCAATTTTTCCTGACGAATGGTCAATGGACATCCCAAAACTGATGCTGCTGCCATGGGAGAAGTAACCCCGGGCACTAATTCAACTTTGAGTTCTGGATGTAATGCTTGTAGGGTTTGTGCCAAATAGGTAAAGGTACTGTAAAAGCTAATATCGCCTTCGCAGGCAAAAGCCACATCTTTCCCGTTTTGTAAATATTGCCAAACTGCTTCAGCCGCTGCAATCCAAGCTTGAGTTAGCACGGACATATCTCGGACATAGGGAAAGGTTAAAGGTAATTGTTCTTGCTCTGGTTGCAACCAGGGTGCAATAATCTGTTGTGCCATGCCCAGTTTGCCATTAACCCCAGCAGGAAAAGCAATTACAGGGGATTGTTGCAGTAGGCGCAGTCCTTTAACTGTAATTAATTCCGGATCGCCAGTTCCCACACTAATCCCATAGAGAATACCTGTTTTCACAATTCTTTATATTATTTTAGATAAATTTAAATATAGAACTTTTTTGCTGCAAATCTTTAACTCCCATGCCTCTACCCACAGTTATTCTGCCTGGTTATTTAGAAAATGCGATCGCTTACTACAAACTAGAACAATCTCTCCAGGAATTAGGATTTCCCACAGTCACCGTACCTCTGAAAAAACGTAACTGGCTTGCCACCTTAGGAGGGAGGTCTGTTACACCTATTGTGGAGCTACTAGATAGCACCGTCAAACAGATTTTACAGCAATACAATACCACTCAAATTAACTTGATTGGTCATTCGGCTGGTGGCTGGATATCCCGGATATATTTGGGGGAAAAGCCTTATTCTGGAAGGAACCAAGTAAATCCATTATCTTGGTCAGCTTATCCTCACGTAGCTACTCTGGTAACTTTGGGCACACCCCATATGAGCCAAGAGCGTTGGACTCGTTGGAATTTGGATTTTGTTAATCAAAACTATCCAGGAGCCTTTTACCCACAGGTTCGTTATGTTTGCGTAGCTGGGAAAACCATATTTGGTCAAAAAAGTTGGGGTAGTTGGTTCGCTCACAGCAGTTATCAATTAACCTGTGGTCAAGGGAAGACTTGGGGGGATGGAATTACTCCTGTTACTGCTGCTCATTTAACAGGAGCAGAAAATTTGACCATTGAAGGTGTACTACACTCTCCCAAAAGTCCGGGGATTTGGTATGGTTCTCCTGATGTCCTGGATGTTTGGGTAAAGTATTTAACGTGAGTTCAGTGTTAGGAGTTTGGTGTTAGGAGTTAAGCCCCCTGCCTCTGACTGACTTTTGACTTGCGCGTAGCGCTATACTTAACCTGACTGAAGAACCGCAGCCCCAAAAGTAGCGTTAAATTTACGACACCAAATCCCAACGGATTTATACTCTGCCAAATTAATACTATCTGGGATAAGATACCGTTGGGTTCCACTGAATTGACGCAAAGGAGCAACCACAACATAATCTCCTTCTTTAATTGGATAAGCAGGGGGGTTAGTCGAACCGATGACATCGGGGGAACGATGAAGGATAACCACTAAATCAGGGCCAAGTTCAGATGTTTTAAAGTTAGAATCGAGTTCAATAAATGTCTGTCCTTTCTCACTCACAAGACGAACACTTCCTTGAGTGGCATGTTCTCCAGAGACAAAGGAGCCTACTTTAATGGCTGGCTTTTGCCCAAGAGTATTGGGATCACTTTTAACATTAGTATTTGAGTCTATTGGGGGAGTAGTATTTTCGTTCGGTGTCTCTGGTTGTAAACTATTGCAACCCACAGCTAAAAAGAGAATTAACAAGAGTGCTAATCTGTTTGGTAATTTCATGATGGCTTTTTTGTTTTATGCTTTTTGTGATTGTTCTTTATTGTTTAGTGGAGAATTTTAGTATTGCTCCTGATTCTTAAATCACTCTTATTAATAGCTGAGAATTCTGAGAAATTTAGCTGAAAAAATTTTTAGGATACTCTACCTTTTAAGAAACAAGGCAGTCCCAATGAACAAATTTCACCACCAAGTATGAAAGTGCTTTGTGACTAACTCCTCAAGGGCGCACGCAATGCGCCCCTACTCCGCGCCTCCTAACTATTTTCAAGTTAGCCCCTCATGAACGTTTGTACACAACCAAGGATGAAAATACCTCTTACCTGTTCCCTGTTCCCTGTTCCCTATTTTCAAGTTAGCCCCCCACGGGAAAATCCCACAACCAAGCATGAAAATATCTCAAGTGCGGCTCCCACACCTAAGCTGTCAACCATCAACTAACAACTAACAACTAACAACTAACAACCATTTTCAAACTAGAAGGGAAGAGGGTTAGTTTTAGAGCTTATGAATTGCTGCGATTTACCACTACCAGAAGGATGTATTTTGCGTCCAGCAATTGCCAATGATTTATGGTCAATTCGACGGTTGGTATTTGGTGCTAAACTAGACCCGACTCAAATACGATGGCAACAATTTTGGGTAATTGAATGTGGGGTTCAGGTGATGGCTTGCGCTCAATTACGGAACTTTGCCGATGCACAAGAGTTGGGTAGCTTGGTTGTCTCCCCAGAATGGAGAGGTAGGGGTTTGGGTAAGTTGTTAACCAAACATTTGGTTTTCCAAGCTACTCAGCCGTTATATTTGGAGTGCCTGGGTAAAGGATTAGTCAACTTTTACCGTCCCTTGGGTTTTGTAACAATTAATTTTACAGAATTACCGCGATCGCTCCAAAATAAGTTTAGACTATCTCAGTTAGGCAAGCTCATAATTAGGCTCCCGGTCACTTTTATGCATTATCCGCCCAGTACTTAGCCCGTTCCACAGCCTTTTTCCAGGTGATGAAGTTTCTTTCCATTTCTAGCTGCTTATCCTCCTGGGGATAAAATACGCGCTCTATTTGCCGTTGACTTACCAATTGTTCGTAATCATGCCACAATCCCGCCCCTAAACCGGCTGCAAAGGCAATTCCCTGTACCGTAGTATCTCGCATCGCCGGACGTTCTACGGGTATTCCCAACAAATCAGCCTGGAACTGCATCAAAAAATTATTTTCACAAGCACCACCATCCACAGTTAACTTTTGAATGGGAGTGCTACTTGATACATTAATTGCCTGCACTACCTCCTTAACTTGGTAAGCGATCGCTTCTAACACAGAGCGTACCATATGCTGTCGCTGTACCCCCGCCGTAATGCCCAAAAACGCGCCCCTAGCACTCATATCCCAGTGGGGTGCCCCTAATCCACTCAATGCCGGGACAAAGTAAACCCCACCATTGTCTGTAACCTGATTTGCCATAGCTTCCGTTTCCCCTGCATTGGCAATTAATTGGATGCCATCCCGTAACCATTGGATACAAGCCCCACTAGTAAACATACTGCCTTCTAAGGCATAGCTCACATCTAAATTCCCGTCCTGCTGGAGTTGACTCCAAGCTACAGTACTCAAAAGTTGGTCGTGGGAACGGACAATTTGAGAGCCAGTGTGAGCCACTAAAAAGCTACCAGTACCATAGGTGCATTTCATCTTCCCAGGGCGATCGCAACCATGACCAAATAAAGCCGCTTGCTGATCCCCAAGGATAGCTGTAATGGGAATTTCTGCCCCTACTACGGTAGCATCTGTCACTCCAAATTCCCCAATACTCGGTTTAATTACAGGGAGGATCTGGGCAGGAATTTGTAATAAATTGAGTAGGATTTGATCCCAATTACAACTAGTCAGATTCATCAACATAGTGCGGCTAGCATTACTATGGTCCGTGGCGTGAACCTTGCCCCTAGTTAATTTCCACAATATCCAAGTATCAATAGTACCAGCTAAAACCTGCTGGCGATCGACATCTGCTAAATACTCCAACAGCCAGTTTAACTTAGTGGCAGAGAAATAGGCATCAATTACTAATCCCGTGCGATCGCTAATTTCCTCTGCATATCCCTGTTGTTGTAACTGATTACACAAGGGAGCCGTGCGGCGATCCTGCCAAACGATGGCATTGTGCAGAGGTTTACCCGTATTCTGATCCCACAATAAACAGGTTTCTCTTTGTACAGTTAACCCCATCGCCGCAATATCTGATGGCAGAATTTGGGCATTATTGATGGCAGTTTTGATTACCCAGCAGGTATCCCGCCAAATTTCTTCGGCATCGTGTTCTAACCAGCCTGGTGCTGGATAATACTGGGTTAATTCCTTATATGCTTGTCCGATTATCTCAGCTTTGGTATTGAATACAAAAGCCCTGTTGCCCGTAGTACCTAAATCTAAGGCGAGGATATATTTTGGTGATGGAGTGGTTTTGGTAAATGCTTGCATAGATATTTTCAGGTGATGATTATCCCTGTGTCCACATATTCATAGTAGGGGCACGGCACCCACAATCCTTCCTTAACGCCATTAGCAGAATATCGCCGTGCCCACAACCAATTATTTTCCCCAGATGGGATGATTATCCCTCCACATATTCATAGTAGGGGCACGGCACCCACAATCCTTCCTTAACGCCATTGGCTGAATGTCGCCGTGCCCACAACCGATTATTTCCCCCAGATGGGATGAATATCGCCGTGCCCACAACCGATTATTTCCCCCAGGTGGGATGATTATCACCCTGCCCACATATTCATAGTAGGGGCACGGCACCCACAATCCTTCCTTAATGCCATTAGCAGAATATCGCCGTGCCCACAACCAATTATTTTCCCCAGGTGGGATGATTATCACCCTGCCCACATATTCATAGTAGGGGCACGGCACCCACAATCCTTCCTTAACGCCATTGGCTGAATATCGCCGTGCCCACAACCAATTATTTCCCCCAGGTGGGATGATTATCCCTCCACATATTCATAGTAGGGGCACGGCACCCACAATCCTTCCTTAACGACATTGACTGAATATCGCCGTGCCCACAACCAATTATTTCCCCCAGGTGGGATGATTATCACTCTGCCCACAACCAATTATTTCCCCCAGATGGGATGATTATCCCTCCACATATTCATAGTAGGGGCACGGCACCCACAATCCTTCCTTAACGCCATTGGCTGAATGTCGCCGTGCCCACAACCGATTATTTCCCCCAGGTGGGATGATTATCACCCTGCCCACATATTAATGGTCAGGTCACAGTATGTGTAATATTTTTGGTAATCCAGTTATGTTATCAGTCAGGTCACAGTATGTGTAATATTTTTGGTAATCCAGTTATGTTATCGGTGAGGTCACAGTATGTGTAATATTTTTGGTAATCCAGTTATGTTATCGGTGAGGTCACAGTATGTGTAATATTTTTGGTAATCCAGTTATGTTATCAGTCAGGTCACAGTATGTGTAATATTTTTGGTAATCCAGTTATGTTATCGGTAAGGGCACGGCGTGTTTAATATTTTTGGTAATCCAGTTATGTTATCGGTGCCGTGCCCCTACAGTTTAATCTCTCAAGTCATTGCCAGATAAGTATTACAGCCTTTTAATCTTTAGTAAAAAAAGAAGGATAGCTATAGATAAAACGCCTGACTGCTAGGGATAACCCATAAATCCGAACGCGGGCGGCATTAACTGAATTGGGATCGTGGGCAGTAAATCCCTCTACAGCTCCCAAAGAATCCGGTTGTCTGCCAATATTAAAAGATAGTTGCTCCGTTTCTGCAAAAGAAAGTGCTCTATCAATGGTTACTGTCGCTAAATCAAGCCAAGGGGAAGTTTCTTCACTCCACTCGTACTCCTGGGTAAAAATCTCAGTTTTATCCCCTTCCATATCCTCATGTAAGCGCAATTGGAGATGAAAAATAACGGGTTGTTTGGACAGCCTTTCAATATATTCCTGGCGGAGATAATCAATCGGTCTTGTTTCCTCGGTACGACGCTTTTGCAACCAAGGTTTTTCCCAATCTTCCCCCGATAACAATCCAGAATCTACACCTCTATCTTCAGGAACCAACCGATATTTGATATACCTGAGTTTCCCATCCTTAGCTTTAAAATAGTTGACCAATTTTGAGTGATAATACATCTGACTAAAAGAGTCTGGGGCGCGTCGCAGGGTTTCGGCGAAAATCTCTTTGAAGATGGGTTCCCTTTGACAATAAGCCTGGAGTCCCTTAGAGCTGACTGGTTCATCCTCCCCTTTACCCTGTATCGATGCCAAGGTAAAATTCCAAAATTCGATGATATCTCGAAACGTTCGCGGACCCGTATTCATAATAATATCTAGAGGACTTGACTCTGGATTATCGCTGAGTTTGAGAGAAGCACTGCGAAGATCCATCGCTGCATCATCCTCAAATGTTACCGCACCATGGCGAATTTGTAGAGGAAAAACTTTCCCGGCTTGCCAAAATTCGTGTTCGGGGAATTTCTGGTCATCGACAACTTTTAGAGTTCCTGCACCCCCTACACCGTATTTATGAGTTGAGCGTCCCTTGTTTTGAAATGCCGCTAACATAAATAGTAGCGCGGCGGCAACCAAGTAAAAAAAGAACAGAATAGTGTCCCAAATTCTTTTCATTAATCACTATTTCCATAGTATTGAAGAAGGCAATCCCGATCAAAAAATTATCCCATCAACTATCAACCATCACCTCTTTCAACTAAATATTGATGCTCATCATGATCCATCCTAAAGGAATGCCCGGTTCAATGCGATCGCGATATTCCCAAAGCAATTTTCTCAGGGGAAGGGGACCATATTCAATAATAGGATTGTAATGAACGTTCGCTAAAGTCCACATTAATTTAACTTGAGCGTCGTGTCTTTTTTCGACCTTTTTAGGGTTGTAGTTGGGATCGCCTTCATCCCACAGTCCGATTGCCGCATATTCAATATCCCCCCCATCTTCATATTGTTTGTTATTCACCCAAGAATGGAAGAAGGTACAGTGGTAGATAATATAAACACAAAGCTGCTGCAAGTCTTCTTGGTTATTAATCGCAAATTTTTCCTTCGACGTGGAAATTGAATGAGTCATCAAATCTGCGGACATTCCTTCAATTTCGTACCAATAAGTTTGAATTTCCGGTTGATTATTTTCAAAAAATTCGGAAACGTATCTTGACAGCAGTTCCCACATAGCACTAGCTGCTCGGTCAAAATGATTATTATCAATGGGATCGGGCAGCTCTTGTATTGCGGGGGACCAATGATAATTCAACCTGGCGAGTTCTTCTATGAGAACTCCATCTACGCTTTTGGGATCTAAAGCAGAGGCTTCTGGGATAAAACCCTGATTCCCAATAATCAGGGACGCGCCTCTCTTATTGATACTGAGCAAGCCTTCAAAATGATCGTATAATAATTCGCGAATAGGATTCTTGCTAACATTGCGGTAAAATGCCATCGCATACTGATCCATATTCATGTGAGTCCGTGCCAAATGGGACTGAATCTCCTGAAAAACGTATTCAGCACTGCGAAAATAATATTTGGCATCTTCCCATTGTTTGTCCTGGGTGGGAAAACAGGTAATGGTTTGCTCTTTCAATTCATACTTGATGGAATGAACCTGTAGAGTGCGATCGCGCAAAACAAACCGAGCTTCGCTATACTCAGGAAGGATTCCTCCGGGTTCAGCTTTATAGATTCCGGTGTGGTAGTTGACAGCGTATTGCCATTCTTCCCCTTCAACCCGGTTCAATTTCCCCGGATTAAATCCATTTAAACGCCGTTCCACAAAATATTCATCGCTGAACTTATCAGGACGCAGCCGACTTAAGTTAGAAGGCATCCAGGTTTTCAGTTTCGGACCAGTCATGGTGCGGAAGCGACCTAGTTTACTGAAGAGCCAGTCGAAGAAGGAAAATATGGATAAAGTGGGCAAAGCCAACAAGCCTACCTCAGCTTCATATCTGCGAGTGGGTTCGATTTCTTTCGGTAAAGGGCTATTGACATCGAATCGGGCAAAGTCTTTTCCTGGTGTACCGTAGTATTTGAATTTTTCTTTGGGATTACTAGATGATTGCTTCATACTTGTTGGTTATTTTTTGTTAATTGATAATTTATTATTCCTTGGCAATTTAAGGATTCTCGGTTCACCAATTTTTAAATGATTTAGTACTATTATATTTGTTTATACAACTGACTGAAAATTGATTCCGCAAAGAATCGAGAATAATTTCAACACCTACGATCCGCTTCCTAGCGCGACTTGGGCACAACCTCGGAAAAGTCGCACATATAAATACCCAGTCAAATCAACAAAATTTACAGTTATTAATAAACCTTTACTCACCATTGTAGTAGTTGTAGAGATGCCTTGAAGAATTTACAACGCCTACAGATAGGTATTTTATTATACTTTGTCATTGCGATCGCATTTGTGGCGACTCTTGCCGATGGGTGGCGGTTGCAGGTGGGTTTACCAGTGATTTTGACAGTGGTTGGTTGAAATGATGAGCGATCGTTTTTTCAGGCTGTCGTGAACAAATCTCCTTAGCTCCAAAGCTCTGTACTCCTCCCCTGTTATTTATTACAGAAAAAATAGTACTTTAGTATTTGTCTCACAATTGAGGAAACTGCTATTCAACCAACTAACGAACAAGCCAATTCTTGTCTGCCCGTTTGTCAAATGCTATCGAATTACTATAGGGATATACAACTATTTCGTTTTGATGAGCAGACAGGGGATGTGTTTATTTTAGCTAGTGGTGATATTCAAATTATTGTTCCGAAAGATGGAGCTTGTTTTTTTGTATGAAACCTGATTTAGACAAGATGAGTAAAGCCGAACTCAGGGCATATGTCTTAGCAAATAGGGATGATATGGAAGCTATTCGCTTACTGTTTCGCGTTCCTCCAGGGGTTGAAGTAAAGCGTTATCCTCCCATGTATGAGAATGGTCAGGAAATTGAAGAAAATATTCGTATTGCAGAGGAAGCGATTCGGCAAAAAATAGAAGAACTTGACAGGGAAAGTTAAATCATATTCAGATTGAAAACTGGATTTTTCCCAATGAAATACCAAAAAATGAATTATCCCGTAGGGGCACGGCATCCACAATATTTTCACCTATGCAACAATATTAAACACGCCGTGCCCTCACCGATAACATAACCGGTTTGCCAAAAATATTAAACACGCCGTGCCCTTTGTGGGATATCCCATTGGAGTAGCTGACCCTCGTTTCTAGGCTCTGCCTGGAAACCCATTAGGGGAGGCGGGAGCCTCCAGACTTAACAGGAGGCTCCCGCCTCCTCAAAATTTATTACAAGGTAGAACCTTGTAACGAGAGCCTGGAAAGATAGAATATTTTCACCTATGCAACAATATTAACCACGTCGTGCCCTTTCCCTGGTACCCATTTCCAAAAATATTAAACATACCGTGCCCTCACTGACAATATAACCGGTTTGCCAACAATATTAAAGGGCACGGCGACATTCAGATTATGGCATGGGAAAAGTCTGTGGATGTTCCCTACCTTACGACAACACACGACGGAAATACTCGCGGTAAAGTTGACAACAGCCCTAGAAAATACATCCTGATACCAAGTTGCGTTCTATCATAGTAGTTCGAGTCAATGAGATTGCTTCCTTCCGCTGAGTCGCAAAGCGACACGCTGCGCGAACGCGACCGTCGCAATGACAAAATACTATCTTTGAAAGCAACTTAGTATGAGTATCCTTTACATCATACCCCAAACCATCATAAAATCCCTGGGCAAATGCGATCGCAGCTTTGTCCTGAATTTCCTGATTCATACCAATGGCATAATCATGACAAGCATTAAGTAATACACATTGCACATAATCCCTGTGTAAATTAAATAATGTCGCCAATCCCTGGGATGATACAGGCTTATTCTTCCCTCCATCATCTTCCAACAACAAACTGCCATCCTCCAAACCATGCCCGCAGAAATGGACGAATTGGGGTTGTTCTTCGGCGATTGCTCGGCGAATATCTTGGGGACGAACCGCATTCCTAGTGCTAATGTCAAACAAATCCCGTCTTGCAGCTCTACGGATAGTATCTTCAATTTCTCGCATCTCCGTATCCAAGCGCAAACCGTGAGGAATTGCTGACAAAAGCAATACTTTCAGCATTTTTACCGAATATTTTATAAAAAATATATATATTTCATACAGTTTACCGAAAAGCGATCGCCGAAATCATTCTTTACACCTTTGCGCCTACCCTGCGGGAAGCCGCTCCGCGTCTAATGCGACTTTGCGCGAACACCTACGATCCATTTTCTACCGAAACTTCGGCACAACGTCGGAAAAGTCGCACATATAAATACCCAGTCAAATAAACCAAATTCACCGCTATTAATAAACCCTTACTCAACCAAGATGCTTGTAGAGGAAAAACATAAATAGTCGCCCCTAACACCAATAACCTTTCCACCAAAGAAACCACCCTACCGTGATACTTGGGATTCCAGTAGGAAATAGGACTAATAAAACGGTAATGGCTAAAAGGGTAAAAATGCCTATGGGCATCATCATTATGAACCGGAAAATCGAGGAAAGAATGGGCTAAAGCACTAATTAGCAAAATTTCCAATTGCCAGTAACCCAGAAAATGAGCGATCGCAATGCCAATTATCTTCAAAGGAATGGAGTGAAAACTATGGGTGAGATTGTGCCACAAGGGTTGATAGTAGGTATTTGTCCAAATTTCCCGTTCTGATTGGCGACGCACCCATTTAGCCCAAAAATACATGGCAAACATGGGCATATCGGGCAGTATAGCACCCACTACTATGGGTACAGTCGCCTCAGGGTATGAAGGTGTAGTTAGAACGGCAAGGTTGAGAATGGCATGACTGGGAGTATTCATCGGATGAACTACCCCACCCTACGCTTTCGCTTAGAGGGTAGGGTTTCTACATCCCCACCCGTAGAGCCAGATTTTTGACGCTTCTTTGCCCCCAGTTGCTTCATGCTTCCCACAGTCTTGCGGGTACGTGAAGTAGAG
>JASJDS010000285.1 GCA_030065055.1 Calothrix sp. MO_192.B10
CTTCGGCTATAAAATAAAGCACGATTAAGCGGTTGATGGAGAATATGTTCTTTTGGATAGTAATTGTTTAATAATTCATTTACGCGCTTACGAAAAAACTCGATTAAAGCTAAATTATTATTTAATCTCAAAGTCGATAAATCAATCTTGTTAAACACTGATTCAAAATTAGGTGCAAAATTACTATTTAACTGCTTTATATCCTCGATTTTTAATGAATTAATCATTGATTTAATCATCCTTTTAAATTGTTATTTAAAATCCAAAAATTCAACAATAAACAGAAATGCAATTATCTGACATAATCGCACAAGAGTGATAATCCACAATTATTTGCTCAATTGATAAAAATCATCTCTCTATCTGCAGAAATATCCGCAGATTTGGTTTGCTAAGTGCAATATTTGTTTGATAGTCAAACCAAAACTAATGTCATGAAAGGTTTTAATAATTAATGCAAAGCCAGAATAATTAACTAATTATTAGCCGGATTTAATCTCCCCTCATAGTTATCAACTATTGCATATTACTTAAGTAAGTTCCACATCTAAAATAGATAATTCAAACAAAACATACAAAGTGATTGCAAAATATAAAACTGATATGAAATTGCTAGGTATTTATAGCTATATTATAGCTATATTAATGATGCTATTTAGATATTTTAAGTTTGATATGAAGCAAAATTCTATATTTTTGAAGCTCTCTTGTAACTGCTACCTTAGTAGTTGGGAAGTTTACACTGACCTAACGGTACAGTGTAGGTAGTTCACAAACAATTAATAACCAAATATGGGTGAAGCCTTATTTAGTATTGAAAATCTACGGGTTGCTTATCCCTATCCTCGGGGCGAACAACCACAATGGGCGGTTGATGATGTCACCTTTTCTTTACAACCAGGGGAAAGGATGGGGTTGGTAGGGGAGTCTGGCTGTGGTAAATCCACTTTGGGACGAGCTGCAATGCGGTTGTTACCAACGTCGAGTACGGTGGAAGGAAGGGTCACTTTTCAGGGTAAACCCGTATTTGAGATGAATCCCGAACAAATGCGCCAATTTCGGGGAGAAGCGGTGGCTTTGGTATTTCAAGATCCGATGACGCGCCTCGATCCCTTGATGACCATTGGGAACCACTGTCTGGAAACTCTCAAGGCTCACTCACCGGGTTTATCAACCAAGGAAGCGAAAGAAAAAGCTGTTGCAACTTTAGCAAAGGTAAATATTCCTGCGTCACGCTGGAATCAATATCCCCATGAGTTTAGTGGGGGAATGCGACAACGGGTAGCCATTGCTTTGGCTTTGCTGTTGAATCCGAAAATGATTGTGGCGGATGAACCTACTACTAGTTTGGATGTGACGGTTTCTGCCCAGATACTAGGGGAATTAACTAGGTTGTGCGCTGAAGAAAATATGGCACTGCTGTTGATTTCCCATGATTTAGCTATGGTAGCAGAGTATTGCGATCGCATCGGGGTAATGTATCATGGCAAACTGGTAGAAATGGGAGATTCCCAGGCTGTTTTTAGTCATCCCCAACATGAGTATACCCGATCGCTCCTAGAAGCAGCTTTACATATTCAAGGGGTGGAAGGTAAGGATGCCAAAATAAAGTCAGTTGGGGGGGAAAAAATCACGCCCCTACTAAAGGTAGAAAAGCTGAAGCAGTATTACACCATTGAGCCGAACTTGATTGAGCGACTGTTTAAAGGTCAAGGTCAAACAATTAAGGCCGTAGATGGGATTAATCTGGAACTTTATCCTGGGGAAATTTTGGGATTAGTGGGGGAGTCTGGCTGTGGTAAAAGCACTCTTTCCCGAACAATATTGCAACTAATTCCTGCCTCCGCCGGTAAAGTAGAGTTTTTGGGGGAGGATTTAACCTTACTGTCGCGCCAACAAATGCGCCAGCACCGACGACAAATACAAATGGTATTTCAAGATCCCCATGCTTGTCTCAATCCAGCTATGACGGTGGGTAAAAGTATTGCCGATCCCTTACTAATTCACCGCATGGCTACCCCAGAGAAAGCCAAACAACAAGCATTATCCATGTTAGAGCGGGTGGGTTTAAAACCCGCACAAATGTATTATCAACGTTATCCTGGGGACTTATCTGGGGGACAACAACAACGGGTTGCGATCGCCCGTGCTTTGATTACTCGTCCTAAACTAGTAATATGTGACGAACCTGTGAGTATGTTAGATGCTAGCGTCCAGTCCCAGGTATTGGATTTGATGTTGGAGTTAAAGCAGGAATTTGATTTAACTTATCTGTTTATTACCCATGATTTGTGGTTAGCCAGATTTTTGTGCGATCGCATCGCGGTGATGAATGGGGGTAAAATTGTGGAAATTGGTCCTACTAAGCAGATTTTTGCCCAACCCCAACATCCTTATACCAAAACCTTACTCTCGGCAGCACCCTTACTCGCTAGAGGGTAATTAGATCGTTTCTGGTAAAACAATTAATTTATTTGGTATTCCCTGCAAGTTCTGTAATTATTGTCAGTGTTTCTACGGTACTGCCGCCGTTGCTGTCGGTGACGGTAAGGGTTGCGCTATAGTTACCATCATCGGTGTAGGTATGGCTGACGGTTGACCAATGTAATCGGTGTTGGGGAGAGAGATTTCGGAATGCGATCGCAATCCCTCGTAGGTTGGGTGAAACGAAGTGGAACCCAACAAATGCAAACTAAACCAGACATTGTTTAACAAAAATATTTTCAAACTCAACCAGAAAATATACCCTTCACAATTTCTGGTGTTAGATGCAACTCTCCCAAAACACAATATTTCAAATGTACCTCCCTCGATTTTGGCTCTGCGATATTCCATGAAATATTCGTTTACTGTACATAAATAATACACAATATTTTAAAAATAGCCGACAAAACGCCGTATTTTCTGCGCTTTTCACGTAATCTGCAAACTAAAGTCTAATAATTTTGACCGAACAAGGCAAAAGTAAAAAGTAAAAAGGCAAAAGTAAAGAAAAAGAAAAATGGTCACCAAGCCCCTAAATTTATTTATGGAACGGAGTAAAAAAATTTGTTTCGATACAGGTAGTGCAAGAAACAATACGTCCGTAATCTTATCCCCTCAATTTATTTATGGGGATTATCTTTTTACTTTTTACTTTTATCTTTTTACTTTTTACTTTTATCTTTTAACTTTTATCTTTTATCTTTTATCTTTTTACTTTTAACTTTTATCTTTTTACTTTTTAAATGTATTGGTTAATGCTGGAATTGAATTATGGAAGACGAAGAATTTTTGCCAATTGAATCATATTACGAATTAAGGGACTTGCAGATAAAAAAACATCCCATAGTTATCAAGCAACAAAATATGTAAACTTCACTGTCAACCCCTCTTGTGGGATAATTTATTTCCTGGAGTTCCCTTAAAACTATGGAAGCACCACTAGAACGCATTCGCCTTTCCCAAACAGCCAAAGAGCAACTAATTAAACTCAAACGCCAAACCAAAATTGACCAGTGGAATATCCTCTGTCGGTGGGCACTTTGTCGTTCCTTGGCTGAAGCAACTCCCCCTTCACTCGTACCCATACCCCAAGATAGTAACCTGGAAATGACATGGCGCGTCTTTGGTGGGGAAATGTCTGATATCCTTATTCTTGCCCTGAAACAACGCTGCTACAATGATGGCTGCGGTACCGATAAAGAAACCCTCGCTACTCAATTTCGCTTACACCTACACCGGGGAATTGGATACCTCGCAGGGGATCCAAATATCAAGAAAATTGAAGACTTGATTGAACTGGCGACCAAAAATTGAAACAATATCAGCAGTATTATCTGTACCCAGATGAACTAACAAATGTCTGGGAGAGCCAAAATACTTATTAATTATTACTTATCAATCTCACATCCATTTTTTGCCGATGTCTGAGAGTTATCTAGAAATCGAACGTCATAAGGCGGCAATGTTTCGCACTGATTTATCTCGACCAGTGCGATTAGCCATAGAATGGGAAATCATAAATAAAGATACCATGTTTTTTGATTATGGATGCGGACATGGCGGGGATGTCAAGAGGGTAAAAAATTTAGGTTATACCAGTGCTGGTTGGGACCCTTATTACTATGCCGATATGCCCCGCATTGAAGCGGATATAGTCAATTTAGGTTATGTTCTCAATGTAATTGAAAACCTAGAGGAACGTCGTCAAGCACTCACATCTGCGTGGAAACTAACAGGCAAAGTATTAATAGTATCAGCCCAAGTCCTAATTAATGCCCCCAGTAAAACTCAAATTGCCTATGGTGATGGTATTGTTACCCGGCGCAATACGTTTCAGAAATATTACGAACAAGAAGAGCTAAAAAAATACATTGATGATACCCTGAATGTAGATGCTGTGCCTGTGGCATTGGGTATTTATTTTGTGTTTCGGGATGAAGCCGAAAAAGAAACCTACAGAGCTATCCGGTTTTTCTCCAGTACTGCAACTCCTAGAGTTCGCCTCCTCACAAAACGGTTTGAAGACTATCAAGAAATCCTTGAACCACTGATGGAATTTTATACTAAGCGAGGCAGATTACCAGTAAAAGGAGAATTAGAGAACGGACAACAACTACTGAGTGAATTTGGTAGTTTCCGCCGTGCCTTTGCCGTGGTTTTACAAGCTACAGATGAAGAAGAGTGGGATGCGATCGCTTATCGTCGTTCCCTTGATATTCAAGTATATCTGGCTTTGACTCACTTTGACCAACGTCCCAGATTTTCTCAATTAGCTCCAGAAATGCGCCAAGACATCAAAGCCTTTTTTGGTAGCTATGACGATGCTTGCGAAGTCGCTGACCAAAAATTGTTTAGTTTGGGTCAACCAGGGGTAGTAAAGAATGCCTGCGACAAAAGTAAGATTGGTAAACGTACCCGTGGCGCACTTTACATTCATGTTTCCGCACTACAAGCCCTCAACCCTTTATTACGTATTTATGAAGGTTGTGCCAGTCGCAGTATAGGCAGGGTTGATGGAGCAACATTAATCAAATTTTATACCGATGAAATGCGAATATCCTACTTGTTTTATCCAGATTTCGACACTGAAGCCCATCCACCATTGAATGCAAGTATCAGTATTGACCTGCAAACACGGAAAATAACTCACCGCGATTATTCCCGAAGAGCCAATCCGCCTATCTTGCATCGGAAGGAAACATTCGTTACCCCAGACTATCCATTAAGGGAAGAGTTTGCTCAACTCACCCAACAGGAAGAAAAATTAGGTTTGTTTGAGAATAAAAGCGAGATTGGTACTCTTAATGGTTGGACAAACTGTCTGGAAGAACATGGAGTGGAAATTAAGGGACACTCTGTTTGGGAGAGAAAGAGTGAAGGAGTGAAGGAGTGAAGGAGTGAAAAAACACCAAAAAATCAATCCTCCAGTAGGGGCACGGCATCAGTAAGATAAAGGAATTGCCAACAATATTACACACGCCCTGCCCACAGGGCATCAATCACATAACCAGATTGCCAACAGTATTACACACGCCCTGCCCACAGGGCATCAATCACATAACCGGATTGCCAACAGTATTACACACGCCCTGCCCACAGGGCATCAATCACATAACCAGATTGCCAACAGTATTACACACGCCCTGCCCACAGGGCATCAATCACATAACCAGATTGTCAACAGTATTACACACGCCGTGCCCACAGGGCATCAATCACCTAACCAGATTGCCAACAGTATTACACACGCCCTGCCCAGACTATGAATATACTGACACAGTGATAGTAATTACACCTATGTCAAAATTGGTTGTGGGCACGGCGATATTCAGATTCTGGCATCAGGGAAATATTGTGGATGCCGTGCCCCTACCATGAATATTGTAAACGCCGTGTGCGAATTTTTTACAAGCCCCCTGATCCCTTTCCCGTTCCCCTTAATAAGGGGAAAGCCAGAGGATGCTACACAATTTATTGCATGGGGGTTGAGGGATCTTAACCTGAGTAAATAAAGTTGCACATCGCGTATTTGAACATAATCAGGCATCGCATTTGGGTCATTCAATATGTTGTAGGCACGGCATTATTGACACTCTCCTGCCTAAAGGCGAGGAGATTCTTGGTTCAACGAGTCCACTTAAACTAGACCCCTTGCGGTATCTAGCCCAGAGGTGGTTCTCTCCTCAAGCGTTGACTTTCCCCCTGCCCGGGGGTAGTTGGATTGCTCCAAAATTTGTTTGAGTTAAATTCTGTGTCGTCTAGTCTCCATGAAGATTTTACCTATTTCTGGTCAAGAGCTAGAACTATGAAATAGAACCCCATATCTTCAATTGTCAAGGTACAGATTGCCCCTAGGCAGTTGGGTTTTTATACAGGTTGATTACCGTTCCTGTTAGAT
>JASJDS010000109.1 GCA_030065055.1 Calothrix sp. MO_192.B10
TGATATTTCCTTTCAACTCGCCGATTCGAGATTTGGGCGTATACTTTCCGAGAGTCCCTCGGTAGGTTTTAATGTCTTATACTGACTATTGGTATTTTATCATTTAAAGGCACAGCCAAAGTGCTACCTCGTCCTACATATCCTGCCTTAAGGCGCTTGAGTTTTGGACTTCGACTAGTTTCTATAATTCAGCAAGAAAGCTATTTACTGAGGTAGGAATAATAGTAATTATCAGCGTGGGATGCATAGGTGTTAGTGCCAAGGAGTCAGTGCAGTGACAGAAATAAACCACTTAAATTCAGAGGTAATTGAAGAAGATATAGAGCCAGAAGAAGAGGATATAGAACAGGAAGATGATGTAATTAATACGCCATTCGATCCAAATTTAATTAGGGTTGATACTCGACCAATGACTGTTGACTTAGTGCTGAAAAGAATTAAGTTTGATGAGATTGATTTAGCACCCGAATTTCAACGTCATGCTGAGATTTGGACACAGACTGCTAAAAGCCGACTGATTGAATCTATTCTAATTCGTATTCCATTACCAGCATTTTATATGGATGCTACTAACGAAGACAAATGGTTGGTGATAGATGGACTACAAAGGCTGAGTGCCCTAAAGAAGTTTGCTATTGATAAGGAACTTCGGCTAAGTAACCTAGAATTTCTGACTCATCTTGAAGGGAAAAATTATGACGAATTACCCCGTAATTATCAGCGGCGCATAGATGAAACTGTGCTGACAGTTTATTTAATTGAACGTGGAACTCCACCAGAAGTAAAATACAATATTTTTAGGCGGATAAATACAGGCGGTGAACCTCTATCTCCACAAGAGCTACGCCATGCTTTAAATCCAGGACAAGCCACAAAATTTTTAGATAAACTTGCTAAATCAAAAGAATTTATCAAGGTTACTCGTATCAGTCAAAAGCGACAGCAACGCATGGATGACCATGAATTTGTACTTGGTTTTATTGCTTTTTATTTGACATCATATAAAAAATATCCCATCAAACAAGGTAGAGATTATTTTTTGAATGAAGCCATGATAAAAATTAATCATATGAATACTGAAGAACTAGATGTAATTGGAAGTAAATTTAAATTTTCCATGACATTAGCATATTCTATATTTGGAGAATATGCTTTTAGAAAAATTCTCAAAAACGCAAAAAAAAAGCCACCTCTCAATAAATCCTTGTTTGAAGCTTGGTCTGTTGTCTTGAGCAATCTTACAAATCAAGAAGCAGAATTACTTAAACAACGCAGCAATATTTTAAAAAATACATTTGCTCTCTATATTGAAACCGATGAAGAATTTGTAAAATCTATATCTCAGGCTGCTGATAAAGTTGATTATAGATTTGAGAAAATTGAAGAAATTATTCAAGAAGTACTGTCATGATAACTTCCTTGTGTCTGAAAAATTTCAAACCATTTGAAGAACAATTACTTGAGTTTAGACCTCTGACATTACTCTCTGGTCTTAACAGTACAGGTAAATCCTCAGTATTGCAATCACTGTTACTATTAAGGCAATCTTACCAACAAGGATTATTACCAAAAACAGGCTTAGCACTCAATGGGGAATTAGTTTGTATTGGTACCGCTCAAGATGCTCTTTACGAAGAGGCGAAAGAAGACTTAATCAGTTTTACAATTACATGGAAACATGGCGAAGAGAGCATATGGGAATTCAAATATAACCGTGAAGCAGATGTTTTGGATTTAGTTACGCAAACTAACCACGAATCTTATAAATCAAGCCTTTTTAACGATAATTTCCAGTATCTTCAAGCAGAGCGTATTGGTTCCCGTCCATTCTTTGAAATGTCCGATTTCCAGGTAAGACAGCATAAACAACTGGGTACCAAAGGAGAATACACTGCTCACTTTCTTTCACTTTATAGAGATAAAGATATTCCCCACAATCATCTGAGTCATCCCACAGCAATATCACTTAGTCTGTTAAACCAAGTTGAAGCATGGATGGGAGAAATCAGCCCTGGTACACGCATCGAAATTAGGTCGAATCCAGATATGGATCTGGTTAGTTTACAATACCCCTATGGACTTAGTAACCCCCGGCGTTCAACCAATGTAGGCTTTGGAATTACCTACACCCTACCAGTTATTGTGGCAGTCCTTGCATCATCTTTAGATACACTAATTATGGTTGAAAACCCAGAAGCTCATCT
The DNA here is from genome assembly GCA_030065055.1 of Calothrix sp. MO_192.B10. Lineage (GTDB taxonomy): Bacteria > Cyanobacteriota > Cyanobacteriia > Cyanobacteriales > Nostocaceae > Calothrix_A. Next base: position 2,205 of record JASJDS010000109.1, read on the forward strand.
CCATCCCAAAGGACAAGCCAAAATGGGAGAATTGTTAGCCCTTGCAGCAAGTTGCGGTATTCAAGTTGTGGTAGAAACTCATAGCGACCATGTTTTAAATGGGATTCGTCTTGCTGTTCATCGTGGTAAACTTGACCATCAAGATGTACAATTGCACTACTTTCAGCGATTAGAAAAAGAAGGAAAAATTGTTACTGAAGTAATATCTCCACGTATAACTCGTAGTGGAAGAATTAATAAATGGCCTGATGGTTTCTTCGATCAAATGGAAAAAGACCTAATGGAGTTGATGTAAATGCACTTCCTGATTAACGAACAATCCTTTATTGGGCAAGCAGAAAATAATTATGATGCTGACCATCTAATGCAAGTATTGTTCGAGATAATCAAGGAACTAGAACCAATTCAATATTCAAAACCAATACTGATTCACAGTAGTTTTTTCGATTGTCAAATATCAAATAGCATTAAATTACGTGACTGGTTACATTCAAAATACGAATCTTCTAGTGGAGAGGAGCAAGAAAAGATTCGTATATTGCTGATTAAGTTAATGAACAAGGGTCCTTTTATAGATGAACTTCTAGATGAAAAACTTGAATTTCATGAATGCCATTTTAATGGTCGAGATGTTTCTGGAAGTTCATTAGCAGGAGCAGCTCATCTTATTAATAGAGAAGAATTGGGAAATTTAATTAGCTTACAGAATGCACCTGAATTTGCTGCTGATTGTATCCAGGTAAAGTTCAGTACAGACGGTGCATCTTATCAAGATATAGAAATATCTAATTTCACAGATGTAAGTCAAGCCAAAAAATTACGCCCACGTTACGTACCTAGTCCTAAACATGCTAAAGGTGGTTGGGGTACTTTTATGGATTTAAGTGATGAAATTGCTCAAGAAGTTTTAGATAGAGGTATTGTAAATGGTAGACAAATTTATGGCTACTATGATGAAAAATTTTATGAATTTCAGTCAGACAATGCTGGTGGTTTTCATGGATACCCTGTTGACCAAAATGAAGTTCCTCCTAAAATAATTGAAGATTTGAAGCAGATTAACAATTAAGAAATATTTGAACATAAAGGTAGCAATCACTCCTCACTCTCATTTGAAACCGGGTCGAAAAACCCGGTTTCTCAATCTGGTTAATGAATCGCTGTCCTAACTCCCCTACTTACTACTGACTAATTTTTGTAGCAAGGGGGGTAGTGGATGATTCCGGAAGTGAGAATACTGGGAATCAACTTGATGAGCCTTTTTCACAATCCGGTTAAAGAAGAAATTAACTAACTTTAATTCCCTAAAAATCTTTTGCGGATCTTCAAGATGACTTTTTGGTAATTGCTGTCCCATTTTCTTGAACACTAAACCCATAGGAATATTGATTTCATCCTGGAGTTTCAGAAAACGGGCAAATACTGGAGCAGAAGCAGAAACTAGAGAACCAGCACCACCTCTTGCTTGTGACCAACCAATGTAATAAATTCCTTTATAATCTTCCAGAAATGAGCCTCCATAGCACTTTACTATTGAGCCTTCTACTCGCTGGAGTTCTGGAGCTAAGAATGGATAAGCCACATGGAAGCCAGTTGCACAAACAATTAAATCAAAGGTTTCTCGACTACCATCCACAAATTCAACTTCCTCACCATCCAAACGACGCACCCCTGGCTTACAGGTAATGCGACCATGTTTAATGTAGTAAGGGACTTCATTATTTAAGGTAGGGTGCTTGTCAAAAATTCGATATTTAGGTTCGGGTAAACCATAATTTTGATACTTACCAAAGGTCAGTTGAATAATTAAATAAGCCGTAAATCTCTGAAACCATTGTGGCATCCACCATTTTATTAAATCTGAAACTGGAACACCTACAAAAGTTTTGGGAATAAACCATACAGACTCACGCATACTTAACACAGATTTAGCTCCCACACGAGCTGCTTCTGCTGCTACGTCACAAGCTGAATTCCCTCCACCAATTACCAAAACTCTTTTACCACGCAACTGTTGGGGAGTTTTATAATCTTTGGAATGGATAATTTCTCCGTTAAATTCTCCTTCAAACTGGGGAAAACGTTTACACCAGTGATGACCATTACAAATGATAACCCCTTTGTAAATTCGCTGTTCCCCATTCTCAAAGGTGACTTCCCAAAGATTATCTTCAACAGGTCTTACGTAGCTAACTTTACGATTTAGCTCAATATTTTTACGTAAATCAAACTGATTAGCAAAGGAATTTAAGTAATCCCGCATATTTTTGGCACTGGGAAAGTCCGGATAATCATCCGGCATGGGGAAATGGGTAAACTGGGTAATCTTGCGTGATGAAATGATATGTGCAGTTTCATACACACCATGATACCAATTGCCACCAATATCATCACTGGCATCAACTTGGTCATAGGGAATATTGGCAGCCTTAAGGGACTCAGCCATACCCAATCCCACAAAACCAGCTCCAATAATCAGATGCTTGTGAGTAGTGTCCAACATATTTTTAAATTTACTGGAATTGACGATTTTCTAGACTTTTTGTAAATGTGTTGCTAATCCATCCAACTAAACTGGGGGAATATCGTGTGAGAATATGAAAAGCCTGGGCAATGATATCGGGGAATACCTGCAATTTGTTATCAATAATGCCTCTAATTGTTGCCCGCATTATCTTTGCAGGTTCTGCCACCATATATTCCGGAACACCCTGAATTTTCTTAGCTAAAGTTCCATACCGTTGTGATTGCAGAATTGGGGTGCGGGTAAAGAAAGGATAAACAGCAGTAACCTTGACATTGTATTCTTTGAGTTCATTAAATAGCCCTTCGCTAAATCCCCGCAAACCAAACTTAGTGGTTGCATAATGAGTCATTCCCGCAAAAACAGACCAACCTGCGATGCCGGAAATATTGACAATATGACCTTTTCTACGGGCAATCATGTCAGCAACAAACAAAGAACTTAGTCGCATGGGTGCGAGTAAGTTGACTTGTATTACTAGCTCCCATTTTTGACTGGGAACTTCATCCATGCGACCAAACAGCCCAACACCAGCATTGTTAATTAGAATATCAATGGGGATATTGAGGGCGTTTACCTGATGATAAAGGGTTTCGCATCCCTCACGGGTAGAGAGGTCGCCAGGTATAATTGCTAATACTTCACCAGTTGAAACTTGATGCTGAATTGCCTGAACTTGTTGACGTAAAACAACTTCGTCTAGATCTGTTAAAATCAATCGGCTACCAGCTTCTAGCAGTTGTCGGGTTAATTCCTGTCCAAACCCACCAGATGCACCAGTAATCAAAACCACAGCTTCGTATAACTGAGTCATAAAAAACCTCCTGGGAGTCGGAGTCAGAAAACTTTGTCACGGGGTCACAGATCCCCGACTTCTCCAAAAAGTCGGGGATCGCTCACACCCACAACTAATTAAAATTAATGTCTAGATTTAAATCTTAGGTCAACTGAAGATACCTAACTGTAGCAATGACCACGGCATTTTCATATTAGTCCCCCACGGTCAAATCCCACAATCAAGGATGAAAATGCGGGGGTGACTAACTCTTCAAGGGCGCACGCAATGCGCCCCTACTCCGCGCCTCCTAACTGTTTTCAAGCTAGTCCCCCACGGTCAAATCCCACAATCAAGGATGAAAATGCGGGGGTGACTAACTCCTCAAGGGCGCACGCAATGCGCCCCTACTGCGGCTCCTACACCTAAGCTGTCAACCATCAACTAACAACTAACAACCATTTTCAAGCTAGTCCCTCACGGTCAAATCCCACAACCTGCCCATGAAAATAATTCCCTCACTCCTTCACTTTACTGGAGTTGACCCTTTTGTAGTTTTTTGTCAAATGTGTCGCTCATCCACCCAAGTAACTCAGGAAAATATCGTTTGAGAAGATGAATAGTTTGTGAGGCAACGTCGGGAAATACATGCAATTTATTATTAACAATACCTCGAATTACTGCTTGCATTACCTTTGCTGGGTCTGTTGCCATATAGTCTGGAATACCTTTGTTATGCTTGGCTAGGGTGCCATACCTCTGTGACTGGAGAATTGGGGTGCGGCTAAAGAAGGGATAAACAGCAGTAACTTGGATATTGTATCCCTTGACTTCATTAAACAACCCTTCACTGAGTCCTCGCAAACCAAACTTACTGGCTGCATAATGAGCCATTCCTGCACCTGCGGACCAACCTGCTAAGGAGGAAATATTAACGATATGACCTTGTTTACGGGCAATCATATCAGCAACAAACAAAGAACTTAACCGCATGGGAGCTAGTAAGTTGACTTGCATTAAAAGTTCCCATTGTTGGCTGGGAACTTCATCCATGCGACCAAACATCCCAATACCTGCATTGTTAATCAAAATATCAATGGGGATGTTGAGTGCTTTTACCTGATGGTAAAGGGTTTCGCAACCCTTGCGGGTAGAGAGATTGCCAGGTATTATTGCTATAACTTCACCAGTTGAAACTTGATGTTGAATTGCTTCAACTCGTTGGCGTAAAACATCTTCATCCAAATCCGTTAAAATGAGTCGGCTACCAGCTTCTAACAACTGTTGAGTTAGTTGCTGTCCAAATCCACCAGATGCACCGGTAATAAGAATAACAGCCTCGTGTAGTCGGGTCATAAAACAACCTCTTGGGAGTCTGGTAACTACAAAATATAATCATTTGTAATTGAGTGGAGTACAGTTTCAAGGTAGGAATATGACATGGTTACCCTCCTACCTCTGTACCTCACTATCAAAAATGGATGTCTTGAATTTATAGCGATTTTGACTAAGGTAAATTACCACTACATTTGTGTGAAATGTTGCCACAGGGATACTCCCCGTGACAAGATCGCACCTAAGTCTGTAGTTCTGGAATTTCCTTGAAGTCTTGCTTTCAACTTCAAACCGCTATATTCAAATCTTAGGTGAACTCAGGGCAACCAACTGTAGCAATGACCACGGCATTTTAATATTAGGTATAAGCCATGAATATTTTCTCAATGCTGGTAATCCAAAGGGTAGTAGAAAACGCAGAGAACGCAGGGATACAGGTAGATTTCCATCCTGGTCTACAAGTCCGTATTGCTGTGCAATTTCAGCAACAATTTGTACCTTTCCTGTACGTTGGATAATATTGGTTTCTTCTGCAAGTTTGGCAATTACTCTGCCTGTGAGTAAAGGAGTTTCCCAGTTATAGCGATCGCGCAGCGGCTCCTGAGGAGCATCGCTCATGAATCCAGCTTTTTTATCAGTATCATTTTTGTCTTCCATTTCAGATACCATCTGGGAAATATGCTCGGTTCCCACAATCCCAGGCCACAGGGAAATAGAAGTAACATTATATGGTTTGAGTTCAACAGCCATATCAGCCGCCAAGCGATCGCACGCCGCTTTCCCCGCACCATAAGCTGCACCGAAAATATAAGATAGACCACCCCAAGAGGAAATGGTACAAATCAATCCCTGTCGCCGTTTAGTCATCATCCGGGCAGCAAAAATACTGGCAACATAGTGACTGCGAAGACCAACATTATTACAAGCATCCCAAAGGCTGGGTTCAAATTCCCAAAAGGGCTTACCATTGGCATTTTTCAATGCTTGCACGCCCCCATATACATTGTTTACCAGGAGGTCTAATTTTCCATCCTGTTCATCCTGGATACGCTCAAATAGCGATCGCACCTGCTCATCGTCACTATGGTCTACTTGCACAGGAATACATACACCACCTGCCGACTCCACTGCTGCCTGAGTATCCCGCAAACACCCGGAAATTTGGTCACCAGCATTTGATTTATCCCAGCTGCGACCTGTAATGTATACAGTTGCACCAGCTTCACCTAAACCGACAGCAATTCCCTTACCCAAACCCCGTGTTGCACCCGTAACTAATATAACTTTTCCCTGAAGATTTTTCATTGGCTGACACCGTGCCCCTAAACCTATATTTTACAATCACCAGCCCCTATGATTAAACATCTAATAAAATGATTCAGGGTCGCTCAAAAGTTGAAAAGTTGTAAGATAGGTTCATAATATGCCGTACAGTCAATTTACTATCGAACAAATCAAGAAAGACTTTGGGATATCTATATTCGAGCAATTTGGGACTTTTCTTAACGTACCAGAGGTAGATTGTAGCGATTTTCTCAAACAAACTCTACAAGAATATTTGCCCTTAGCATTAGCAATCGACACAGAAAAAGCTCGTTCCGAACTGATTGTCATGCCAATATTAGTAGAACTGAAAAGACAACACCAATCACAAAATCAATCGCAAATAAGTATATTTTCTGGTCGAGATTTTACGGTAGATGTCAGTAAAGGATTGAATGGATTCTGTGATTTTTTAATCAGTCTTTCTCCCGAACAAATTATTATTGAAGCACCTGTTGTGGCTTTAGTAGAAGCTAAAAATGATAATATTCAATCGGGATTGGGACAATGTATGGCAGAAATGATCGCAGCACAAATTTTCAATGAAACAAAAGGGAATCAAATTTCTACTATTTATGGTGTTGTCACTACCGGAACAAACTGGAAATTTTTAAGATTAAATGGTAAAACCATAGAGATAGATCTAAATGAATACTATATTAGTCAGTTAAAAAAAATATTCGGAATTCTGAAAAGCGCAATTGTAACCGAGTAATTAGGCGATTTTTGGACGGATTATATGATTCTCAAGATAAAACCTCAACTTGTCATGAGTAGCCCGCAGTTACAGTAGTACACCCATTGATACACGCAGTTCGATAAGATGGTTAAAGCTACTCCTTCTCAATACTATGAAACTACCAGATAGTCCCAAAACTCCCCCTTGGTTGCAGAAGATTCAGTACATAACCAATCCCCTCGGTTATATGGATAATGCTTACCAACGCTATGGTGATATCTTTAACGCACCGATTATTGGGAATCATTCTAGGGTATTGTTAGTTAGCGATCCAGAGGGGTTACAACAGCTATTTACCAGGGATAGTAAGGAGTTTTATACCCCCAGTAATGGAGTTTTACAAATGTTGGTGGGGGATAATTCTATATTTTGCTTAGAAGGGAATCGCCATAAAAGAGAGCGTAAATTATTAATGCCTCCCTTTCATGGTGATAGAATGCGTGGTTATGGGCAAACTATTTGTGATTTGACGGAAGAAATATTTAGTCAATTAACCCCTGGTACAAATTTCTCTGCACGTAGTGTTGTCCAGAATATTTCCATCGAAGTCATCTTAAAGGTTGTCTTTGGTATCCATGAGGGAGAACGTTTCCACAAACTCAAACAATTGATGGTGGAGTGGATGGATTCCTTTGCATCTCCCTTAGTTTCCAGTTTGCTGTTTTTCCCCTTCCTGAGAAAGGATTTTGGTGCTAAGAGTCCTTGGGGATATTTTCGTCGCTTACAGCAGCAAATAGACCAATTGATTTATGCGGAAATTAGGGATAAACGTTCCAAATACAATCCTTCTGATACAGATATCCTTACCTTATTAATGTCAGCGCGAGACGAACATGGAGAGGGGATGAGCGATGAGGAATTACACGATGAGTTAATTACTTTACTCGTTGCTGGACATGAAACCACCGCCACAGCCATATCTTGGGCTTTATATTGGGTACATAAACAACCAGTAATATTAGAAAAATTACTGAGAGAATTAGATAGCCTTGGTGATTCTCCAGAACCAATGAACATTTTTAAATTGCCCTATCTGACTGCTGTTTGCAATGAAACCCTGCGGATTTATCCCGTAGCAATGTTAACTGTTCCCAGGGAAGTCAAAGAACCTGTGGAATTAATGGGTTATCAATTAGAACCTGGTACGAGGGTATATGGTTGTATTTATTTAACCCATCGGCGTGAAGATTTATACCCGCAGCCCAAGGAGTTTAAACCGGAGAGATTTCTAGATAGACAATATACACCCTATGAGTTTTTCCCTTTTGGTGGTGGGGCACGGCGTTGTATTGGCGAAGCTTTGGCAATATTTGAGATGAAGTTGGTATTGGCAACTATTCTGGGGAATTATCAGTTGGAATTGGTGGATAATCTACCAGTTAAGCCACAGAGACGAGGTGTTACCATTGCGCCTGCGGGTGGGGTGAATATGGTATTGAAGGAGAGACGACAAAATCAGCTATTCGCTGAAAGTACTTCTATTTCAACTTGAAATATCAGACTCTGCTTTGGATACTCCCTTCCCGGCAGAAGATTACCTATAACGTAGGTTGGGTTGAACGAAGTGAAACCCAACGATATGCTGGGTTTCGTCCCTCAACCCAGCCTACAATCTTTCGGTAATTTTATAGCGGGAAGGGAGTAGTTCTTGAATTACTTACGAATAGCCACTAAAACTCTATTTGGTGAGGATATAAACTCAGGGGAAGCTCCACGTATCGAACAATAATATAACGTTTCTTAGTCTGGTGAAGCCCGATCTACTAGCATTGCTTCTACACCTGCTTTCTTATCCCGAACTCAGTTAATATCACTCCAGCAAATCTGGTTCCTGACGCACAATCATGTCATAAAGAGATTGAAAACTAAACCATCCAATGTGGTGAGAACCAACCTGACTATGGGTCAAACGAGCCGTATCTGGATCAATCAACACTGGTTTTCCTGCGGCTTCAGCCATCAATTGGGCATGACAACAACGATCCATCGCTACAAACCACCATGCAGTTTCATCCACTGAATGACCAACGGTTAGTAAGCCGTGGTTACGCAGGATAATAGCCTTTTTCTCTCCCAGAGTGGCAGCAATGCGATCGCCTTCTCCAGTTTCCAGCACTACCCCGGTATAATCATCGAATAAAGCATGGTCTTCATAAAATGCACAGGCATCTTGAGTCAAGGGATCGAGCAAGCGTCCCAGGGTTGACCAAGCTTTACCATAAAGTGAATGGGCGTGAGCTGCTGCATTCACATCAGGTCGAGCTTGGTGAATGCGGGAATGAATCGCAAAAGCCGCCGTATTTACAGGTCTATTACCTTTGACAACTTCACCCTTATGGTTAACTAGCACTAGGTCTGATACTCGAATTTGACCGAAGTACATTCCAAATGGGTTAACCCAAAAGCAATCAGTAAATTCGGGATCGCGGACAGTGATGTGTCCGGCGACACCTTCATCAAAGCCGTAACGGGCAAATAGACGAAATGCAGCAGCTAAACGCTGTTGGCGGTGAAGACGTTCTGATTCTATGCTCTCAAATGTAGGTGGTGTGGGTAAGTCTAAGTTTGGCATAGATTTATCTCTAAGATGAATCCTAACTATTGTGTAATTTTTGAGCCTATTTAATTAAATAAAAATACTTGAAAATGCAGCATTCTCAATTAGCCCAAATGTCCGCCTAGGAATGAATTCCTAGGCTCAAAGACCAAGTCTGATAAATCAGACTGGGTAAGGCTTGCAGTGCGTTTTAACTAACAACTTGCACCAATTCCAAGAACAGGAGGCAGAGCCTCCTTTCCCCTAGTTACCAGGCTCAGCCTGGTAACTAGAATATAGAGCCTCTGGCTCTTGCCCTTGAATGGTGCAAGTTATCAGTTTCAACGCATTTACTGGATTTTCAAAAATTTCTCTAATCCTACCACCAAACTAGGAGGCCAACGGCGAACATTTTTTACCCAGTTAATATCCTTATAACGGCTATCCAATCCATAAGCCGCTACCCAATTACTTTCCGCTTCCCCTGGCTGTCCGTTTGCCCAGTACGCAGCAGTTAAAGCAGCTCGCATATCTGCAAATTGGGGATATTTACGGACAAGACTCTTCATTTCCCGGATAGCAGTTTCTGTATTACCAGTTTCATACACCGCTAAGGCATGATTAGCACGGGCAAAGGCAAATTTGGGGTTAATCTCCGTAGCTTTTTCATAATCAGCGATCGCATCGGACCATTTCCCTAAACCTGCTTGAGCATTGCCCCGATTGTTATAGGCCATCGCATCATTGGGGTCTAATTCTAACACATGATTATAATCAGCGATCGCATCGGACCATTTTCCCAACCCCTCAAAGGCTGTCCCCCGATTCAAATAGGGATCTGTAACATTGGGTGCTAATTCTATGGCTTTGTTATAATCTTCCAAAGCCTCTTGCAATTTATTTTGACTTACCCGCACATTCCCCCGGTTACTCCACACCGCCGGATTCTGGGGAAATTCTTCCAGAATTTGGGTCCAGTACTTTTCCGAGGTAGCAAAATCACCTTCACTAGCAGCATTCAAAGCCTGATTGCTTAAATTTTCCCATTTCTCGAACTGTTCTTGGGTAATTTGCAGGGGTTTATTAGCAGCAAGTGCCTCCCCACCCCAGCCAAACATTAAAATAGCACTCAGGAAAATGACAATTAATCGCACCATCAGACTTAATTCCTTTTACCTTGGTGTTTTGTTAACCTTTATTAATTTAACCACCATTGGGAGGGAGTGAGGGAGTGGAGGAGTGAAGGAGTAGGGGCGGGGTTTCCCCGCCCGGAGGGAAGGAGTGAAGGAGTGAAGGAGTGAAGGAGTGAAATAATTAAACTGTCAACCGTCAACCGTCAACTGTCAACTAACAACTAACAACTAACAACTAACAACTAACAACTCTTTCACAACAAAGACATCTGCTCATTCGGTGGTTTAAAACCCAAATGCTGATACGCCGCAGGTGTGGCCACCCTTCCCCGTGGAGTCCGGCTCAAATACCCAATTTGCATCAAATAAGGTTCATAAACCTCCTCAATGGTTTGAGTATCCTCACCCGTTGCCGCAGCAATGGTTTCCAACCCCACAGGACCACCATTAAATTGTTCAATAATTACACTCAACATCCGCCTATCTGTCCAATCCAACCCACAGGGATCGACTTGAAATAGATGTAGTGCCTCTCCTGCTACAGTTTCATTTATCTCACCAGATGATTTAACTTCAGCATAATCACGGACTCTTTTTAGTAATCTATTTGCTATCCTGGGTGTACCACGAGAACGACGGGCAATTTCTGTCGCCCCATCTGACGCTACAGGGGTGTTCAATAACTGGGCAGTTCGCAACACTATTTGGCTCAATTCATCCACTTCATAGAATCTTAACTTTTGTATCAAGCCAAAGCGATCGCGCAAAGGTGAGGTTAACGCCCCCACCCTGGTTGTTGCCCCTACCAAGGTAAATTTGGATAGGGGTATGCTCCGTGTTCTGGCACTAGGACCTTTACCTGTGGTAATATCCAAGCGATAATCTTCCATCGCTGGGTATAAAATTTCCTCAGTCATCCGAGAAAGGCGATGGATCTCATCAATGAAGAGAATATCCCCCGGCTTGAGGTTGACTAATAGTCCCATAATATCCCTAGGACGTTCCAAGGCAGGGGCACTGGTAATTTTATAATTAACCTCCATCTCGGAAGCTAAAATCATTGCCATAGTAGTTTTCCCCAACCCCGGAGGCCCATACAATAGTAGATGATCCAACACCTCTTGCCGAGACTTAGCAGCTTTAATGGCGATTTCTAATACATCCTTTAAATCCTTCTGTCCAATATAATCGGCAAACCGTTGGGGACGAATACTCTCTTCTGGCTTTCCCTGTTCGTCATCCCTAGCTTCGGGACGTAAAACATTCTCGGCTTGAGCTTTTTTTGCTGACTCCCGACTTTTTTTGGGTTGTTTACCGGGTTCTTGGGGCTGTTTTTTAGAGGATATAATCGCCATGGTTCCGCTGTTGAATTGGATTTTAGACTGGTTTGGGGGAATGGCAAGCCGCGCGAGTCTAAGAAGAAACACGGATGCGAAAATTTTCTTTCTAGAATACCCCCGCCCATTTAAAATTTAAATTTCGGGGAATACTCAAGAGTAGAAAATTGATCATGCTAGCTAAGAGAATCTTACCTTGCTTAGATGTGAAAGCGGGACGAGTTGTAAAAGGAGTTAACTTTGTCGATATTAAAGATGCTGGCGATCCGGTGGAAATGGCAAAGATTTACAACGATGCTGGGGCGGATGAGTTAGCGTTTCTAGATATTACAGCTACTCATGAAGAACGAAATACCATTATTGACGTGGTGTACCGTACTGCTGAACAAGTCTTTATTCCCCTGACTGTTGGTGGTGGTATCCAAACCTTAGAAAATGTTAAAGCTTTGTTACGAGCCGGAGCAGATAAGGTTAGTATTAATTCTGCTGCGGTACGCAACCCTGATTTTATTAATCGAGCTAGCGATCGCTTCGGCAATCAATGCATAGTCATTGCCATTGATGCCAGACGCAGAAATGATCCCAACAACCCTGGTTGGGATGTATATGTGCGTGGTGGGAGAGAAAATACAGGTATAGATGCCCTACAGTGGGCACAAGAAGCAGAAAAGCGAGGCGCAGGAGAATTATTGGTGACAAGTATGGATGCTGATGGCACTCAAGCCGGTTACGACCTAGAGTTAACAAGAGCGATCGCACAAGCAGTACAGATCCCCATAATTGCCTCTGGAGGTGCTGGCAATTGTCAACATATATATGATGTACTCACCACAGGCAAAGCTGAAACCGCTTTACTCGCTTCCCTACTACATTACGGACAGCTAAGTGTAGCAGAAATCAAGAACTATTTGCGCGATCGGCAATTACCAATCAGACCCATTTCTTAAGCAGACATTAAGGTTCCTAACCACAGCCCATGTGGTTCAGGACAGCTATAGGAAACAGTGTTAGTATTAGTAAAGAAACGTTAAGTTTTATTAATTTCCATATGTTAATACCTCTTTTATTTTTAGATGTGGCACTAGTAGCTTGGTCGCTACATCTAATGGAGAAGGCCTACGAACATAAAGAGTTTTCTTTTATGTTAGCAGGTCTATTGGTAGCTGTAGCTGCTGCGGCAATGATGGTTGTTTACTTTCTGATGGGTCATTGCATGAATTATTTATTACAAGTTTCTTAATAAAAAATTAATATTTCCAGAGTAAAATTGTGCACATTGACAAAAAGCCTAAAGTCCAGTTACCATTAAAGATGGACTTCTTGGGGTTATAGCTCAGTTGGTAGAGCGCTGCAATGGCATTGCAGAGGTCAGCGGTTCGAACCCGCTTAGCTCCATTTGTCCATTAAGTACATTAAATTATTGTATCTCCTCAAAATTTCGGAGTCGGGAGTTATTCTGGCATCCATAACCAACCAAAGGGATTAGCAGAAGACTTCTCCCGAATAATAGGCACAAAGGCGGTATAGTACCTCCATAAACACCTCAAGTTTTGTTTGGAGACAATACATACTGTTCCATTGATACCCGTCAGTCATAATGGTGGCTACTTATTTTAATGCTATTAGCTCCTCAGACAAGTAACCATCTTCCATTTGAATAATGCGGTCAGCAATATCAAGAATACGATTATCATGAGTAACGATAAGAATTGAGCAACCTTGTTGTTTGGCTAGTTTTTGCATGAGTTCGACAACAGCGCGACCGCTATATTTATCTAAAGATGCTGTAGGCTCATCAGCTAAAACTAGCTTAGGTTGTGAAGCTAGAGCGCGGGCAATTGCAATTCTTTGTTTTTGCCCTCCTGAAAGATTTTCAGGATAATAATCAATTCGCTCACCTAAACCAACATTGGTCAGCATACTTACAGAGCGTTCGCGAATTTCCCTACGACTGAGGTTATCATGCAGTTGGAGTGACATTTCAACATTTTGTCTTGCTGTCAGAAATTGCAACAAGTTATGAGATTGGAAAATATAGCCAATATGGCGACGTGTTTGCATTAATTTTTGTTCCCTAGCTTCCAAAAGCTCTTGACCGAGGACTTTCAAACTTCCGGATTGGACAGAGCGTAGACCACCAATTAATGTTAATAAGGTTGTTTTTCCAGATCCAGATGGACCTTCCATAATAATTATTTCGCCAGGATATATTTTTAAATTAATGTTGAATAAAATTTGTTTGTGTAGTTCTCCTTCTCCAAAAAAATGCTCTAGATTTTCTATTTCAATAATTGGTTGAATATACATAATAATTTAGTTAAAATTGAAAAAATTCAGGACTTACGCAATTGTCACAATCGGTGATTGGTGCGTGAGGTTACAAGCGCAGCGTCACCTACCCTACAAAAAACATGCCAGTTGCGTAAGTCCTAAAATTAAAAAACATCTGCTGGGTCGGCATCTTGTAATTTACGTACTGCAATGGCACCAGAAATAAAACACATTAACACGGTTAATGTTAGTATATTAACTCCTCTGTTTACTGTCATAAATATTGGTAAAAATGATTCTGCTCTAGTGATGTCATATAGTAATAAGCTAATAATATATCCGGGAAGATAACCAAAAAACGCTAGAATTAGAGCTTCTTGAAAAACAAGACTCAACAAATATTGATGGGAATAACCCATTGCTTTCAATGTTGCATATTCGCTTAAATGATCGGAAACATCTGCATATAAAATTTGATAAACAATAACTGCACCAACAGTAAACCCCATAATAACACCCAGACCAAAAATTACCCCAATTGGACTGCTTTCAGCCCAATATTTAGTTTCCAGCTCTACAAAGTCTTGCTTTGTCATAATTTTTACATCTTTCTGGGGTAAGTTTTTTCTTAGTACCGAGAGAACTTGTTGGACGTTATAACCAGATTTAACAGTAATTAAACCTACATCTATCTGCTGGGGAGAGCGATTTTTAACAATCCGTAGAAAATTTAAATCACTAGTAATTAAATTAGCATCAGCAGAAAAAGACGGACCCATGGTAAACAAGCCAGCTAAATTAATTCTGCGCTCATTCACTTCAGTGTATACTGAGTCACCTTTTTTTAGCTCTTCCTTCATAAAATTAGTACCCCATTCGGGACGTGAAGTAATATCAAATAAAACAGTATCTGGTAGTTTTAATTGCTCTAAATTTTCCTCAATTCCCTGTAATGGTAAAATAGGTCTATTTGGATCAAAAGCATAAGTTAATATGGGATAAGACTGATGTGTATTAGGATTTTTCCATGCCAGAATATCAACATATGTAGAATTAACAGATTCAACGCCTTCAAAATTTAGAGCTTCATACAATAATGGTCTGGGAAAACTTTCCATATAGTAAATACCTACTGTTTGAGAACTCAGCATTACTATGTCGGCTTTAATATTTCTATGGAAAATGGTATTACAGTCATACAGTCCTTCTTGAAAGCCTAACTGCATAAACATGAGAATATCTGCAAAAGCAATACCGATTAAAGCCACAATGAAACGAGTTTTGACTTTAGTAAGTTGCAACCAGGCGAGAGGTATTTTGTATCGAAACATATTCTAGAGATATGTAGTTATAATGAGTAAATTTTTCTGAGGAATATCAGCCTGTAAAAGATTAATCTTAATATTCTGAAAATAAGTTGTTCAGATATGAATTGATACTTTTACCTGCAAATTAGTCAAATTTGTAACTTTTTGACTATCTTCTGAATTAATTTGGATCTTCACTTCCATGACTCTGACATCTACATTAGCTGCTGGGTCAGTATCAAGAATGTTTCTTTTTCCAATTTTCAAGCCAACATCTTCTACTATTCCTTGTAATTCTCCTGGAAAACCTCCAAACTCACTCTTTATAGTAGCTTTTTGACCAGGGCGAACTTTGCCAATATTGGTTTCGTATACTTCAGCCACCACATACATCTGATTTGTTTGTCCCAACTCGACAACCCCTTGAGAATCAACTACTTCACCAGGGTAAGCATGTACTTTTAAGATTTTGCCTTCTATAAAAGTGCGGACATAGGCCAAATCAAGGTCTTGCTGTGCTTTTTTTACTGCTGCTATTGCGCTGTCAACCTCAGCTTGAGCAACTTTAATATCTTCCGGACGAACTTGTTGAATGCGCTGTAAGGTGGCCTTAGCTTCTACAATTTGCTGCGATAAGCTGTCTAAGCTTTTACTTCTACTTGCTTGTGTCTCGTTGATTTGCTCTTGCAAAGTTTCTATTATCTGGTTTTTAGCCGCTTCAGCTTCTTTAAAACGTTCATTTGATGTTTTACTTACTAAACATTTAGTATCACGAGTGGATGCCGCCACTGCACCTTGTTGAAGCAAGGTTTCATAACGTTGACACTCTCTTACAGCATTATTCAATTCTGCTTGTAAGCTGGAAAGTTTAGCTTGTTGAACATCTTGCTCCCTGAGAAACTTAGCTCTTAAGCCAGAAATCTTAGCCTTTTGAGCTTTCCTTTCTTGAAACAACTCTTTTTCTAAGCGAGCAATAACTGCTTTTTGGGCTTTAATTTCTCCTTCCTTAGCTCCTGATTTCACTTGAGCTAAACGAGCCTGAGCAGCTGCAACTTGCTTTTGAGATTGTTTGAGTTGAGCTTTTAAGCGATCGTGACGATCTAAAACAGCGATAACTTGTCCAGCTTGAACCCATTCTCCTTCTTTAACTAAAAGTTGTTTAACTCTAGCTCCTTCCAATGAACTTGGAGCAGATATATTAATTACTTCTCCCTTAGGTTCTAGTCGTCCTAACGCTGTAACAGCTTTCGGCTTTGTAGATGCGACTAAAGGCTGTTGTTTAACAGTTTTCGTATTTAAGAAATAGTATGTGGGAATTGTAATTGCTACTGTTGCTCCTACAGCTATAAGAGCAATCAGTTTCCAATTAGGAAGTTTCAATAAAAGACTTCCTTGCTTTTGAGTGTTCTGCATTTTAATGTGCTACTGAAAATTTTGATGAGTTTTCAAATTACTATTTGTCTTCATGAGGTGGAAGAGTTTTTAAATAAACATCTACTAGATCTTGGCTACGTAATTGCAATACAAAATCTGGAAATTGTACTCCTTTGTAATCTATGTCTAAATTCTTCTCAGATTCTAAAAAATCCTTGATTTTTGGTAGTTGATACCAAGGTGCAGATGGAAATAGATGATGTTCTATATGTAAGTTGAAGTTATAACAAAATAAAACTGCGAGAATAGGATTCATCTCACTAGTACGACTGATAGAATCTTGTTCGTGCAGTGGAATTGGTCTTGGGTGATGGCTAGATAAGTATGGAAAAAGTCCAATATGTTGAGAAAAATTCATATTTTCAAACCAAATGGCATAAATCAGCAACATTGGAGTATATATGATTAGGTAATCAACTATTCCCAAATACCCAATCAAGAGAGCATGGGGGGTTATAATTGCGATCAACGAGACAAAACCAGCCTTAGCATTTGTATAATTGTTTTTCTTATACTCATTGAATGGGTACAACCAAAACACTTGAAAAATTAACTTAAAAAATCCCAATGGTAACCAAGTTTTCCAAATAATACGAAATAGATTATGAGTCAATTCAGACTTTTCTCTGACTTTGAGAAAATTAGCTTGCGTGGGGTCTTTATCTACTACACCAACCCATTTGTGATGTTGATAGTGTATATTTCGCCAACAAATATAGGGAATAATGCATAAAGGACTAATCAATGTACCAACAATTGTATTCATGAGTTTATAAGAGAATAATGCCTTATGCCCACATTCATGAAGAATTACAAAAAAACGATATAGGGATAGACCTAGAAATATTTCTAAAACCCAATATAAAGGGGAAAAGTAAGTGGTTTTCAAAAAAACACTCAAACCAATTGCAAAACAACCTAGTTCTGCTAATAATGTGAGACTTCCAAATAAATTGTTTACTTTTAAAGAGTCTTTTTTAGCTAATTGTTTAGCAATTAGTGTATAGTCTTCTCTTAACATAATTTCCTCCAAAATAGATATTTGCATTGATTAGTAATTTACGAAGCATTTTTTGAGATTTTTATGGCGTTTGGTAAATATTGAATCTATAATTATTTTACCAATAGTTCTGTCTAAAAAATCGCCAAATCCTAAACTGAACTCAATTTTATCTGTATAAATCGTTTTGTTTCCCTCGGGCTCAAAAAAATGATAATGATTCAAGTATTTATAGGGGAAACCTACTTTCATAATATCAGCAAAAAACTCATTTTTTTCATAAGCGATTATCTCAGTTTTCCAATACATCCAAATAAAGAAAAAGCGAAAATTAAATTCAATCATTGAACCTAAATTCCATTTATCGTGTTTATTAATCCAACGCACTGGATGGGGAAAATGTTTTTCAAAGCCATGAGGAGATGCACAAAAATTAAATACTTGATCTACAGGTGCATCAAGTTTAATTGTTTTTTTGTATTTCATATTGACTGCAATTGATTTGATCAAGGATAGTCTTGATAATTAAAATCTTGATTTGGGGTCAGGTAATCTTCGTGTAACTCTTAATTAAGAGTATTAAATACTCTCCTCTTTTCAGGAGAGTACTTAATTTGGACAAGCTAATCGAGATATAACCTTAGTTTGTCAACTAAATTATGGATTTGAGGTTCACTCAATATCGAGTAATGATTCCCTACAAGGGAATGTACTTCTATGGGTTGGGCTGAGAACTGGCTCCATCCTAGGAATTCATCTTGCTTAAACTGAGGAAACTTCTTTAACAGAAAATCATAGGCTTGGGATGAGGATTCGGTTGCTTGCACAAGAGTAATCCGATTTGGGTAAATCTGGGGAGCATAACTGAGGAAAGCTTGAATATTTGCTTTATAAACTTGCAAAATTTGTTTAATTTGCTCCAAGTTGGCATCTGGAGAGATAATTGCTACTCGCTTTGCTGACTCTAAGATGTAATTAAGCTGTGTTTCGGGTTCTAATTGTTGTAATTGCTCCTCACAGATGGGTATTGTTTTACCAAAATTACCTCCTAAATCTTTTGCAACCAAAGCAGCAAGCATTACATCATCTATATCTGACTGTTTTAATTGAGCTATAGGTGCTTGAGTGTCAATTAAAGTTAGTAACGCCACCTCTTCGCCCAATGAGTGCAACATTTGTGCCATCTCGAATGCTACTAAACCACCAAAAGACCAGCCTCCCAAGTAGTAAGGACCTTGAGGTTGAACACTACGGATAGATTCTAGATAATCTGTTGCCATATCTTCAATACTAGTACGAGGCTTCTGTTTCCCTGTAAGACCCCGTGCTTGCAATCCGTAGAAAGGCTGTTCGTGACCTAGATGGTGAGCTAAATCAGCATAACACAAAACATTACCACCAATAGGATGGACGCAGAAAAAAGGTGGCTTTGAGCCTTTAGTCTGTATTCCAACCAAGGGAGACCACTGTTGATTTTCTCCTTGGTGACGGAGAATACTTGCTAATTCCTCAATGGTTGCTCCTTGAAATAGTGTAGAAAGAGGTAGGTTTTGGGCAAATTGCTCTTGAATATGAGCCATCAACTGTACAGCTAGTAGAGAATGACCGCCAATTTCAAAGAAATTATCTTGCACGCCCACAGGATGAACCTGTAAAACTTCTTCCCAAATTTGTACCAGTTGCATTTCTAGAAAATCGCGAGGTGCAACAAAGTTCCTGTCCTTGCTAAAATTGGACATATCAGGTGCAGGAAGAGCCTTGTGGTCTACTTTGCCATTAGAAGTGATTGGCATTTTCTCCAAGATCACAAATGCCGACGGCACCATAAAATATGGTAATGTTTCTCCTAGGTGATTCCGTAGCTCTGTAACAGTAATGCCGGGAGTTGTAGGTACTATGTAGGCTACAATTTCTAAATCATCCGAGCGTAGCTTTTTAGCAACAACGACGGCTTCACTAACATTAGTAAGTTTGAGCAAATGGTTTTGAATTTCACCTAATTCTACCCTAAAACCGCGTATTTTCACTTGATGATCCATCCTGCCTAGATGTATCATTTCGCCATTGGGTAAGAGTTTTGCTAAGTCTCCCGAACGATAAATACGCTCTTGGGGGTTATAAGGGTTTTGCACAAACCTTTTTGCCGTCAGTTCATCTCTGTTGAGATATCCGCGACTGACACCATCTCCACCAACACATATTTCTCCCGGTACACCCACAGGGAGCAACCGTAACTGAGAATCCATAATATATGTTGTGATAGTGGGTATAGGAATACCAACGTTACAAACGTTTTCCTCTATTTCCCGTTCAGTAATTTCCTTGAAGGTAACATGTACTGTTGTTTCTGTGATCCCGTACATATTAATTAGCTTGACATTGGGATATACTTGTTTCCAAGGTTTAAGTTGAATGGGATATAGTGCCTCACCTCCAAAAATGATGTATCGCAATGCAATATCTACTGGCGGTTGTTTTAGGCCTTCCTGCATCAAGCTATAGAAAAAAGTCGGTGTTTGATTTAGAACAGTTACTTTCTCGCGGATAAGTAATTCCAGAAACCCAGAAGGATCTCTAGTTAGCTCTTGGGGTACGACGATTAATTTCCCACCATACAACAATGCACCATACATCTCCCAAACAGAGAAGTCAAAACCATAATAATGGAACATTGTCCAGACATCGCTGTCAGTAAAAGTAAACTGCAACTTATCGTTTACTAAAAGTCGAACAACATTTCCATGTTCCAATAATGCTCCCTTTGGTTTACCAGTAGAACCAGAGGTGTAAATACAGTAAGCTAGGTTGCTAGGAGTAGTTTTGCTGGTGGGAGGATTTGAAGGTTGTGCAGCAATGCTTTGAGCATCAGTATCTAAGCATATCAGAGATGGAATCTGTGGTGGCAGGCATTTAACTGAAGCTTGAGTGGCAATAGCATAGGATACTTGAGAATCTTCAACCATGAAAGAAAGCCGCTCTTGAGGATAATCAGGATCCATCGGAAGGTAAGCACCTCCCGCTTTGAGAACACCCAAGATAGCGACAATCATATCTAATGATCTGTTGAGGCAAAGAGCAACCAAAGTATCTGTTCCTACCCCTTGTTGTTGGAGGTAATGTGCCAGTTGATTGGCGCGAGTTTCCAGTTCCCAATAAGTTAGATGTTGATTTCCATAAACCACCGCTATGTTGTTTGGGGTTTTACTTGCTTGTTCCTCAAATAATTGGTGAATCGTCTTCTGTTCAGGATAGGAAGCTTGGGTTGAGTTCCAAGTAATCAGTTGCTGATGTACTTCTTCTTCATTTAAAATGACGAGATCATCAATTTTTTGTTGAGGATTAGCAACCATTTGTTTGAGAACTATCTCAAAGTGGCGCGACATTTGCTCAATAGTCCTGACATCAAACAAGTCACTGTTGTATTCCCAGTATCCTTGTAATCCTGACCCTGTTTCTTCCATGGATAGAGTTAAGTCGAAAATTGCTGCCTCTCTGTCCAAATTCAGGGAAGATATGCTCAGACCTGGTAAATTTAACTCATCTAGTGGGACATTTTGTAAAACAAAACAAACCTGGAACAGAGGGTTATAACTTTGATTTCTTTCTGGACAAAGTTTTTCTACTAACTTACCAAAGGGTAAATCTTTGTGAGCAAAAGCATCTAAAGCAACCTTTCTGATCCGTTGCAGCATCTCTTGGATTGTGGGATTGCCAGATAAATCCCCACGCATTACCAAAGTGTTGACAAAAAAACCAATTAATAAATTCAGATCGCTAATATTGCGGTTGGCAATTGGAGAACCGACTAGAATGTCCTTTTGACGGCTATAGTAAGAGAGCAGAATCATAAAAGCAGTCAACAATGTCATATACAAGGTGCCTGCTGTTTGTTGACTTAGCTGCTTCAACTGCTGTGTCAATTTTGGATCAAGTTGGAAGTATAGCAAAGAGCCGTGAAAAGTTTGTACTGAGGGACGGGGTCTATCTGTGGACAGTGTCAGCAAATTAGGTGCTCCTGCGAGCTGTTGCTGCCAGTAGTTGTATTGTCCCTCCAACATTTCATTAGTTAACCACTGATGTTGCCAGTAAGCGTAATCAGCATATTGCAGTGGTAGTTCTGGCAGTGGGGAGGGTTGTCCAGCTACAAAAGCTTTGTAGAGGGTGGCTAACTCTTGAGTAATAATCCCCATTGACCAATAATCTGAAATGATGTGGTGGATTGTCAGTAACAAAACATAAGACTCGGAACCTAATTTTAGTAGTTTAAACCTCATTAAGGGAGCAGTTTCGAGGTCAAATGATTGTCGCGCTTCTTGATTAGCCAACCATTGAACTTTTAGAGACTGTTCGCTTTTAGGTAATAGTTGTAAGTCTATCACTGACAAAGGTACGGTTACGGTTCCATCGATTACCTGTACAGCAGAACCACTTACCATTCTAAAACTAGTACGCAGAACTTCGTGACGCCTAACAATTTCAGCTATACATTTTTCTAAAACAGCTAGGTTGAGATTACCTACAATTTTACGAGCGACTGAGATGTTGTAAGTGGAACTCTTAGCTCCTACTTGCTCTAAGAACCATAATCCTTCCTGAGCAGAGGTTAGAGGAATTTCTCTGTCCCGTGAAATGGTGGGAATAGAAATAGAGGAAGTAAGTTTGAATTGATTGTGCTGATTTAGTGATGCCAGAAGAACTGCTTTGTGTTCATTGAGGGATTCACGTAGTTCTCGCGTTAGCACTTCTTTAGCAGCGCGAACATGGAGCTTTTCTCCTTCAGCCGACAACTTAATCCCACGTTCTGACAATTCAAATAAAAGTTCATTTAGGTTCATAAAATAATTTCCTCCATATTTTCAGCAGAGTTATCAGAAGTAGAGAATGACACGTTAATAGTTGTTAAAGCAAATTGCATGAGCAATAAATCTGCTAGTTGTTCAATTGTCATTCCTTCCATAATTTTTTCGATTGCTACATCTACTTCTAATTCCTTAACAAAGTGATTTTTAAGTTCCATGGCACTTAAGGAATCCAGTCCTACTGCGTTTAAAGCTTGTGTAGGTTGTAGTTTATGTGATGAGTCTAAACCAAGAACTTTGCTTAAATGTTCTTCAATGTAATTTATCAGCAGTGCATGACGCTCTTTAAGGGGAGTAATTTCTAATTGTTGTCTAATACTGAGATTATGACTTTGTGTCTCCAGTAACAAATTTACTGATTTCTCATTTGCAGATGTGGTGCTCACATTATGTTGATATCCTTCTACTAGAACTTGTAACAACTGTGGCAGTAATTCTATCTGTTCGGGTGAAAAATTACCCCTCTCTTCTAGCATTTGTACTAGTTGCTGGGTATCAAATTGATGTATATAGCTAGCGATTGCATCTAATTGTTTTTCGTTTGTATTGTCCCCATTTGTATAACATTCATTTTTAGTTCCCTTAATCCAATAGCGTTGTTGTTGAAAGGGATAAGTGGGTAAAACTACCTTACTACGGGGATAATCTCGGTCAAACCCAGACCAATCAATTTTGACTCCCTGCACATATAACTGACCTAAACTTTGTAGCATTTGTTGCCAGTCTGATTGACCAGCACGCAGAGAAGGCAACCAAATTCCTACATCCTCTGGCAAACACTGTCTTCCCATCCCTAACAAAATTGGCTTGGGTCCAATTTCTAGAAAAACTTCATAACCTTCTTGATGTAAGGTCTCCATACTTTGGGCAAACTTCACTGGTTGGCGTATATGGTTTACCCAGTAGCTTGCTGTGGTAATACTATCGTCTGCCGTGGTTCCTGTGACATTTGATATCAGTGGAATTCGGGGTTGATTGTAGGTTATTTGATTGGCTACTGCTTCAAACTCTGCCAACATCGGTGACATCAAGGGTGAATGGAAGGCGTGGGATACTTGTAGCTGTTTTGTCTTGATTCCTTCTGATTTTAAAATTTCCTTAACTGTCCCAACCGCTTCTGCTGCACCGGAAATTACAATACTTTTGGGTCCGTTGATGGCGGCTATTGCCACTTTTTCTTTGTATGGGGCAATCAGTTGATTTACTTTCTCTGATGATGCCATCACAGCTACCATCTCACCTCCTGGGGGTAACTGCTGCATTAATCGTCCCCGATGGGCAATTAGTTCTAAACCATCTTCTAAGCTAAATACTCCAGCTATTGTTGCTGCTACATATTCCCCTACACTATGACCCATAACTACATCTGGTTTTATGCCCCAGGATTGCCATAACTGGGCTAAGGCATATTCAATGGCAAATAGGGCAGGTTGGGTGTAGGCAGTCTCATCTATTGCTGAATTTTCCCCTGGTTCTGGATACAAGATACTAAGCAGAGGCTTCTCCAGATAGAGACTTAGAATGGCATTACATTGTTCTAAGGTTTTGCGGAAGACAGGTTGCGTTTCGTAGAGTTCCCTTCCCATGTCCACATACTGGGAACCCTGACCTGTGAATAAAAATGCGATTTTTGGCTGCTTTTGGCTGGTGAGTTGACCTGTTAATAGTCCAGTTGTTTGCTCTCCAGTTTCAAACGCCTTTAACTGTTGAATTAACTTCTCTCTAGATTCAGCTACTAAGGCAAGGCGATGGTCAAAATGCGATCGCCCTGTATTGGCACTGAAACAAACATCAGCGATCGCTGCTGTGGAATTATCACCTAACAATTCATGATAACGTTGTCCTAGCTGTTGCAGAGCTTTCTCACATTTTGCAGATAAAGTTAATATGTGGCAAGAACGCTCGCAGAAATCTTCACTTTTGACTTTTGATTTTTGACTTTTGACTTGAGTTGGTGCTTCTTCTAAAACTATATGAGCATTTGTGCCACTAAAACCAAAGGAACTCACTGTAGCTCGTCTTGGTTTACCATCGGGCAACTCCCAATCTTTAAATTCTGTGTTGACATAGAAGGGGCTATTCTCAAAGTCAATATGTGGGTTGGATTGATTAAAATGTAACGAAGGAACTAATTTCTGGTTCTTGAGACATAAAATTGTCTTAATCAAGCCAGCGACTCCGGCAGCAGTTGTTGGATGACCAATATTCGTCTTGACCGAGCCGATCGCACAAAACTGTTTCTTATTTGTCCACTTAGAAAAGGTTTCTGTTAAGGCTTCAACCTCGATCGGATCTCCCAAGGGTGTGGCTGTCCCATGAGCTTCTACATAACTAATGGTTTCTGGATTAATCCCAAACTTCTGATAAACTGCTTCTTCTAAGCGTGTTTGAGACTGACAACTGGGAGCACTAATTCCATTGGTATTGCCGTCATAATTAATGCCTGTGCCCTTGATCACCCCATAAATATGATCGTTATCGCGAATGGCTTGATCGTAGCTTTTTAGCAAGACAACACCACAACCTTCACCCCAAACTGTACCTGATGCTGATGCATCGAAAGTGTTGCACCGCCCTGTGGTAGATAGCGTTTGAAACTGGCTCGATAAGATTTGGAAGTCTACTGTTGCCATGGTGGCAATCCCTCCAGCGATCGCCATTTCACTCTCTCCCCGTCGAATACTTTCACAAGCTTGATGAACCGCAACTAATGAAGATGAGCAAGCAGTATCAACGGCCATCACTGGACCTTTAAGGTCAAGGAAATAGGCTATTCTTGCTGGTACCATTGACACCATATTTCCTGTCCCTGCCAGTCGATGAGTCCCTAAGCCTGAATTTGACAACAACTTGCTATAATCACCGTTTGTTAATGCTCCTACAAATACGCCACACTGTTTTCCCTTGAGAGAATCAGCAGCATATCCAGCATCTTCAATGGCGTGGTAAGCTTCTTCTAAAAATATTCTTTGCTGAGGCTCAATAAACTGAGCTTCTCCTGGAGAAATTTGAAAGAATAAAGGGTCAAATTTGTCAATTTCATCTAAAAAACCAGCAGACTTTGAATAGGAAGTACCTGGATGTTCTGGGTCTGGATGGTACCAATTTTTTTCTTCCCATCTTCCAGGGGGAACTTCTGTGACACTATCTACTCCATTCTTTAAATTCTCCCAAAATTCTTTCCAGTTTTTTGCTCCTGGATATCGACATGACATTCCAACAATAGCTATATCTGTATTCTGAATGTTATTGTTATATATTTTATTTTTATCAATAGCTTTTTCTTGTACTTCTTCTCCAGTCTTTACTAGCAACAGTTTGTCTGCATTGTCTAAGGAAACTTCACCCGATTGTAAGTGATGTAGCACTTCTTCCTGCCGACTTATCTGTTCTTGATTCAGAACTGAATTTAGCCCATTAATTTCTGTTTTAGCTTTTGATTCTACTACTTCTAGTAATAATTCTTCGGCATTTTCTAAAGATATTTCTCTTGTACTTATTAGAGATAATATTTCCTCTGAGTTATCCGGATTAATTGGCTTGTTTTGATCATGATAGATTTGATTTTTTTCAACAACTTTTTCTTGTACTTTTTCTCCACTAATTCCCAACAAAAGTTTCTCTGCATTATCTAAGGAAATTTCACCCGATTGTAATTGATGTAATACCTCTTCCTGTAATGGTAGTTGAGAACTATCTACTTCTTGACGATCATAAACCTGTGGCATGGTTACGACCACCTTGCCGATATGCTTAGTATGCTGCATATAGCGAAAGGCTTCAACAACATCTTCAATTGGAAATGTTTTGTAAGGTAATGGCTTCAGATGACCGCACTCAAAGTGTTTGAGCAAATTATCCCAGATCTGGTAATGTAATTGATTATCTCTAGCACATTCTTCTGACAAATCAAAAGGAAAATACTTGACATCCGGGCGCTTCTGAGCAACTTGCTCGTGAGTCCAGATGTTAAGCTTACCAATTTCCAGATATCTTCCTCCCTCAGCAAGGATATCTATATTTTTCTGGATGTATTCTCCATGAGTCAGGCTATTGAAAATAACATCTACCCCACGCCCCTGAGTTATTTCCATTATCTCATCTGCAAACTCCGTAGTTCGAGAATTCATCACATGCTTTATTCCCTGTTCCCGGAGAAAAGCCATCTTATTTGGACTAGTAGTGGCAAATATTTCTGCTCCAAAAAATTGAGCTACTTTAACCGCTGCTTGTCCAGCCCCACCTGAAGCAGCATGAATTAATACTCGTTCTCCTGGCTGGATTTTGGTTAAGTAATGCAACCCATAGTATGCAGTGGAAAAAGATACGGGAAGAGTAACTGCCTCTAACATATTCAGATTAGAAGGTTTAGCTATTAGTTTATCCAGTGAGCATATAAAGAAGCTACTGAATGCATCACGAGTTCTTCCCACTATAACTTCATCGCCAACTTGCCACTGGGACACTTCTGGCCCAACAGCCACGACAATACCCGAACCTTCAGCACCAAAGGTGAGCTCTTCAGCACAGGTAATGCCTAATATTTTTTCGTTATACTCTTGGAACATACCAAGTGAGTCAAGTACTTCCCGAAAATTAATTGCTACAGCTTTCATTTGAACCTCAACTTCACCAGGTCCGGGAATTCGACGTTGCAGAGGTGCCAAAGTTAAATTTTTTAATGAACCATAACGAGATAGCTTTAACTTAAATGGTTCAAGTTTTGGTAAATTTGGTGAATTTTTTACTACTTCTGTTCTCATAGTTGATTGATTGTTTTTCTGTACTGAAAGTGGAGATAATTGGTTGTGATTTTTTACGGATTTATTTATCCAATCCTGGTTCAATTGGTCCGGCTTTTTACTAATATTTGCTTCGCTATAAATTGTCTCAATTCGACTGGCAACCTCTGGTTGATGAAAAGTCTTTTCGTACATGATTAGTTCTTTTTTCATAACTTCAGGCAATTTATTTCTAAATTCTGAAGTTAAGTGCTGTTTTAAAGTTATTAGAGATAATCTAGGCTTTTCTGCTATTTCATTTGCTAACTTTTTAGCATGATTTAGCACATCTTTTTTGGGGACAACAGTCACAGAAATACCACGTTTTGCTAATTCTTTTCCTCGATAGTTTCGGGCAGTATACATCATTTCTTGACCTAATTCTATCCCTAGCTTATTAGGTAATATTAAGGATGTTGCGCCTACTGGAGTAAAACCATATTTCATGAAGTTAGTTGTGTAAATACTTTCTTGACTTAACACAACAAAATCTGCATATAAACCTAGAAGAAAACCACCTCCAATACCATGCCCTTGCATAGCGGAAATTACTGGGATTTTACAATCTAGTACTAACCTCAATACTTCAGAATCATTCAATTTTATTTCTTTTTTATGAAGTCTGATTAAATGTTCTTTTGTAGCTCCTGATGAAAAATAATTTCCATAGCCAGTCAAAATAACTACTTTATAGCTCTTGTTTTGAGCAACTGCACCAAAACACTTACATAATCCCTCAATTATTCCTGGTGAAAAGGTATTACGGTTTTCCTCATCCTTCATCGTGATTTGAACAACACCATTACCCAACTCCACCAGTTGTACCACTTCGGTATTGCTCTTTGCTGAGTCCAAATTAAGATTTAGGCTTGCCATGGAAATACTCCCTCTTTTTTAAAGCGTTTAATTTTTTCTTGGACAGTAGGATCGCCTACCAAACTACAAACCTTATTGACGGCTAAATCTTGAGTTTCTGCTTGAATAATCCATAACTTATTAATATAGTTTTTTAAATCCTTCACTCCAGATAAAGGTAAATACTTTAAACGTCGAATATATTGACTAATTAACTGATTAGTATTACTGCCATATTCATCGATCAAGCCCCAGTTATAAGCCTCTGATGCTGAGATTACTTCAGTCGTTAGCGCTAAACGGTAGGCTTTTTGAAATCCCACTCGACGAATCAAAAATGGTAATACACAAGCTGGTAATAAACCAAATAATAGTTCTGATAAAACAAATGTGACAGTTTCATCTGCAATGACTAAATCGCTTGCCGCTACCAAACCTACTCCCCCTGCTTGTACTTTGCCGCGCACAACTGACAAAATCACTTTGCTACTTTGGGACATTTGTTTCAGGATGTTGTAGTAACCATGAGAACTCATTTTTGGATCGACCTGCTTTCCGTTTGCTACTTCTTGAAAATCCATCCCTGTACAAAATACATCAGGTAGTCCTTCTAGGATCACCACTTTAACTGTTTCCTCTGCTTCAACAGCTTGCAAAGCTGACAACAATTCTTGAGTCAGCTGACTATTGATGCTATTGTTAGCTTCGGGTCGATATATCTGAATCCTTTGTACAGCAGGTTGATGATTGATTTTTAGGGTTTGATAGTCCATAGTTATACCCATTCATACTCCCGATGAAATTCCTTAATGGCTTTCAACACTAATCGACCTTTGCCTTCGATGTGCTGCCAAACTCTTGGGAAAAGTTGATAGTCTAAGGTCACATTTCTGGTGCCAAAGGCAACTGCACTACTTTTGTAGAGTAATTGCTCATATTCCTCGATGGTTAGGGAATGCCGCTGTGCTAACTGTGCTGAAATACCGTATTTAGCTTGAATTTCCTTTCCTTCTGGAGTAACAACCCCACTATAAAATTCTGAACAACAACCAGAACCGTAGGAAAATAGACCAATTCGTCGAGGTTCGCTGAAATCCCCATTGTCAATCGTGCTAGCCAGGGATAAAAGCACTGTTGCTCCCATAATATTGCCTACCTGTTGGCAATAAACTAATCCAGGCATCACCCGTCTCTGAAAGTCATCTTCAATCTCAACAGGTTTAGCCCTTTTAAACTTACGCATCATCTTCCTGTGAGCGCCTTTGACCATACCACCAAAAGGTGCGTGAAAACTTAAATAGTCAAAAGTGTTTTGGTAGTCGGCTCCTTCTACTCGATCTTGATAGTGCAGGTAGGCATTTTCGCAACAATCTAGGTAAGAAAGTAATGATAAGTCTGCATCTCCTGCTTCTGAATCTGGGGTTGGTCTACAGGTATCCATTACTTCATAGCCATAGTAACCATTGCAACCCACGTCTACTTGAAAAATGTAAGGGACATCACTCACTAAAATAGCTACTGCTCCAGCACCACCACTGGGTTCAGCAAAAGACCAATCTTCACTAAGGGCATCTCCCCCTTCGGCAACAAAAAACCGAGATATGTCAGTTGCTATCACTAAAGCCTTGGCTCCAGGAGATGTTTGGGACAAAACAAAATTCAATGCCATTTGAAAACCCGCAGTACCGGAGTAACAAGCTTGTTTGAGTTCAAACATACGGCAATTGCGACTTAGTCCCAAATAATCATGAATATAGCTGCTGATAGATTTGCCAAAATCTATGCCAGATTCGGTACAGGTAATCACCATTTCAATGCGCTGCCTGTCCGCATCACTTAAGCTGTCAACAATGGGCTTGGCTGCATTTACTGCATAAGAGACAGGATCCTCGTAGGGCATGGCAACTGTTTTCTCTTTCATCAGTAAATTGTCGAAGCGAGTCCTTTCTAATTGACGAGCTTCTGCTAACATTTGTACATCTAGTTTTGCTGCTCCTCCATATACATTGAGAGCTTCAATCCCAACTTGTTGCATTATTTTACCTTCTATTTAAGTATTTTTGGTTTTTCTGTCAGAACTATTTTCCAATTACTAAAGCTGTATTAATGCCACCAAAAGCAAAACTATTGCTTATGGCATATTTAATATCAGTTTCTTTGACTGTTTCTTTGACCCAGTTGAATGTAGTATCAATGGGATTAACTAAGTTATTAGTAGGATGACAAAATCCTGCCTTCATTTGTAATAAAGTAGCAATGAACTCCACTACTCCAGCAGCAGTTAAACAGTGACCTGTTAGAGACTTTGTGGCATTGACTAAACAGTGGGATAGTCCTACAGATTTCAAAGCATTCACTTCTGTTTTGTCGCCTAAAGGGGAACTGGTGCCGTGAGTATTCACATAGTCAATCTGCTCTGGCTTCAGCTTTGCCATAGCTAAGGCAGCATTCATGGCTCTTTCTTCCCCTTTTTGAGATGGCTCGGGGCTGCGGTTTCCTTCTAAACCTAAACCCCATCCCATCAGTTCTCCATAAGAAACGACTCCCCTTTGTTGAGCATGATCAGCTTTTTCTAGGATGACAACTCCACAACCTTCTCCGTAAATAAAACCATCATGATTTTGATCAAATGGGCGACAAGCTAAATTAGGATTATCTGCATAACGCTCACTACCCATAGCTCTTAAATTTTTCAATCCTTGACATTCCCATCGAGAGATATCAAACAGAGGTCCAACTGCAATACTCACATCCGCAACCCCCAATTGAATTTGACGAGCTGCATGAATTAGAGCAACAGAGCCACCAGCAGAAGCCCCAGCGACGCTATAACCTTCTCCTTGAATGTGAAAACATTGAGACAGTAAACCTACTAGATCGGTATCCCAAAAAGTCACTCCATAAGTTGGTCTTAAAAATTCAGGGTGATCGCCATAACGTAACCAGATTTCTTGCTGATAACGTTGTTGGAAATTTGACCCGCCTACTACAATGCCTACACGTTCAGGGTTTACTACCCCAGAAGAAAGTTTTGCATCTTGCCAAGCTTCAGAAACAGCAATGGTTGCGATCTGGGTACTCCATGAAGCAGTGCGAAGTAAGCTACTATATTCAGGAAATAGAGATCTGACATCAATGTCTGGAAGTTCTGCTCCCAGAAATGGTTTAACTCCTTGACGTCCAGGTCGTTTGAGATAACCAAACTGCGTTTTTCCTGAAAATAGAGCTTCTTGAAAGGTGGCAATATTTTGACCAATTGAGGTAACAATACCCATACCAGTTATCGCTATTGGTATTAGTTTTGGACTAGTTACCATTATGTATGTACCTCTAACTTAGAGGCGAATACATCTGCTATTCCCCCGATATTTTTCACTCCAGCTAATTCAATTAGAGGAATATGTAAATTTAACTCTTCCATAACCATCATAATGATTTCTGCCCTATCCATTGAATCAATTCCTAAATCTTGTAGGCTATCAGCAGGTTTTAGGGGGAACTCTGATAATTTTGGAACTACTTCATAAGTGTGTTTCTTAATAATTTCAATGATGGGATTATTGTTTATGCGAGATTCAGAAAAATCATTGTTAGATTCACCTTGTTGTTTGATTTTTTGAATCATTTGATTGGCTTGTTGAATCGTTAATTCATGATTTGCAACCTGATTCAGTATGGAACGTATTTTTTCCCTTAAGTTCTCTTGTGAATCCTGAGATAAATCCAGATTGGGTGAAGATACTTTTGTCGGAACTTGATTCGGAGGAGGTAATTCTTTACTATCTGTGGACAAAATTTCTTGTGTAATATATTCAGCTAAATCCAGTAAGGTAGGGTGATCGTATACCTTGGTTGCCTTTAT
>JASJDS010000286.1 GCA_030065055.1 Calothrix sp. MO_192.B10
CCTCAACGGACACTTACTACAACGGGGGGAACCCCCGCAACGTAGTGTCCTCCTCTGGGACGGGGGAGGCTAACGCCAGTGGAGAGGATGTAAGACCAACTCGCGGACGCAAATCCAAGATGCGGCAATCTTCCGTGAAACTGGAAGCCAACACTCACCCGTTAGGGGAGTGTGGGTAGTTCACGTACGGTACTTGTCAAACATCTGCTTCGTCGCTATAGTGTAGATACTCTGTATATACTTCCTTTTGAGAAAGACAGAATATGCAGATCTGTTTCGCTAGATGGAGATAGACTATGGCGGCTATAGTTGCAAAATGGGGGAATAGCCTTGCTGTTCGTATCCCACAGAATTTAGCCAAAGAGATCCATTTAACCGAAGGGACTGAGATCGACCTAGGTGTGGTAGATGGAACTCTAGTAATAAAGCCTAGAACTCGAAAGCGTTACTCACTTGATGAGTTGATCGAGGGAATCACACCGGAGAATCTACATGGTGAGATTAATAGTGGAATAGCGGTAGGGAATGAAGTTTGGTAGCACAAGCAGATCTATATATTCCCAGCCGGGGAGACATCGTTTATCTGAATTTCGATCCAACCAAGGGTCACGAGCAGAGGGGGCATAGACCTGCTTTTGTGATATCACCTCGTGGTTATAACCAGAGAACTTCCCTGGCTTTGTTTATGCCGATTACGAAACAGCAAAAAGGGTATCCTTTTGAAGTTATTTTGCCATCTGCATTGACAATCCAGGGGGTTATCCTTTCAGATCAAATCAAATGTTTAGACTGGAAAACTCGTGGTGTGCAATTTGTTGAAGTTGCACCAGAAATGGTGAGCGAGGAAGTACAATCAAAAATTGAGCCATTAGTATGGTGAGTACTGCCGACGCATAATCGAAACGTTATCAGAGAAAAAACTATATGCGATACGCTTTGCGTCAAGCCTCCGGCTTATCGCTCACATCGGAGAATTTACCCCCACTGAATTACTATTTGCGTGGGTGAAGCGTCCAAACACCCCATTAATTTTAGGACAGACCAACTTTTTTCTTGAATTTGATCTTTGTTTCTACCGCTCTCAGATGGAGTTTGAGGTCAAACCAAAATCACAGTAAATAACCAGCTAACCAGTAATCTGCCTTAAAATCAATAGCAAGAGCGATCGCATCCCATCTTAATATTCCCGATATAATATAAACGAATATTCTCTCATGTCACCTCACCGTATATGGACTACCAACACATCATCACAATTGAGCCTGGAAAACGCAGTGGCAAACCATGTATTCGAGGAATGCGAATCACAGTGTATGATATCTTGGAATATCTAACAGGTGATATGACTGATATCGTTTCCGTTTGTATCGGAATTATTTAAATTTCCTCTCTCTTCCTCTGACTCTGCGTTCTCTGCGCCTCTGTGGTTTTTTTATCATTCCGGTGTAACCGGATTTGATATGAGGCAGAAATTCTGGAAGATGTTTCTGAACTGACTTCAGAAGATATCAAAGCTTGTCTTGCTTTTGCAGCTGATCGTGAGAAGAAATTATTTGTAGCATCGCTGTGAAACTGTTATTAGATGAAAACCTATCAGACCGAATTATTCACAGTATTGTCGATTTGTATCCCTATTCTGAACAGGTCAAGACTTTAGGATTAACTAACACTGATGATGCGGCGATATGGGAGTATGCTCCCGACAAATGGGTTTGCAATAGTTTCCAAAGATTCTGACTTTCACCAGCGCAGTTTACTTTATGGTCATCCACCCAAGTTTATTTTTCTTCGGATTGGTAATTGTCCAACATCGAAGATTATTCAAATTTTGAGAGATAATTTGGACACAATCATTCAATTTGAAAGTAGTGAGACAGAAAGTATTCTTGTATTGACCTAGTATGGAGCGATCGCCCATCATTAATTTATGGACAATTGAGAGAGTAGAATTGAAACATCCTCATATTACCAGGACTTACGCAGGTGCCACAATCGGCGGTTGGTGGGTGACGCTATAAGTCTCATTGCTACGTTCAAACATTTTCGCAGGGTCACACAACGGCAATAATGCGGGCAGAAAATCTACACCGCATTTTGCCTCCCCTACAGAAAAAATATGCCAGTTGCGTAAGTCCTAATTACAACAAATTTCTCCTCAACTTATGACTGAACTTTTTTACCTTAAAATTTCATTAACTACGTACAAACTTAAGTAAATATACTATATGCTTCTGTATACTCATTAAATTTAGTAGGACATTGAAAATGAGTACAAATAGAATTTGGGCTATTCAAGACAACGGCGTTTGGACCCGGTGGGCACCAGAATATTCCCGGTGGGATATCTACAGCGAAAGCCGTAAGTTCATCTTTGCTGATCCAACCACAGGTCAAGCTTGTTATTACATAGATCCAGATGGAAGTATCCACTGGAGAAACGTAGACAAAAATGAGAATAAGAGCTTTCCTGGCATTAGAGCTACGGTAATCAGCGTAGGTGGAGATGGAAGACTTTGGGCCATTCAAGAAAATGGTGTTTGGACTCGTTGGGCGCCAGAATATTCCCGGTGGGATATCTACAGCGAAAGCCGTAAGTTCATCTTTGCTGATCCAACAACAGGTCAGGCTTGTTATTACATAGATCCAGATGGAAGTGTCCACTGGAGAAACGTAGACAAAAATGAGAATAAGAGCTTTCCTGGCATTAGAGCTACTCAAGTCAGTGTGGGAGGCCAATCTTAAGACTGATATCAAGCTTACTTTCAGACAACAATCGCTGAAATAGCTTTTAGACATCTCCGAAAAAGAAGATGAAAGCCTTGTTTATATCAGGGTTAATTATCTCTTTTTCGGAGAGGTATCTTTCTATAAATGTGTGAATCCCTTGAGCAAATTCGTTTGTTGCATCCTGGGGAATCCAATGAGAAGCATAAATTTACAACCATGAGGGTATTAGACTACTTATCTTAGAAAGCAAAGTGATCTAACCTACTCGATATGCTTTCGGTGTCATGCCCGTAAGTTGCCGGAACCGCCTACTTAAATGACTGTGGCTGTTGAACCCACAATCAAAGGCAATATCCATAATAGATTTATCGGTTTGTTTCAATAGTTGTTTGGCCCGTTCTACCCGTTGCTGAAGCAGATATTGGTAAGGCGATAGACCGAGGGATTGTTTAAATAGACGACCAAAATGAAATTGACTCATATCTACCAGTTGAGCTAAGTCTGCAAGCTTAATCTCCCGATCTAAGTGGGCATCCATGTAGTCTAAAACTTGCAGTAGCTGACGTTGAGGTAAGCCACCATTGTAGACGGGCAATTGTGGTCGTTCCATGGTGGCGGAGCAAATGTACAGCTAAAACGTTTGCTAGGGAATCAACATAAAGTTTGCTGCCAAAGGATTCCTGGTGCAACTCCGATAATAACATCATTGCGATCGCTTCAATTTGCGGGTCACGAGTTTGAAACGTTTGTACTAATTCAATGCGATCGCACTTTGTGCGGCTCCCAAGAGGAGCATCGCCATTTTGGACCAGAGTTTCCTCTGCAACATTCCGCACAAACGAGTCTTTAATCCGAATTTGCACAATTTGCACATCGCCATCGGCTTGGGTAAACAGGGTTGTATCAGAAGGAGTAATCACTATTTTGGAGAAGGCAAACATAAAGGTAAAGTAGTCATAACCATCGTTCAGGGGTAGATAAGTCGCTTTCACAAAGCAGGAGGTTATCATCCCTAGCAGCAAGCGGGTTCTGTTACTGATATTTACCTACCTATGAATCATTTACTCATGTATTCGTTTTGCAATCAAGTTCCTGCCCTTGCTCTCATCCCCCAGTTCCGTTCCTCCACTGGGGGACTTCCGGCAAGGATGTTAAAGTAGACGCGCAGCGTCTTCACTCCATCACTCCATCACTCCATCACTCCATCACTCCATCACTCCATCACTCCATCACTCCATCACTCCACTACCGCACATCGTAACCAAACAAATTGGGGTCAACTTCCCCTAATTCCAAATCACCCAAGCCATACTCTGCCCATCTTTTCTCCACCATCGCCGCTACTTCCGGATCTGATTCTAAAGGAGCGCCCCATTCATGTTGGGTTTCGGGAGGTATTTTTGTGGTAGCGTCAATACCCATTCTTCCCCCCAAACCAATCTTTTCGCTGGCAAAATCCAAACTGTCAAAAGGAGTATCGGGTAAGATAAACACGTCCCTGGTGGGGTCAACCTTGGAACTAATTGCCCACACAACTTGCCGGGGATCTCTAATATTAATATCCTTATCCACCACAATCACAAACTTGGTATATGTAAATTGCGGTAAGGCACTCCAAAAAGCTAAAGCAGCCCTTCTCGCTTGCCCAGGATAGGCTTTATCAATGGAGATAATCGCCGCTTTGTAGCTCAAAGCCTCCATCGGTAAGAAAAAGTCCACAATTTCCGACACTTGTTGCCGTAAAATGGGGGTGTAAATCCGATTTAATGCGATCGCCATCATTGCTTCTTCTTTAGGCGGACGGCCACTAAATGTAGTTAAATAAACAGGGTCTTTGCGGTGGGTCATACACTGGAAACGAATCAAAGGCGAATCTTCCACGCCACCGTAATATCCCATGTGGTCGCCAAAAGGTCCATCCGGCAGTACTTCACCTGGGGTAATTGTCCCCTCTAAAACAAATTCTGAATCGGCGGGTACTTCTAAGTCTACTGTCCTACACTTTGCTAATTTTACACCTTCTCCACCGTATAAACCCGCAAACAGCCATTCTGATAAATCCACGGGAATGGGTGTAGCCGCCGCCATAATAATTAACGGATCTATCCCTAGAGCGATCGCAATTTCTAATTTTTTCCCCTGTTCCGCCGCCTTCCGCAAGTGTCTGGCACCACCCCGCACTGATAACCAGTGGACGGTCATGGTATTTTGAGATTGTAGTTGTAAACGATACACCCCTACATTGGGAGTTCCCGTTTCACAATCCTTAGTAATTACCAAACCCAAGGTAATAATCCTGCCAGCATCACTAGGATAAGGACGTATTAAAGGCAACTTGTTTAAATCTAATTCATCACCTTCCACTACTGCTTGCTGACAGGGAGGGAAAAAGTCCCTTCCCGGCTTGGCTTTCACCACATCAAATAGTACTTTTCCAAAATCTATTGCCTGGGAAATCTTTTTCGGTGGCTTTGGTTGTTGCAGCATCGCTAACTTTTTCCCCAATTCTTCCAACTCCTGGGGCTGCTGCATATTCATCGCCCAACAAATCCTTTCTACCGTTCCCATCAAGTTCACAGCTACAGGGAAGGATGCACCTTTAACATTCTCAAATAGTAACCCTGGACCACCTTTTTGTAGCATTCGGTTGGAAATTTCCGCAATTTCCAAATCTGGGTCTACTGGAGCCGTAATTCGTCGTAATTGCCCCTTTGATTCTAAAATTTTGATGAATCCCCGCAAATCTCTCGCCATGTTTCTCGCAGATGTAAATGATTAAGAAGTGTAAAGACCTCTTCATCTATCTTAATGGAGCGAGAGGACTACCGTTACAGTCGCAGACTTAACGGGAGGGCAATGCCCTCTAGATCATTGATGGGTTTAAATATTTTGGCGCGATGACTGTATGTTTAAAACAACAACACCCAATTATCTACTCACTTAGTAATTTCCTCTTTTTTATCCTTCAAATTAGGGTTACACTGAATTAATTTATTCACACACGGCATGAATCAAATCCAGTCCCATTGCCCCCATTTATCACTTTGAGGAAATATCAGTTTTCGCGTTGGGTGTTGTGTTTATTGGACGAGACAGATGATAAAACAGCTTTTTTACCTCTTAACTAAATAGAACTCCAGGCTGCTGTATCTGCCAGGGAAGCTTTCTTTTTAGCTTCAATTATTAATTTATCACTGTTGAAGCTATAGGGAGCATTGCTGCAAATAATCTTTACATTACAGGAGCAATACTATTAGTTAATCAGTCTACTGTTCCACCATATTAGTTCATCAGGCTAGGGAAGGTGCTCCCTGACTTGTGAATCAATATCCGCACATTATAGGGATTCCTAGCATAGAAGTCGGGTATCTAAATTTTGACGACCTTGCGATCGCTTAGTGTGACGTTGTTAAATATTTTGGCGTGATTATTGTATTTTCAAAACAACAACACCCAATCATCTACTCACTTAGTAATTTCCTCTTTTTTCTCCTTCAAATTAGGGTTGTACTGAATTAATTTATCCACACACGGCATGAATAAAATCGAGTTCCATTGCCCCCATTTATCACTTTGAGGAAATATCAGTTTTCGCGTTGGGTGTTGTGTTTACTTGACGAGACAGATGATAAAACAGCTTTTTTACCTCTTAACTAAATAGAACTCCAGGCTGCTGTATCTGCCAGGGAAGCTTTCTTTTTAGCTTCAATTATTAATTTATCACTGTTG
>JASJDS010000287.1 GCA_030065055.1 Calothrix sp. MO_192.B10
CAAGCAATAAAAGCTTATCAGCAAGCATATGAAATTCTGAAAAAGCATCCTACTGAGACTAATCCTTTTGTCAAGGATAAAATTCTTGTAGCTAATGATATTGAATTAGTTCATCGAGGATTACTTAAGTTACAAGCAAATCGTAATCAAGAGGTTTGGAATTCTCTCAAAGAACACTTTTATGCTGAACTAGAAAGCTTTTTGAACAGGGAAAAGCCAGATTGGAGAGCAGCCGACAGAAGAACCTGGCGACTTATGCTGTTTATTGCTAATAGAGAGGAAGAAAGATATCTCGATATCCCACAGTTTGAGAATTTTTCCTGTCCTGACTTGAAAAGAATGGATGAGCTATGGGTAAAAAATTCACGTGGAAACTTTGGTTTCAGCGTGCAAAAGAAAATTTGGGTTAAGACAGGAAATAGACTGGGTATTAAACCAGGGGATTGGAATGACTCGGATACCCAAAATTATTATAAGTTCATTAGCGCAGTTGGGTGGTACAATGACAAAAAATATAATGCAGGTAGAGGCTCTTGGGTGAGTTACTCAGATATTATAGGTCGTATAAATAAAGACCCTATTAGCCCTCGCGTGAGGGGGGGACTACCCGGTAGCATTTCGGTTACCCTTTCCGGTTTACGGTTGCGTAGAGTATTGGGTGCGGGCGGTACGGGGTTCTTTTCTCGCGTTGCGACTTGTAAACTGTAACATATAGCCGTTCCAGTTCTTTATAAAGATTTGTTTCTAAAGAAATTTCTACGAGTTCATAGGCTTTTGGCGAATTCGATACCCGCCGCTTCGCGGAAGTCAAAAGTCAAAAGTCAAAAGTCAAAAGTTTATTTTTCTAACTTTCCTTTAGTCGTTACGATTGATTTAGCAATAATTTTAATTAACTGTTCACACTCATCTAAAAGTTTTTCTACTTGTGTCTCAGTCATCATTTCTGATTTAATTAACAGCCTTAACCAATATCTTGTTTCTTTTGCTTCTTTAAGAGCTATTGATTGTTTACTGATAAAATCTTTATCACTCTCTGCGGAACGAGATTCTTCGATATTAGCACCTATTGAAGTTCCTGCTCTAAATAACTGATTAGCCAATAATCTAGATGTGCCTGGTTGTTTATCTAGATATGAACAAAGCTTTGTTATCCTAACAGCAAATTCAAACGTTCACCTCAGAAATTGGGATATAATTACTCTTAACTTGCATATTTTATAACCCTTATACAGCAAGGTTTTTAGCCAAGCAATAAAAATGTGCTAGTTTCATTCGTTGGGAGGGGATTTAATAACTTTGACTTTTGACTTTTGACTTTTGATTTCCCCTGTTGGGGTGATCATGCTAAAAAGTATACCAAAGCTCAAGTATGGATACAATAAGAGTCTGAAAATACTTATTTTTGACTTTTGACTTTTGACTTTTGACTTCCCCGAAGGGTGTGTCGTACTCAGTAGGTGGTGTGGCTGTTTTATCAACTACGTAATCCCAGTATCTCAAAACAGCAGTTTCAAGTATTCCCGATGTCTCGTCACGCTCAATCTTATGCTCTAGCATTCATCCCAGCTATTCAAAGGACGCGATCGCCCTGTACAGTTAAACTGTGTTAGGGTGTAAGAAAGTGATTCCAGAGTTTGACGAAAATGGCAATTTACCACCAGGGGTACATTGGGCAGAATGGGAGGAATTTCAAGAAAGATTTGGTACAAATTTGACTAGACGGCGCATGATAGACGGTCTAGAACTGGCAATGACACAATTAAAAGCAGCAGGTTGTAGAACGATTTATATTGATGGTAGTTTCGTCACCAGTAAACAAAAACCTGGTGATTTTGATGCTTGTTGGGAGGACAATGGAGTTGATATAAATTACCTAGAATCTATTGCTCCTACTTTATTGAATTTTACCCTGGGTCGTGGGTCACAAAAAATCAAGTACAAGGGTGAAATTTTTCCGTCAAATTATCCCGCTAATGATTCCGGTACAGCCTATATATAGGAATCCGGTTTGATTTTTGAATAAAATTCCGTATCTGTAGGGTGCGTTATGACTTTAGTCTTTAGCAAAGCCATGCCCGAAGGGCTATACGCACCAAAACCCTTACAGGATGGTGCGTTACGCTACGCGATAACACACCCTACGTGTTTTTCAACAATCAAATAGTAATCCTATAGATTTTTTTCAATTTGATACCAGAATGAATACGCACAAAGGAATGGGATGATCCCACTTTTTTGCACGTCATTGCGAACGTAACGAAGTGGAGTGAAGCAATCGCAAAATCTCTCACTAAGAACAAAACCATGGGATTGCTTCGTCGTTCCTCCTCGCAATGACACTTATTCTTTTATTGAAAAATAAAAACTGGGATGCACCCCAAAGGAATTATTGCTATAGATTTACAAAGGTGGAATCCATGATAATCAAAAACGAGCAACAATATCAACATTCCTTAGATTGGTTGCAACGCTTTGAACAGTCTATAGCAGAATTGGATAGTAATGAAGATTTAAAAGCAGAACCAAAGCGTTGTCAACTTCACAGAGACTCTTATCAAAGTCAAGTTGACGATTTAAAAGAACAAATTACAGAATACGAAAAACTTATTAATTGCGACACCAGCACACCTTTGAAAATTAAAATTAATTCTTTAAATAAGCTGCCAGATGGATTAATAAAAGCTCGGATAGCAGCAAAAATGAGTCAACAAGAACTGGCTGATATTTTAGGAATTGATGAACAAAGAGTTAAAGAGTATGAGGATACAGATTATCAATCTGCCAGTTTTGGAGAAATTCTCGAAGTCAGTACTGCTTTAGGTGTCGAATTTGAAGCTGCAACTATGCAAGTAGATTTTGCAGAAATAGAAGCTGTTAAAAAAAGCGTGGATAAATGGCGAAAAGAAAAAATGAATATTATAGCAGTACCAAATCAGGTTAGGACATTTTCTTAATTCGGTTGAGGTGGGCACGGCATTAGTCAGCTTACAACCTATAGAAGAATATTGTGGATGCCGTGCCCCTACAGGATAATTGATTTTTTGGTATTCCCCAAGACTTATAACGTCACGCACCAACCACCAATTGTGACAATTGCGTAAGTCCTGCCTATATCTAAGCTATATTTTTATACTATTACCTAGCCGATAACGCTCAAGTTCAATTTTCAGCTTTTCATTTTCAAGTTTCAATCTCTGGACTTCATCCCGTAGTGTTTCTACTTCATCTTTCTTGTTTAATGCTTCGTTAATAGCTCGTTTTCTGTTGTCTAGAGAAAACCAACGTTGATAAGTTTCTGTATGTATTTGTACAGTATGTCCCAAATTATCCGCTGCTGCTTTAATTGGAATTCCTAGTAAATGCGCCCTGATTGCCCACGCATGACGCAAGTCATAAGGAGTAAAGTCCATTTCGACTTGTCTAAACCAGCGAGAAACACTTCTGGTTAAGTTAGTTATTTGTTGGAAACTTAATTCTTGAGATGTCATCTCTTTCAACATTTCTAAATATTTTGTATTTCTTAAATCAAATTCCTCAATCCATTGTTTATGTAATGGTAATGCTTGTCTTTCACCAGTTTTACAATCCTTATGTACCTTCCATGTCAAGTCTATATTCTCTTCGCTTAACCACCAATCAATATCAGGATTGACAAAAAGTTCTCGCGGACGTAAACCAAAAACTGCTAGCATTCCATAGCACCACTGATATAACAACCAATTACTATCTTTATTCCAACATCCTAGGTTATGGTTGCGCTTTTTAAGAGCATATTGATCAAAAAGGTTATATGATTTTTCAATTAATTTATCGTCTGGTATATTTCTAGTTTGCTTGTTTTTTTCAATTTTTCTATTTAGCTTAACTCTAAAGCCCAACGTCAAAGTTTCAGCTAAAACATTGATAGCTGATATGCAAATTTTGATACTCCAGTCTGGCAAGGTGTCTATTACGTATTGGAGTTCTTGTTCGGTTGCTAGAGTTTGGAGTCCAACATAGTTACGTAAATATATTTTGTAATTATTGAATGTGTTTTGACTCTTTAGGGTTTGCGGTCTAGTTTTAAAGTATTCCTTCTCAAATGGTTCTAATAATTCCCCAATTGTTTTTATTTCCTGTTTTACTGCTTTCCTTCCCAAATACTTATCATTCCACTCAAATTGCTTGCGAGCGATTAACTTACCTAGTTCATAAGCCTCCTCCTCAGCAGTTTTCAAACCATTCAAATTAGCAGGAATGTTTAAGCTAATTAGGGCTTGCTTATTCTTACCATTTCCTGATTTAGGGGGTAGGGTTGCTTGTAGTTGGATAGTGCCGCCAGAAATTTTTATACCTACCTTGGTTTTAGATTGTTTAAGACGAGATTTTAATC
The DNA here is from genome assembly GCA_030065055.1 of Calothrix sp. MO_192.B10. GTDB lineage: Bacteria > Cyanobacteriota > Cyanobacteriia > Cyanobacteriales > Nostocaceae > Calothrix_A. The sequence continues at coordinate 4,373 of JASJDS010000287.1, forward strand.
CTTCTAACTCTTCATGGAATTGGGAAGATAAAATCTTCTCTCGTGCTTCTTTCTGTTTCATACGTCCTATATAGCTTCCATCGGTTGTAGCTGGTAGGCTAAACTTTTCCCCTGGTGATGCCATGACTTAATTTTGACTTAAAATTTTACTTCATTTTTAAGCAGGATAATGTTTGTGCATAACTAAATGGCTTATATATTAAGTTACTCACGAACTGTTCTTAGTATATACATTAATACATTTGGCAGAAATGGGTCAGCGCATTATGATTGTGGGTTGTGACCCCAAAGCTGACTCTAGTTGTTTTGACTATATGGACAAGTGGGGAGGAGTGAAGGAGGGAAGGAGTGAGGGAGTGAAGGAGTGAGGGAGTGAGGGAGTGAGGGAGTGAGGGAGGGAAGGAGTGAAGGAGGGAAGGAGTGAAGGAGGGAAGGAGTGAGGGAGTAGGGGCGCGAGGCTTGCGCCCTGGAGTGAGGGGTGCAGATGCAACAAAAGTTTCTTGTAAAGTAGTTCAAAATTAAAAATCTAAAATCTAAAATCTAAAATCCAAAATTCAAATATGCGGATAGGTTATGTTCGGGTTTCCACGGGGGAACAAGCGGAAACGGATGCTTTAGAACAACAGACAGCACGGGTGGAAAAAGCTGGTGCTGCCTTGATTTTTGCGGATGTGGAATCTGGACGTTCGGATAAGCGATCGCAATTTAATCAAATGCTGGCGATGTGCAAGCAGGGTGGGGTGAGTGAGTTAGTAATTACTAGAATTGACCGTTTGGCACGCTCGGTAATTACGATTCACAGAACTATGGTTACTCTAGAGGAGTATGGGGTAAAGCTCATAGTTCTGGATGCTCCGGTGGATACTTCCTCCCCTTTCGGCTGGTTTTCTGTCAACCAAATGGCTGGTTTGGCGGAGTTTGAATCCAGGTTGTTGCAAAACCGGATTAAACACGGGATGGCTTATTTTCGGGAGCAAAAGAAGGCATCACCGCGACCTCCATTTGGTTATTATCGGGTTGATGAGAAATATGCACCGGATATGAGGTTGGATGAATCTGGTAATAGCAAATGGGCGATCGCTAATGAAATTATTGATTATTTTTTACTGGATTTATCAACTTTAAGAAGTACTGCGCGGTACGTGTTGGAGAAATATAATATTTCCTGGACTGCGGCTGGTTTGCGGTATTGGATGACTAGTCCGGTTTTGCAAGGGCACACTGCATATAATATACATGGGAATATTAATAAACCGGAGAAATGGGAAATATATAAAGATACCCACCCGCCTTTAATTTCTCCAGCTAAAGCTAAGCAGATTTATCAAAAATTGGCAGATAATAAATCAAAATTTTGCTACGGTAATGTGAAAAAAAATAATGAAATATTACCACTAACGGGTCAAATTATCTGTGGTTGTTGTGGTTATAAATGTTTTTTCGTCCAACGACGGGCAAATCATAGAGTCAGGGTACGTTGTAAAAAACGCGAGAATTTAGGTAAGTCTTTTTGTAATCATAAAATTAGCAGTTATTTGGATGAAATCCTAACTGCAATTGATACAGCACTGATTTCTAGATATGAAACAGTTCAAAATTACACTGTGACGAATTTAGTTATCAAAGAAAAAGATGACCCAGAAATAATTGCCAGACGAGAGCAGCTGCAAGCACTGAGGCAAATGCCCCAAAATCCAATTATTCAGTCAGCAATTGAGCAAACTTTACTAGAGATACAAACCATAGAACAGAAAGAAGTTGTGAGCAAACAGATCAATGATGAATTACAAGAAATGTTTACTATTTGCTTTAGCGATCGCGAATACTGGAATAGTCTATCTTTTCCAGAAAAACGGATTGCATACAGGGAGTTTGTAGATTACGTGAAAGTCCTCAATGGGGAAATTTTAGAAATCAAATTACTCGTTTAAGCAGATTAGTTTTAAAAAGTAAAAAGATAAAAGTAAAAAGTAAAAAGATAATCCCCATAAATAAATTGAGGGGATAAGATTACGGACGTATTGTTTCTTGCACTACCTGTATCGAAACAAATGTTTTTACTTCGTTCCATAAATAAAT
>JASJDS010000288.1 GCA_030065055.1 Calothrix sp. MO_192.B10
CTAAGATTCAGGTAAATAAACACCAAATTAACCACAACCGCAAGCACAAAACTCTTGAACCAGTAATTACCATTAGACAGGGCAATCGAAAAACCTATTGCCATATAGCCCAGATAAAGGGTTCATGTCGAATAGTGTATCAACCAGATAATCCCTTATCCTGTGGAGCAGTAGTCTGGATAGAGGTTTTACCCGATACAGTAGTCATCCCACAGTTGTTAACACCAATGGGAGTGTGAATCTTCTAATAATCATTGTAAGTTGTCTTTTTGTTAGCTCTTGTAGAGAGAAAACCTCTACATTGAGGAATCAAACTTTAGCAGGGAATAAAATGTAGGTTGGGTTGAACGAATTGAAACCTAACCAATCAAGCGATCGCTTGACAATTAAGACAGTCGCTACAAGTACCTACTCCCTACCTTCACGAGTAATTTCATAAATCAAATCCGATTCCTATAGATATTACATCTGAGTTGAGTAATTTGTCTGGGGATAGATTACAATTAGATGGAACAATTAACAGAAAAAACAATTGTATAGTCTATATCAAAAAGCTTAAAAAGATAATGTTTGATGGATTTTGGAATAATGTACTGCGCTACGTTCGTTACTTTGTTACAACTCTCTTAGGTGTCTTGCTAAATACGTTCGCACCATTAGGTTCTTTGGCAAAACGTCCAGTAACTTTAGTTGCTCTTTTGGGCTTACTCGCTGGTAGTTTGGTCTTTGTAACTCTAACTCTCCGTGCGATGCTGGGTTTGAGTACAATTTAACCTGGGGTAAGAACAGGGGTTGTTTCCCCAGTTTCTATCTCTTTCTGTCGTACACCCTCTGTTAGGAGGCTGAGTTTTATGGCTACAAATCGCCGCGTTTCCCGAGTTGCAGAATTAATCAAACGGGAAGTTAGCCAAATGCTACTCAATGGCATCAAAGATGACCGAGTAGGTATGGGTATGGTTAGTATTACTGATGTGGATGTGTCCGGCGATCTGCAACACGCCAAAATCTATGTCAGTATCTATGGTACAGAGGCAGCAAAGGCAGAAACCATGGCGGGCTTAAAGTCGGCGACGGGTTTTGTCCGCAGTGAATTGGGTGCCAGGGTACGTTTGCGTCGAACCCCAGAGGTGATTTTTATTGAGGATCACTCCATAGAGCGAGGCACTAAGGTGTTATCTTTATTGAATCAACTTGAACATGAGCGATCGCTCACTAATTCATCCTTAGAAAGCCGGGAACAATTTGATGAGGATGAACAGGTTTCCCATTAAACCACTTGATTATAAATTGGCATAACATAGATATGCTGGTAATGGGTAATAGGTAATTGGTCCAAAAGCGATCGCCAATCATCAATTACCAATTACCAGCACATACTATTTCCCCGTGTTTCTTAAAAGCACTCCCACGAGGGGGAAGTAATAAGTAATAAGTAATAAGTAATAAGTAATAAGTAATAAGTAATAAAGAATTAAATTCCCTCACTATGAATGGAAGAAACACCTTTACCTACTCACTACTCACTACTCACTACTCACTTACTCCGAAGGAGTGTTTCTTCAGAGAGTTGTAAAATTAAATCTTAGGTAATTACAGTTGGCTTTTCCCTTCCTGTCATCTGGCGAATCTGAGCAATCTCATCACTCAAAGTAATTAAGTTAGCCAGTGCTTGTTGGGGATCGAGGTTTTGTTTAGCCACATCTGGTTCATAGCTTTCCAAATAAATTCTCAAGGTTGCACCTTGGGTTCCTGTGCCAGAAAGGCGAAATACAATCCGCGAACCATCACTAAAACCGATGCGAATCCCTTGTTTTTGACTCACACTACCATCAATGGGGTCGGTATAACTGAAGTCATCGGCATATGCTACTTGATACTGACCGAATTGTTTACCTTTGAGGGTGGGTACTAAAGAACGTAAATTTGCCATTAAGGTGTTGGCTTTTTCCGCATCCACCTCTTCATAGTCATGACGAGAATAGTAATTACGTCCATAGGTTTGCCAGTGTTCCTGGACAATTGACTCTACAGATTGCTGTTTCACCGCCAGAATATTCAGCCAGAATAACACCGCCCACAACCCGTCTTTTTCCCGGACATGGTTGGAACCAGTACCAAAACTTTCCTCACCACAAAGGGTAGCTTTACCCGCATCCAAGAGATTACCGAAGAATTTCCAGCCGGTGGGGGTTTCATAACAATCCATCCCTAGTTTCGCTGCTACCTTGTCAACTGCTTGACTGGTAGGCATAGAGCGGGCAACTCCTGCTAAACCAGAACTATAACCAGGAACTAACTTAGCATTTGCCGCCAGTATGGCAAGGCTATCACTAGGAGTAACAAAGAACTTACGCCCTAAAATCATATTGCGATCGCCATCTCCATCGGAAGCAGCTCCAAAATCTGGTGCCCCTTCTCCGTATAAAATCTCAACTAGTTTGTCGGCATATACCAAATTAGGGTCTGGGTGTCCACCACCAAAATCCTCTAAAGGTGTACCATTTAGTACAGTGCCAATGGGTGCCCCTAACCGTTCTTCAAATATGGCAATGGCATAGGGCCCAGTCACGGCGTGCATAGAATCTATACACATCCGTAATTTGCCATCAGCAATGAATTTGCGAATTAGATCGAAATCAAATAGGGATGCCATCAAATCGGCATAATCAGCGACGGAATCAATCACTTCTACCTGCATGGAACCCAATTGAGATGTTCCCAATTGATCTAGATTCACATCCTCAGCAGCAAGAATTTGATAGCTAGTAATTTCCTTACTATGGGTATAAATTGCCTCTGTTACCTTCTCCGGTGCTGGCCCCCCATTACCAATGTTGTACTTGATCCCGAAATCATTATCCGGACCACCGGGGTTATGGCTAGCCGAAAGAATAATACCGCCAAAGGCTTTATTTTTGCGAATTACGCAGGATGCAGCAGGAGTAGATAGAATACCATCTTTACCGACTAAAACCCTGCCAAATCCATTGGCAGCGGCCATTTTCACGATAATTTGGATAGCTTGGCGATTGTAGTAGCGACCATCACCACCCACAACTAGGGTCTGTCCTTGGTAGCCTTCTAAACTGTTAAATATTGATTGGACAAAGTTTTCCAGGTAATTCGGTTGTTGAAATACTTTAACCCGCTTACGTAATCCGGATGTGCCCGGTTTTTGGTCTGTAAATGGTTGTGTAGATACAGTTTTTATGCTCATAACAAATTCCCAGGCAAGGTAATAAATAGCAGTTTTGCTACTGACAACATCATTCTAGTTTGTTTAACTACTCAATTCTTCAACTAGCTTGAAAATGGTTGTTAGTTGTTAGTTGTTAGTTGTTAGTTGACAGTTGACAGCTTAAATGTGGGAGCCGCAGTTGAGATATATTCATCCTTGGTTGTGTACCATCCCCTATGGGTTGTCCGTTTTGAGTTGGGGTGAGAATCCCTATCTCAAAACCCCACTCAAACCTTCTTCCTTCTTCCTTCTTCCTTCTTCCTTCTTCCTTCTTCAAGGTTGACAGCTGACAGCTTAGGTGTGGGAGCCGCACTTGAGATATTTTCATCCTTGGTTGCGAGAATTGATACTTTTCAGCAATCCTTCTTAAGTTGTCGCCGTGCTGCTTCTAAAATCAGTTTTTGTTCTGCACGAGCGATCGCTTGATGGGTTCTAGTTACTGCTTCTGGTTCCACGGAAATAGATGTAACTCCCCATTCTACCAATTTTTCAATGATTTCTGGATATAATGCCGGGGCTTGTCCACAGATGGAGCAAGGAATACCAGCATCCCTAGCCATCTGAATTAACTGAGATATGGCTTGCATCACCACTGGATGACGTTCGTCAAACTTTTTGGCAAAGGCTCCCTGTTCCCTATCTATACCCAACAGTAACTGAGTTAGGTCATTAGTACCAATGGAAATTCCCTGTGCTCCTGCTTGGACGTATTCTGGAAGTAACAATAGAACACTGGGAACTTCTGCCATCATCCACAATTGAAACTCTGGGTTCTGAGTTAAACCAGCTAATTCAATTTTTTGGCGGCAAAAAGTAAACTCTTCTACGGTGCGAACAAAAGGTAAAATTAAGCGGATATTATTATACCCAGCAGCTTGTAAGGTAGCTAGGGCTTGTAATTCTAATTCAAATAGTTGGGGATTTGTCAAGTAGCTAAAGGTTCCCCGTTCCCCTAACATGGGGTGTGATAAAGATTTACTAGATTTTAACCTGCCTGACAATTCCTGCGATCGCCAATCTAAGGAGCGATAAAAAACTGGCTTGGGGGCAAAAGCACGGACAAATTCCAAAATTTCTAATCGCCAGAATTCCAGTAATTGTCCTCTCCGTCCAGCTTCTAACCATGTGTTGGGATGCTGTCCTTCCAAGATACTCAGTGCCATTAATTCTGAGCGTAACAGTCCCACCCCATCTACTGGTAAAGAACACACTCGCTCAATTAAACTACTTTGGCTGAGATTCAATAGTAACTGAGTTGCAGTTATGGGTGGATGAACAGATAAATTGACATCGGCAGTCGAATTTGCAGATAAATCTATAACTTGATTATTCAAACTTTGAGGACTGGGAGTTCTCCAAGTTCCTCTATCTTCATTTTCCCTACTACCCAAGCGAGAAACTTCTCCGCGATCGCCATCAATTAATAATTGTTCGCCACTTTGAATTATCATAGTAGCATCCTTTGCACTGACAACGGCGGGAATACCCAATTCCCTGGCGAGAATGGCTGCATGGCTAGTTAATCCACCCTGCTCAGTAATAATACCTGATATATTTTGTAGTATTGGCAACCAGTGAGGAGCAACTTCAGGGGCAATTAAAATTACTCCAGCAGGTATTTGCTCTGGTTTTTCACCCGGTGACACAATTACCCAAGCCTTTGCGGTTTCCCTTCCTGTAGCTGCTCCAATGCCTTGAATGATTTGAAAATTAGGAGTAACTACAGATTGAGAAATACTAATTTGTGTCAGATATAGCTGGGGTGTGGAATGAATATTGCCAATAGTCCACTCTAGGGTAAAGTTTTCTCCTACTTCATTAACTAGTAGATTGCCAGTATCAATTATTGCTTGTAACTGTTCATCCAGTAAAGCATACTGTTGGTGCTGGGGTGATTCTAGTAGATATGCCCTCAAGCAAGGATTCTCAACTGCAATGGTGGTATTGTGGGGATTATTGGGGGAATTATCTGCGGATTCAGCTAAACTATAAGCCAGGATTTTATTACCTAGTGTTTGCTCCGCAACTGTACCAGTTTCCTTTTGAATATGATAAATATCTGGTGAGATTTCCCCTTGGGTGAGGGCTATACCTAGTCCCCAGGTGGCTTGAATTTCCCAATGAGAATCATTGGCGTTCAATAATCCACTAGCAATAGCATCGTAGACTGGCTGCACCAAAACAGCTAAATTGATTTGTTGGAGGTTAATTCCTGCTTTTTGCCAATATAATAGACTGCGAGCGCGGAATAATTGACTCCAACTTTGTTTTAAAGCTTGAGCGATCGCTTCTGGTTGGCAAGGACAAAAAATTGACTGTAATAGTCCAGATGGGTTTCCCAATCCAACCTTAGTGCTAGGAGTCATTAAACTAGGGCGTAAAATCAGCACTGGTAGATCCCACTCCCTAGTTGCTTGGAAAATATTATTGACTAACTGGGAAGATACTTCCGCCGTCAAGATTTCTTGACGTAACTGTTGAGATACCTGTTGTAGTTGTCGCCAATTATTGATATCTAAGTGGAGAGAAGAATATGGTAAATCAGCGATTAGAGCTTCAGAGTTATTGAGATTTTCGAGAAATTCCCTGAAAACCTCAGCAGCGATCGCAAAACCTGGTACAACTGGATAACCACGCTGCATCAGTTTGCTCAAATTAAAGGCTACCTCACCTACCTGAGCGCGATCTTGCAATTTAATTTGGTTAAGCCAGTAGAGTTTATCCACTCAATTTATCAAAGTTATCAACTATCACCAAACCTCCTCGTGGCGGAAGCCCCTGTTTTCTAAACATGGGGAGGAAGCCACAGGCGAACGCCACTCTGCACAAGTCGGAGAACCCGCCCATGCAGGTGGCTCATTTATTCGCCGTGCAAATATCTTAGAATCCATACGAGTAACCGTCCTTTTTGTGAATTGATATACAAAATTTCTGGCTAATACCTGCAATTCGTCCTGTTTTGGTGACAATATCAAAACTCCCTGACCTGCGACATAACACTCGACCAATGTACTCGCCAATCTTCTTTCCAGTAGTAACAATGGCTTTAACAATGTCGCCAGTTCTAAAACCAAAATGAACCTGTTTTCGTTCTCTGTGCCGAATTGGGTTAAACTCAACGGATTTGTTGCCTCCTCCGTTGGTCTTCAAAACCGTGCGTGAAAGTTGCCCCTTCACACGGCTCCTCAATTGTAGTTGTTTTGTCATAACAAGCTTCTTACCATTATTCAGGTTTAGGGGAAGGT
>JASJDS010000107.1 GCA_030065055.1 Calothrix sp. MO_192.B10
AGGAATTATTGGAATAATTTGGACTTGTTTTTTCTGCCCCCACTCCCCCACTCCCCCACTCCCCCACTCCAAGAGGGTGATACCCCTGATTCACCAACAGTATCCTTTAGGCATGGGATGAATCTAAAATCCAAAATTGATTGACTCGGCGGCAATAACTATGCCCTGACACTCTCCGAACCCCACTCTGGCATAGTTTTTTTGATCGCAGTATCCGCGAATGATGACTTCGTCTGTGTCAGCCAGGAAGGTTCGCATCTCACCTGTTGCCAATCTGATGGGCTGGGAACCACGCCGAGTGATTTCCAGCAGAGATCCTTGGGAACCTGATTCAGCACCAGAAACTGTTCCACTAGCTAGCAAGTCTCCAGGACGGAGGTTGCAGCCATTACTGGTATGGTGAGTAATCATCTGAGCCATTGTCCAGTACATTTGTCTGAAAGAAGCATGGCTCATGGTCAACGGCTCTATCCCCTGTTCTCGCATCTGTGCCGAATTAAGTAGCACTTCCACCGTTAGGTCTATTCCACCCAGTGTGGTATTAATTGAGTCAGAGAGGTAAGGTAGGGGTAGGGGATCTGACTGAGAACGAGAAAAAGCCGGACAACGGAAAGGTGCAAGAGCTTCCAGAGTCACTACCCAAGGAGAAATTGTGGTGGCGAAGCTCTTGCCTAGGAAGGGACCCAGGGGCTGGTACTCCCAAGCTTGGATATCCCGTGCTGACCAGTCATTCACTAGACAAAGTCCAAATACGTGTGATTCTGCGGTATCAATAGAGACGGGCTGTCCCAGCTCATTGCCAGCACCAATCAGGAAGCCGACCTCCACCTCGTAGTCTAGAAACACAGAAGGACCGAAACGAGGGACACTATCTTCAGGAGGTTTTCGCTGACCCTGGGGACGCTTGATAGGGGTGCCACTAGGTACAATGGAGGAAGCGCGTCCGTGGTATCCAACGGGAACGTATTTGTAGTTAGGGAGCAAGGGATTGTCGGGACGGAATAGCTTGCCAACGTTGGTGGCGTGAAAAATAGAAGCGTAGAAGTCAGTGTAATCACTAATATTGGCAGGTAATAAAAGTTCAGCTTCTCCCATTGGCACCAGCAATTTTGTCTCTGACGAGGGCTTTTGCCCATTCCATCGTAGCAATTCGCTCAGACAAGTACGCAACGCCGACGAAGCCCAACTTCCTAGAGCCATCAAGGGATTTAAGTTAGAAGCCGTGCAGGCTGATTGCAACTGTTCGGGGAGTTCCTGGAGTAGTCCTGACTGGTAACATGAGGTCAAATCTAGGATTTGGTCGCCAATCGCCACCCCAATTCGTGAGCTTTGGGTGCTACTTTGATGTCGAAACACGCCAAAAGGTAAGTTCTGAATGGGGAAATCAGTATCTTTTTGATTGGCAGATTCTACCCAACTACGCAAATTTGGATCGTGGGTTTGATCGATGGAACGGCTCATAAGCGAGTATCAACTCCAGTGGTAAGGGTTTCAACAAAATACCCCACCTCTTACCCCCTTTACCACTGTCAGGAGGGGGAAAGATGATTTTAGTTGCATACACTATAAAATAAAGCTTATTTATAAACTGTTTAAGAATAAATGAAAGTTCGTGAAATTATTAAACTAATAGAAGCAGATGGTTGGTATCTTGCAATAACTAGGGGGAGTTATCGCCAGTATAAGCACACGACAAAATCAGGTTTGGTAACAGTTCCAGGAAAATTATCTGATGATTTAGCGCCAGGAACTTTAAATAGCATTTTGAAACAAGCTAAATTAAAAGAAGAAATACAAAGTAGCGAATCAACAACAGAAACAAAAGAAGAAGAGGAGAACTAATGCGTTATGCAATTGTGATTGAAAAAGCAGCAAAAAACTATTCAGCTTATGTGCCAGATTTACCTGGATGTGTAGCTACTGGTGCAACTATTCAAGAAGTTAATCAGCAAATAAAAGAAGCAATTGCTTTTCATCTGGAAGGATTACGAGAATCAGGGTTACCTATTCCTGAGCCAACTACTTTATGTGAATATGTGGAAGCTTGATAAAATTAAGTATTTTATTATCTAAAATACAACTAAAAAACTCCGATAAATGGCAAACCCTACTAACCTCAACGACATTATTCAACGTATCTTCATCTGACATTAGGCTACGTTGCTGTGTTTAGGCAAGAACTCGTTAATTAGCACCTTCAAATCAACCTTACGAAGTTGAGCCAATTTAATCAATGCTTCTGCACGTTCAGCATCTTGTTGTTCAACACGCTCAACATACATTAGTAGTTCTTGATGCTCAGTGTCTGTAATTTCTCCAATCTCGTTTTGCTGACGCAGATAAGCCAATCTTTCTTGTTCTTCGGGAGACAGACGATGTTGAATAATTTCCAGTAAAGCTGCTTCGCTGGCTTCTGGCTTTGGCGTTTCTGATACTTGTAAAGTCTCGTGAGAAAGGACTTCCAAAAATTCAACTGCCCTTACTAAAGATTTTCCCGGTAATTGTTCCAGTAGCGCGATCGCTTTTTTACGGATTTCTGTAGGTGCAGTCATAGGAAACCTGACCTCCTTTACTTCTAGTTTAACAGTTTCAGTTCCTTGAGTGATTCTATGGGTTCTTGAAATGAGCAGGAACCAAAGGAACGAAAGAAACTTTGCCGAGCCTTTTGTAGCTCCCAGATGTCCAATTGGCGTTCTTTCCAGGTAATGCTATCTGCTGAAAATTGGAAACTGTCGATTGCAGACTCCTGAAGAACTGCTAGGGCTTCTTGTGCTGTTACCTTCTGCCAATAAACCAGCACCGCTAAGACTGCTACATTTAGAAAGCCATGCATCGCCGCTTTAGGGCTGTCTGGCTCATATGTTAAGGGATACTTTCCTGGTAGGGGATGATGCAGTCCGGCGGTTGCTTTAAAGGGAACTTGAGCTTGGGCACAAGCAAAGATAAACTGATAAAGCGCAGACATACTGGGAAATGCCTCGGCACTTAAGCCACCAGTGCGAATTTTAGCCGACACACCAGGGCGTTGCAGCACAGTTAAGTATGTCTGCAAGTCTCCACTGTAGGGGACTTCAAAAAATGCCTCAACCTTAGGAGGAAGATAAGGAAGTATTCGATCAATTTCTCTAGGGGAAAGGGGCGGAAATTCTAGGGAGGCGATCGCTATTTTGTGGTTGTCATGCAAAGATTGAATTTGAGCGATCGCCAACTCCACTTCTTGAGAGATAATTACACTCAGCCGCCAGTGTCTAGTTTTACTTCCTTCTAAGGGTAACTTTAACAGCTGTTGTTCAAACTCGTTTAACCGAGACGCTGGTAGTACAAAGTTACCTAACATCCAGTGGTGGGAGGCCATTTGATAGCGAGCATAATTAGCGATCGCTTCTCCCATAGTAAGTTTCGCCGGGGGGAAAAGTCCGGCGTAGTCAACAATTGATGAGAAAAGGGTTTTTACCGATGCTAGCATTGGAGATATAGCGCTACGCGCAAGTAATAAGTAATAAGTAATAAGTAATAAGTAATAAGTTTACTGTTCATAGGTTTGCTGCATTCAACAATGTCCTAACGGTTCGACTTCGCTCACCGTTAGCCCTGAGCGAAGTCGAAGGGCTAACCTAATTGCGTAGTGCTATATTCTCCTGACTACAATAATGCTAACTCAGAATTCACCAATATAAATCTAATAGTGCGTCTCATTAGTTCTGATGGCTAGGGAACAGATCCCCGACTTCTGAATCAATATCCGCACATTGTAGCAATTCCTAGGATAGAAGTCGGGGATCTAAACACCTGCGACTCGTCAAAATTCATGAAAAAGCATTTCTCTATCTGGTGACATACATACTTGCAGTTGAAAGGCTAGGAAATTCTGTCTAATGGTGTATCTAATTTGAGTGGGAACCACTATATTACTTATTACCTATTACTTATTACGTATTACTTCAGGACTACGGCTCTCAAGTTAAATGAAGTTTAACCAAAGTTTATTATGTATGCCAAATCAAGTTTATTAGTTAATGATCTATACTGAAAATAGGTTCAAAATTAATTTAACGCAAAAGCATATTAGACACCTACTGCAAAGCAGAAACCGCAGAGTAGACGCAAAAATACGAAGAAGTCTGCAAGATTTTTGTGATAACTAATTAGACGAACTTGATATCACTCTCTTAATTCTTCCCTCCTACTGAATTACTGTATTTCTTAAAAGGAGGAATTATCATGAACAATTTTTTTCCCATTCAACGATTCGACCATCTAGAATTCTACGTAGGTAACGCCAGACAAGCTGCACTCTTTTACTCCCAAGCTTTCGGATTTACCAACACAGCCTATCGAGGTTTAGAAACAGGTGAGCGCAAAACGGCTTCTTATGTCATGGAGCAAGGAGAGATTCGTTTTGTGTTAAGTAGCGGCTTGAGTCCAAATCATCCCATTTGCAAAAGCGCCCTCCAGCACGGGGATGGCATAGCTGTGATTGCCCTGGAAGTTCCCAATGCTGCCATTGCCTACCGGGAGTCCACCGGGCGGGGTGCAGTGGGAGCAATTCCTCCCACTGAAGAACAAGATGAATATGGAATAATTCGCTATGCTGCTATTCAAGCCTATGGCGATATTTTGCTCAAGTTCGTTGAGCGCAGTAATTACACTGGAGTTTTTGCACCCGGTTTCCAGCCTCGAGACTCGGCTCAGGGGAACAAAGTGGGTCTGACAAACATTGACCACGTAGTTGCTAACGTCGAACTGGGTGGTATGGAGCGATGGGCTAAGTTCTTCGCCGATACTATGGGTTTCGAGTTATTAGTACATTTTGATGATAAAACTATTTCTACAGAGTACTCCGCCTTAATGTCCAAGGTGATGCAGGACAGCACGGGTAAGATCAAATTGCCGATCAATGAACCAGCCCAAGGCAAACGGAAGTCCCAGATACAAGAATATTTAGAATATAATCAGGGTCCTGGAATTCAACACATTGCCTGTGCAACCAGCAATATTATCCAGACGGTTTCCCAACTCAGGGCATCAGGAGTCGAGTTTCTCAATATTCCCCCAACCTACTACGAGAACTTAGAAAAGCGGGTGGGAAAAATCGAGGAGCCAATCGATCAACTGGCAGAACTAGGAATCCTGGTAGATCGCGATCGCAATGGTTATTTGTTACAAATTTTCACTCAGCCTGTAGAGGATCGACCCACACTGTTCTTTGAGATAATTGAACGCCATGGCTGTCAAGGCTTTGGTGAAGGAAACTTCAAAGCTTTGTTTGAAGCGATTGAGCGTGAGCAAGCGCGGCGAGGAAATCTTTAACAGTTATCAGTTATCAGTTATCAGTCAAGAGTGATGTGTTTATCCGCATCGTTTAAGTCCCCCACCAATTGGTGGTCGGCGTTGGTGGCGGGTTTAAATCCCCCACCATACCCATTGATAGCTGTGCCTCCTTCACTCTTGTGCTGCGCTAACACTGTTCACTGTTCACTGATTTAAGGCAAACCCCAGAGCAGCAGGGTAAAACCATGACCTACTACTACAAACTGGGAAATATTCCCCATAAACGCCATACCCAATTTCACCAAACCAACGGTTCTTTATATCACGAAGAACTGATGGGAACCCGTGGTTTCTCGGGTATCCAATCCCTGCTCTACCACCTGCACCCACCCACTCAGATGAGGAAGATTTTGCTGGAGAGCAAAGTAGACATCTCCTATGAAGAACCAGGTCCCCTGCGTCACCGCCATCTACGCACGGCAACCCTAGCTGCGGCAGGGGATGCCATTGCCACTCGGGTTCCTTTAATAGCCAACGCAGATGTTTGCATTTCCGTAGCTTTACCTACCTCACCCATGCAATACTGGTATCGTTTTGCCCATGGCGATGAAGTAATTTTCATCCACGAAGGCAGCGGTTTACTGGAGAGTCAGTATGGAATAATCCGCTACAAGTGGGGAGATTATTTGGTGATTCCCACTGGAGTTGTTTGGCGGATTCTACCCGATGAGGGAGTAGAACAGCGAATGCTGGTGGTGGAAGCATCGGGGCACATTGAACCGCCCAAACGCTATCTCAATCAGTACGGTCAATTCCTCGAACACGCACCCTACTGCGAGCGGGACATTCGTCCGCCATCATCGCTGATTACCCATGATGAGGAGGGAGAGTTTGAGGTGCGAGTCAAAGCCCGTGGTGGAATTAGTCGCTATTTATACAACCATCATCCCCTAGATGTGGTTGGCTGGGACGGGCATCTTTGGCCATTTGCGTTTAATATCGAGGACTTTGAGCCGATTACAGGTAGAGTACACCAGCCACCGCCCGTGCATCAAACCTTTGATGGTCCTGGATTTGTGTTGTGTTCGTTCGTCCCGCGAATGTTTGATTATCACCCCCAGGCGATTCCAGCCCCATACAACCATTCCAACGTCGATTCTGATGAGGTCATCTACTATGTTGAGGGGAAATTTATGTCCCGTAAAGGGATTGAGCAAGGGTCGATTACTCTACATCCCGGTGGCATCCCTCATGGCCCCCACCCAGGGATGTACGAAGGGTCGATCGGCAAAGAACGAACGGAGGAGCTTGCTGTGATGATTGATACTTTTAAGCCGTTGAGGCTGACGACCAATGCTATTGCCTTGGAGGACAAAAACTATGCTTATAGTTGGCTTGCGTAAGACTGGAAAGCCAGCAAAGTATTTTTCCCCATCTCATTTTCAAACTAGTTTTCTACGGGTAATTACTGGCAAAGACTGAATGAAAATTAGTCTTACTTTCTTTCTCCTAGGGAACTCCAAAAAATAAATTATATCAAATCCGGTTACACCGGAATGATAAAAAAACCACAGAGGCGCAGAGAACGCAGAGTCAGAGGAAGAGAGAGGAAATTTAAATAATTCCGATACAAACGGAAACGATATTATCCAATTTTTGTTAGCAAAATGACTTTCCCTTTGGAAGTCCCCGAACCTGGAAGGGCACGGCGTGGTTAAGGTTATTTGATAAACCAATAAATTGTGGATAATGACTTTCCCTTCCCCTGCATTCAGAGCGTTGGAAGTCCCCGAACCTGGAAGGGCACGGCGTGGTTAAGGTTATTTGATAAACCAATAAATTGTGGATGCCGTGCCCCTACTCCTAACTAACACATTTTCAAACCCTTATAGAGCAAAGCTTTTAGCCAAACCAGAATAATGTGTTTGTTTTATTTGTTGCAAGGGAGGTTAATAATGCGTGAATGCGTGAATGCGTGACTTCCCCCTTGTGGGGCGCTCATATCATGTCCAGTTAAAGACTTATTACTAAGACTGTATGGGTGCATGGGGAGAAAGAGATTTCAGATTTTTGCACCATGTCCTAAATTATGGATGATTTGCCGGACATCATATCACTACTCACTTTTAAACTATTAAAAATACCATGATTGCTCAAGTCCCAACAAACCCAACTCATCTCACCATTTCCTCGCGGATTGAAGAACGTTCGCGCCAGGGTGAACTAACCCAAAAGCAGGTGAGTGACTTTCAAGAGTTTCTCAAGTCAGTCGATCGCAAATTATTGCACCATTCCATTATCATCAACAATGCCTATACCAAGTGGTTTGAAAACGGTACAGCTACTGATGTAGAGTTGCAGCACTTTATTAAGCAATTCTCTGTTTTTTCCAACCAGTTCCTGGTTGCAGCTTTGTTGAAAGTCATCAATTCCCCTACTCTCCAGCAGTCGCGGGCTAGCCGGGAGATATTGCTCAACGAACTGGGAGTAATTTACCGCCATCCCGAACAGTCAATTCCTAACCCCATTGCTCTGACGGAGGAGGACAAGGATAGAGAAGGAGATCCGGAATTAGTCAGCACTGAAGGTACGGTAGACGGTGGTATTTGCCGTTTCCGAGCGGCTCATTTTGAATGGCTGCTGGGGGTGGCTCAGGGATTGGGGCTGAATTTTGCAGATATCGGCAAGCGCAAGCACGGCAGACCTACAACCTTACACTTTTGCGATGAACTGATTCGCCTCTACGGCAGTGATGATCCGCAGATTGCCCAGGGTGCTAGCTTTGCCGTTGAACACTGGGCTGCGGCTGGCTTCTGGCAGGAACTGGAAGATGGCTTGACCCATATTAAACAGGCGCGTCATCCGCAGTTGCGTTTGGCATTCTTCTCCTGGCATAATCGTGTAGAGGCACAGCATGCTGGGCACACTCTGGAAGAATTAGAGTCGGTTTACTTTAATCCCAGATTTGACCAAACCAAGTTCTTCCAAGGAGGACGGGAGATTCTAGAAGCGATCGCTGTTTTCTGGAATGGTTTACATAGCGATCGCCTCAACTGCGTCTACACGTGACTATGTTCTGCCACATTAGTTATGAGGGGTAGAAGAAAAAACCGCAGAGGCGCAGAGAACGCAGAGGGAGAGAAGGAGAGGATAAATTTGGAACTTGGTTTACCAATCAGAATTAATGTGGTGGAGTCCTAGAACGATGAAAACAATCTTAGTAACTGGTTCTAGAGGTCAGATTGGAAGCGACTTGGTTCCAGCCTTGCGAAAGCGATATGGAGCGACCCAGGTAATTGCTAGTGATCGTCAAGCAGTGCCATACACGGGGGGTAAATTGCTTGCCGATGAAATCTTGGATGTCAGGGATAGCCAGGGTGTTCAAGACTTGATCGAGCAATATAATATTGGTATCATCTACCACCTGGCAGGAATTCTATCTGCGAAGGGTGAGCATAATCCCCAACTGTGTTGGGATGTTAATGTCAATGGTCTTTTGAATGTACTTGAGGCGGCTAAATCTGCTCAATTGCAAGTTTTTTGGCCTAGTTCTATTGCTGTATTTGGCTCTGATACGCCCAAATTTAACACTCCCCAAACAACTATCAAAGAACCCTCCACTATGTATGGTATTACCAAGTTGACGGGAGAATTGCTCTGTCAGTACTATGCCCATCAATTCGGCGTTGATGTACGTAGCCTGCGTTTGCCAGGGATTATTAGTTATAGTACTCCTGCGGGAGGTGGTACAACGGATTTCGCGGTGGAGATTTTTGATCAAGCTATTAAAGATGGTAGTTACACTTGCTTTGTCCGCCCAGAAACTCGCCTACCAATGATGTATATGCCCGATGCTATCAAGGCTATCTTGGAGTTGATGCAAGCAGAACCAGCAGCAATTACAGTCCGCTCTAGCTACAATATCGCCGCTGTTAGTTTCTCGGCAGCAGAATTGGTGGCGGAAATTCAAAAGCACCTCCCTGAGTTTACCTGCCACTATCAGCCTGATTTCCGGCAGGCGATCGCTGATTCCTGGCCATCTGTGATTGATGATTCCCAAGCGCGGGCAGATTGGGGTTGGCGGCATAGTTATGATTTGCCTGCTATTGTTGCCGATATGCTCGAACATCTCTCGCGCCAGGTAGGAAGGGATAGTTTTATTTCGCGCAAAGACGCTAAGACGCTAAGAAGAGCGCGAAGGGTTTGATTATTTCTGCGGAATTACTTAGTTAATATTTGGAGAAACGATTATGTTTGCTACAGCAACTGGTGTTTTTCAATCTATTCTCGATGATATCCGTGAATCTGGTCTTTACAAGGAAGAACGTATTCTGACTTCACCGCAAGATAGCGCGATCGCTGTTAAAGGAGGTCAGGAAGTACTGAATTTTTGTGCTAATAATTACCTTGGTCTAGCTAATCATCCGGAAGTGATTGCTGCTGCTCAAGCAGGTCTGGCTAAGTATGGTTTTGGTCTGTCGTCGGTGCGCTTTATCTGTGGTACCCAAACTATTCACAAGGAATTGGAAGGGAAAATTTCGGCGTTTCTGGGGACGGAGGACACTATTTTATACAGTTCCTGTTTTGATGCTAATGGTGGACTGTTTGAGACGCTGTTAGATGCTGACTGCGCGGTGTTGAGTGATGCTTTGAACCATGCCAGTATTATCGATGGGGTTCGCCTGTGTAAAGCCAAGCGATATCGCTTTGCCCACAGCAATATGGAGGAACTGGAACAGGCACTGCAAGAGGCTGGTTCTGCCAAAATTCGCCTGATTGCTACCGATGGGGTCTTTAGTATGGATGGCGACATTGCTAAGCTGAAAGAAATCTGCGACCTTGCCGATAAGTACGATGCCCTGGTGATGGTGGATGACAGTCACAGTACTGGTGTGTTGGGGAAAACAGGGCGCGGCTCAATGGAGCATTGCGGAGTAATGGGACGTATAGATATTATCACCAGTACCCTGGGGAAAGCCCTAGGGGGAGCTACTGGGGGTTTTACTAGCGGGCGTAGGGAGATTATTGAGTTGTTAAGGCAGCGATCGCGTCCCTATTTGTTTTCTAATTCTGTGGCTCCAGTGGTGGTTTATACTAGCCTCAAGGTTCTAGACCTGTTGAACCAAACCACGGAATTACGGGAACGTTTGATGGAGAATACGCGCTATTTCCGGGAACAAATGACTGCCAGTGGTTTCCAGATTCAACCCGGCATTCACCCGATTGTACCGATTATGCTTTATGATGCCAAGCTAGCCCAGGAGATGGCAGAGAAGTTGCTGGATGAAGGTATTTATGTGATTGGCTTTAGCTATCCTGTGGTTCCCCAAGGACAAGCTCGGATTCGCGTCCAGGTTTCTGCTGCCCATTCCCGCGCCCACCTTGACCAATGTATTCAGGCTTTTGCCCGGGTTGGGAAACAATATGGAGCCATCTGAACATGAAACTTGCAACTTTCAAATCACCCAGCTTGGAGGACATCCGCCAAGCAGCCCAGATAATCCGGGGTGAAGCATCGGATACTCCCTGCCGTTATTCGCGACAGCTATCAGAAATTGCAGGAGCAAACGTAATCCTCAAGTTTGAGAACCTGCAATTTACTGGCTCTTTCAAAGAACGTGGGGCTTTAGTAAAATTGCTTTCCCTAACCGCAGCCGAAAGAAAGCAGGGTATTATTGCCATGTCGGCGGGGAACCATGCCCAAGCAGTTGCCTATCAAGCTCAACGTTTAGGCATTTCCACGGTGATTATTATGCCTGATTTTACACCCAATGTGAAGGTGGAACGGACACGTAGTTTTGGGGCAGAGGTAGTTTTTCATGGGGAGACTTTAGATGATGCAATTATCTTGGGCAGGCAAATGGCTCAAGAACGAAATTTACACATTGTCCATCCCTATGATGACCAGCAAATTATTGCCGGACAAGGAACCATTGCCCTAGAGATGCTGGCGATGCATCCCGATTTAGAGGTTCTGCTGGTACCAGTGGGGGGCGGTGGTTTAATTGCAGGTAATGCGATCGCAGCTAAGACTATTCAGCCCCAGATTCAGGTTGTGGGGGTGCAAACAAAACGCTTCCCCTCCATGTTACAAGCCCTCAGAGGTGAGCCAATTGTCTGCGGTAGGTCAACTATGGCGGAAGGAATTGCGGTCAAGACACCGGGGAAACTAACACTACCCATTATCCAAGAACTGGTGGATGAAATCCTCTTGGTAGACGAAGACGAGATTGAGTCAGCCGTGCGATTGTTGCTGGAGGTGGAGAAAACAGTCGTAGAGGGAGCAGGTGCTGTGGGGCTAGCTGCACTAATAAAGTATAGCGATCGCTTTGCTGGACGTAAGGTGGGGATAATTCTCAGTGGGGGCAACATTGACCTACCAATTCTCTCGACCATCGTCCAACGGAGTATGGTTCGTTCCGGTCGGCTGGTTCGCCTAGAAGTTGAGATTAGGGATGTACCCGGAGTTTTGGCAGATATTGCCCGGTGCATTGGTGACACTGGTGCTAACATCGTCGAAGTTCACCATCAACGCGCATTTACCAGCTTACCATTGCAGTTCGCAGACATCGAATTTGTACTAATGACGCGAGGACTAGAACACCTACAGCAAATTATGGAGATGTTGCAGAACAAAGGATACAAGACTCACTGGCGAGCGATCGCAGAGTAAGTTACGATGTGTTTTGCGTAAGTCCTGGTAAAAACGAAATACTCAGAAGGAACGAAAATAATACGATCCAACCTATAGGATTACTATTTGATTTTTGAAAAACACGTAGGGTGTGTTATCGGCGAGAGTACGGCACCATGCTGTAAGGGTTTTGGTGCGTATAGCCCTAGCCTGCGGCAAGCCGCTCCGCGTCTACGGGCATGGTTTCGCTAAAGACTAAAGTCATAACGCACCCTTATATATTAAGAGAAGTAGTAGAGACGTTGCAGTGCAACGTCTCTACTTGTAATATCATGTCCGCATAATTGCTTGGGATAAAAAAATCACACTTCTCTGCGCCTTTGCGTCTCTGCGTGAGGTTTTATCATAACTGTTTAACCGTACATGATATAACATCACACATCAATGATATCAAGTCCGGATAATTACTTGTAATAAAATCGCGAGTTGTAGGTTGGGTTGAGGGACGAAACCCAACACAATCAAACTTTTGTTGGGTTACTCTGCGAGAAGCCCCTTCGGGTCTACACTTCGTTCTACCCAACCTACATTTAATTATCAGTGTTTAACCGGACATAATATGACTGATTGTGACAATTGCGTAAGTCCTGAATCCTTTGGATTTAACTTTCGTACAAAGATAAGCCTATGTGTATCTCCACGTTGCTGTTGGCAGGATTGACTTCATCGAATTTTACGAAAATACTATCACCACCATAGCGCAACCTAATCTCATTTACCTTTAGCGGATAGACATAGGTTTCACCTGATGAAAAATAACACTTGCATACTGCATAGGTAAAGTATGCATTTGTCGATGCGGTTACATCATAAGGGTGCTTCTTAATTTCTAGCCATGAAAGACCTGCATCAATTTCCACTCCATTCTCTGAGTAGCGTATACCAGGAATTATCTTTGCTTGAATTGAATATTGAGATTGAGATAAGTTTACCATGTTAAACTTCTTTTTTCCCTTTAGTTTACGTGTTTTTTTGTAATATGAATCACTATATTTTTAATTAGCCAAAAATAGGCATTTTTTTTCACAAACCTTTATTCGTGGACTTATTTGGGATTTTTATTTTGATTGTTAATCAGTTTAATTACGGTTATTATGCCTAATTAATGTCTAGTTAAAAACAAGTATTCTAATTACAGAAATAAACTTACATTATAATGTTTATATTTGTCAACCTACATGAGAGACCAATGTGGGTCTAGCTGCACTGATGAAATATAGCGATCGCTTTGTCGGACGTAAGGTGGGGATAATTCTCAGTGGAGGCAACATTGATTTACCAATTCTCTCGACCATCGTCCAACGGAGTATGGTTCGTTCCGGTCGGCTGGTTCGCCTAGAAGTTGAGATTAGGGATGTACCCGGAGTTTTGGCAGATATTGCCCGGTGCATTGGTGACACTGGTGCCAACATCGTCGAGGTTCACCATCAACGGGCATTTACCAGCTTACCATTGCAATTCGCAGACATCGAATTTGTACTAATGACCCGAGGACTAGAGCACCTACAGCAAATTATGGAGATTTTGCAAAATCAAGGGTACAAGACTCACTGGCGAGCGATCGCAGAGTAAGTGTGGAATTAAGGTAGGTTGCTGATTATTTACTGGTAAGGATATGAAAGCTATTACCTTACTAAACTGGGTTTTCCACATATGATGCTAACAATTTGTTCTGTATTTTTGTCGTCTCCTTTAACATCGAGATGGTTCAACCCTAGTTGCACATTTCCATTATCACATTTACATGTATTGGCTTTACCAGGACGAGGATCGCTACACTCCTTAGTTTTAATTTCCACAAGCACAATTTTAGAATTCGATATTCTCTGGTTTATATATCCATCGAGCCAACTAAAGACCCCAACGGCCCCTACTACCCCTGAAATAACAAGCCCAATTGCTATCCAAACAGTGTTGTTTTGTAAGCTTTTCATTTTATCCTTTTTTGTTGCCTAACTATTTATTCAATTGCACTTGTGTAGTTTAGCACTCATACTAATGCGTTTTTTACTGCAAAAGTACAGTCTACCAATACTTCTAAAATACAAGGTTGGGTTGTAGCTTGCTTAAGCGCAGGGGTTCATAATTCATTTCTTATTTGTGCAACGCCTGAAAATATGTCCCCGGAATGCAGCTATCGTAGCCTCACCACAGTTAATACAGTATGCGATCGCTCGGCTTAAAAAGTATCCTGTCTGGGAGCGTGATGCTTACAATAGAGTTAGGGAACACCAAAAAATAAATTATCCCTCCATTTTTTTTATTGCAAGTCCCTTATCCTTCTCATACTAAAAACTTTTATATCCAACTCATATCAGAGGGGGAAAACAGCAAATGAATAAACAACTATCCCTCGAGCAGATTATCAACTGCGGTGTAGAAACAAGCGCAGCCAGCACCATGCTACCGCAGATTAATCAATGGCTTTCTTCTCTGGCTGCTGCTGACTGCTGGCAACATCTCACCCAACAAATCCTCAAGCCTAACCATCCCTTCGCCCTGCACGAACTCCTCTACAACACCACCTTCTCTGAGTGGGATTCTAGCCAGGGGCCACCTCCAGCCTGGTTCCCCTCCGACAAACAAATTCAAGCCACCAATATCGCTGCTTTGATGGGGGAACTCAAGGTAAATTCCTACCCAGAACTCCACACTTGGTCGGTACAAAATCGCGCTGAGTTCTGGAAACTGATGATTCAAAGACTGGGCATTCGTTTCCGAGAAAAATACACTCAAATCGTCGATCGCCCCCAGGGTGTGGAGTCACCCCAATGGTTGGTAAATGCCCGTTTCAATATTGTGGAGAGTTGTTTTCAGGCACCCCCAGAACATCCCGCAATTATCTTCCAACCACCAGGGGGTTCGCTGTTCACCCTTACCTATGGAGAACTCCACGCCTTAACCAACCGAGTCGCTAATGGACTGGTGGCAGCTGGCTTTCATCCTGGTGATGCGATCGCTATTTATATGCCCATGACTGCCGAATCGGTAGCGATTTACCTGGGAATTGTCAAAGCGGGTTGTGTGGTGGTATCCATTGCCGATAGTTTTGCTGCTGATGAAATTGCTACCCGGTTACGCTTGTCGAAAGCTCAGGGGATTTTCACCCAGGACTGGCTGTTGCGTTCCGACAAGCAGTTGCCCCTCTACAGCCAAGTTGTGGATGCCGACGCGCCTAAGGCGATTGTACTACCTAGTGGTGCATCTGTTGACATTAAACTGCGCCCTGGGGATTTGAGTTGGTCAGATTTTCTCAGTGAGAATAAAATATTTGATGCTATAACTGTCAGTGCTTCTACTTATACTAATATCCTCTTCTCCTCAGGTACTACAGGAGAGCCGAAAGCCATTCCTTGGAATCAAACTACCCCCATTAAATGCGCTGCTGACGGGCATTTGCACCAAGATATTCATCCCCAAGATGTGGTAGCATGGCCAACTAACTTGGGATGGATGATGGGTCCGTGGCTAATTTACGCCAGCTTAATCAATCAGGCAACCATTGCCCTGTATTACGGAGTACCTACAGAAAGGGGATTTGGTCAGTTTGTCCAGGATGCTAGGGTGAATATGCTGGGGGTGGTTCCCAGTCTGGTGAGTAGTTGGAGGTCAACTGCTTGTATGGAAGGATTTGACTGGAGTCAGGTGAAAGCTTTTAGCTCCACTGGGGAATGTTCCAATGCCCAGGATATGCTGTTCCTCATGTCTCTTGCTGGGTACAGACCGATTATTGAATACTGCGGTGGCACGGAAATCGGCGGCGGATATATCACCGGCACTCTGGTACAGCCTTGTGCCCCTTCCACCTTTACCACCCCTGCTATGGGACTGGATTTTGTCATCCTCGACGAATCAGGACAACCCAACAATAAAGGGGAAGTGTGGCTCATTCCCCCTGCCATTGGTCTGTCTACGGAGTTATTAAACCGGAATCATCACCAGGTGTATTTCGCCCATACACCCCATCTCCCTGGCTTTCCATCTCCCCTGCGCCGTCACGGCGACCAGATGGAGCATTTTCCCAATGGCTACTATCATGCCCATGGTCGTGTTGATGATACCATGAATTTGGGCGGTATTAAAGTGAGTTCGGTGGAAATTGAACAAATCCTCAACGCTGAACCAGGAGTCCGGGAAACAGCAGCGATCGCTATATCTCCCCTAGGAGGAGGACCAAGCCAGTTAGTAATCTACGTGGTGCTAGCACCAGAATTTCCCCAGGACAAAGAAAAGTTGATGAACTCTTTCCAGGCGTTGCTCCGACAGCATCTCAACCCTTTATTCAAGATTAGTGAACTGACATTTGTTGAAGCACTCCCCCGTACTGCCTCTAATAAGGTTATGCGTCGTCTACTACGGGAGCAATACGCCAAAATATAAGACTGTATGGGTGCAGGGTGCAGGGGGAGAAAGAGGTTTGGTGATTTTTGCACCATGTCCTAAATTAGCCCTTTTTTGTCACTCTAGAAAAAGAAAAATTAATGTAGGTTGGGTGAAACGGAGTGAAACCCAACAATACCAATTTCTTCGGGTGTTGGGTTACTCTACTCTTCTCGTAAGCGAAGCTTACGAGAAGCCCCTTCGGGTCTACGTTCCTCAACCCAACCTACGCCTAACAAGGTCATGCGTCGCTTACTACGGGAGCATTCGCCGGACATGATATAATTCACCGATAATCTTCGTGGTGGAAGCCCGTGTTTTCTAAACATGGGGAGGAAACCACAGGCGAATTTATTCGCCTGCTAATTTTCACCGAACGACAACACTCAAATAGTATTCTAGAATAATGTCATATGTGATCAGGTCGAACACATGGAACAATTACTAACGCTAGTTTGCAAACTTAACCCTACTCCCAGTCAAGTAGAAAAAATAGAATTAACTCTTGCTGCGTTTGCTGGAGCTTGTAATTATGTAAACGAAAATGTTAAGCCTCAAATAACCAGTAAAACTACAATTCAAAACATGGTATACAACGCATTAAGAGGGTTGTACGGGTTGAGCGCAAATTTGGCGGTACGTGCTTGTGCCAGAGTTGGGGCTAATCGCAAAACCGCAAAGCAAAAAGGTAAGCCAGTAAAAGAGTTTAAACCAACATCTATAGATTATGATGCTCGTATCTTTGCTTTTAGAGAGAAAGATTGGTCTGTTAGCCTGAAAACCATTAACAGCAGAGAGCATATAAAGTTAAATATTGGAAATTATCAGCGAGGTAAACTCAAAGGGCGTAAACCTTCATCAGCACAGCTTTGTAAGCATCGAGACGGCAATTACTACATTCATATCCAATTAAAAGATACTCCTCCAGAACCGCTAAAACCTAAAAAAGTGATTGGAGTTGATTTTGGACGGCGTGATATTGCCGCAACTAGTAATGGTGATAATTGGTCAGGAGAACAACTCAATAAAACAAGAGACAAATATTCTAGAGTCAGAGCGTCAATCCAAACAAAAGCCTCGAAAGGCACACGTAGCAGTCGGCGTAGATGTCGTCAGCTATTGCAACGGCTGTCGGGGAAGGAAAGACGTTTCCAGCAACAGGTTAACCATGAAATCAGCAGAACCATTATTAAGCAAGCCAAATCTGAAAAAGCAGTAGTAGCAATTGAGGATTTAACTGGTATCTGCGAACGGACTAATCAACAGCCTAGGAATAGAACTGAGCGCAGACGCTCTAATTCTTGGGCATTTTATCAACTCCGACAATTCCTTGAATATAAGGGGATTAAGGAGGGGGTGGAAGTAGTCGCGGTTCCACCTAGATATACCAGCCAAACTTGCCACAAATGTTTACACCTTGGCTTACGTTCCAATAAATCTTTTAAGTGTGCCAATAAAGGCTGCAACTGGAAAGGTGACGCTGATTTTAATGGTGCCAACATGATTTCTCTATTGGGGCAGTCTGTAAGCCTGCCTGGAGGCTCGTTTCTCAGATGTGTTATTGAACCCAAGGTTTTGAAACCAGTTCAACTGACCATTTGGGACGCAGGGCTACTAAAAGCCCCCGGCTTCTAGCCGTCGGGTTGCTTACCCCCAAGTATGTTTCTTAGTGCCACACAATTTACCTTTTCTAGAAAATACTTCCACTTTCAAAGCACTTTTGTCTACAGTAACCCTGGTAAAATTATCGATTGAATGCACAGGACCAGCATTGATTAATCGATAGCGATGAGAAGAATATGTTTTGAGTTCTCCATCTAACTGAAAGCTACTGGTTTGGGTATGAGGGTAGGGCCAGAAAAAAGCAGAAGAAACAACTGATATAACTTTAAAATTGGGTTGTTCATCATCAATAATTTCCGCTGACATTGAACAGTGAACATCACCAGATAGAAAGATAACAGACTCTATCTGATTATCAAAAATGAAATCCAATAATTCAGTACGCTGATGCAGAAAACCGCTCCATTTGTCTAAATCTTGCTCCTTTAAATCGGGGAATAAAGGTGTGGATGAGGCAATAAATTTAATTCTATTTGAATTGTTAGTTAACCATTCTTTTATAGCCTCCATTTGTTCCTGACTAATTATTTTTCTTTCGCTTTCCACATCACTTAAATAACGTTCAGTCCGTACATCTGCCACAAAAAAATCGCAGCAACCATCACTAAAGGAGTACCATAATTTTGTAGGAGTACCTGTAATGTTGCGTTGGTCGGTTGATAGTTCAAATAAAGGACTATGACTCAGCTGATAAGTTACATAAGCATGAATAGCAACAGGGAATAAAGTTACTAAATCTTTTTCGGATGCTTTAGCTGGCCAATTATCTTCAATTTCGTGGTCATCTAGGGTCATATAAGTAGGAATTCGTGCCATTAATTCGCGGATATATGGTTGGGAAAAAACTTCTTGATAACGGACACAAAACTCATCCATCCTTTTATCAGGTGCCACAAAGTTGAGGTCATCGGCGTACACTTGGTCTCCTAGCATAATCAATGCATCAGTAGGAGTTCCAGAATCAATTTGTTGCAAAACGGACCTAAAAGTTTTGTCTCCACGATCATCAAACCAAGAACTACCAAATAATCGCAATAAGTAACGACAAGAACCGAATATAAATGAGCGTGGTTGGGAAATATCTATGGCTGCTGATTTGAATTTATATGTCTTAATTTCCGACCAATCCAAATTTAATTCTGGAATGCGCTGTTTTAGTTCCCATGAATATTCAACCCAGCCCATTTGATATTCATATTCCTGTTCAGGGGATAAATTGTTGATAATTGCTACCCCTGTCATATCAAAATTGGGATTCATCTTGAAAACAATGGGTGTGCCAAAGCCTACAGTACCCACTGCCCGAATTCTGACTACACCAATACATTTGTCTTTTTTCTTGGTTCCTAAATTAAACCATCCCCAGAGGTTAGTATGGTTTTTATACTCACCACGACCGAATATACGCGCATTGCTGCCAGTCACTGCACCCAAAATCGGACCAACGGTTAAAGAATGTACTTTCAAAATAGCAACTCCGTGGGTTGTATTAATTATAAATTATGAATTAATAATTATGAATTAATTGGTCATCAGGCTTGTAACCTCACGCACCAATCACCGATTGTGACAATTGCGTAAGTCCATATTCAATCGGTTGTGGATTGGGATTGTGATTGTTGCTCAAAGTTTTACTGCTACCCCCTCCCACCATGCACCGGCTGTGGTTGTGGGGCTATTACCGGGGATTGCTGCTTGGGGTGCTTTAATTGCGAAGAATGCACTTAGAGCAGCAGGTTTGGGTACGCCGGAAAATCCTTTGACACCAACCTTGATTGAGCAGTTTAAGTTGAGCGATACCTATATTGATGGGGCTTTTGCTCTTGAACAGGGGTTTATTTTTTCCGCCATGATTTTAGCTGGTATCACAGTTTACATTATTGAACGCAAGTTTCGCCAAACTGCCTATTGGTCTGCGATCGCTGCTATAATTTCCTGGGTTGGGTTGATGCACAGCTATCGTTGGACTGTATTTTTTGGCGAACAATTAGGTATTTTGTTGTTTAAATAATCTCTATTTGTATCATATTTTATGTTGGGTTCCACTTCGTTTCACCCAACCTACGAGGAATTGCGATCGCACTTGATGCCAATAATCCCCAGTTCTGAAACAATTCGTAATGCCTCTTGCACAGGAGCTAATAGCGGTATTATTTTACCAGTTGCTCCCCTGACAAAGAGGGCGCAAGCGATACCAACACTATCCGGTTTCCACCCGCCCCACTGTGATCAGATAGAGTGCAGCTTCCTTCTGTCCATCCAGTCCCAGCAGGTGATTGAGTGCATCATCCAAAAAAGCACCGATCGCACAAGCACCCAGTCCCAGAGAAGTTGCCCCCAAGTATAGGTTTTGTCCCATATGTCCCGCTTCCATCAGCACATAGCGATAGGTGCGCTCGTGGTATTTCCACCGGGTTCGCTGGAAAATCCCTGAAATCACAAAGCAAACACTTGCCTGCCCCAAAAAGTTCTGTCCCAGTCCGGCAGTCACTACCGCCGCCCGAAAATCCCCTGGCTGGAGGAGTTCCAACTTGTGCTGTTGAATAGCATAGTGATAAATTCCCGACTGTAACCCCTCCACGCGATGGACTACGGGATACACTTCCAAGGGATACAGTGCCCCTGCTGAGGGAGCTGCCCGCAATTCTCCTGGGGCATGGGTAATTCCACAAGCCAGGTGTAGCAACCGAGACAAGTCTACTAAGGACAGAGGAGCATTGAGGTAATCTCGCTGGGAACGTCGTGTTGCGATCGCTGACTCCAGGCTCAATCCCTGGTAACCTTTAGGATCGGGTAATTCAATCTGCCTTGCATCGCCATAGGTCTTATAGCGTGCTGGCTGTTCTCCCCAGTTGAGAATTGCTCTGAGTGCCTGAGGATATCCCAGCTTGCTCCACTGATGGTAGAACATCCCCCCATCAGTTTTCTGACTAGAAAAATCCACCGTCTGCCCAGTGGGGAGCAGTCGTCCTAAGATGAAGCCCCCTGCCATTGCCAGCAGCGAGAAGAACAGACTCCGCCGATCTGACTTCTGGGTATGTTCCAGTTGTTGGAGTTGTTTCGGTGGTGTAGGTAAGTCTTGATGGGGATGAAGTCTAAACCTATGTCTCCAGTAAGCTTTGACCTTTCCCCAATTGAAGACTAGATGCACAAATGCCAAGATAACCCAGGTATAACCAACCTGGCTATGGAAAGCAAAGCGGTGCAGCCCCATGATGTCCATGATTAGACCACTAATCATTAGGTAGAGGCTGCTTAAAATAAGCAACAAAATAACGATATAATCGAGGTCTCTCTGCTTGATCCTCATCAGCAGAGAATGCAAGGAAAGCATTTCGCCAGCAAAACAGGTGTAGTTGTTCTACTAACAAGTTAGGCAAAAAGTTTGAGGAATTTGTGAGGGGGATTTTACACTTACGTTCGTTGCTAAAAGTTTGTGGTTTACTGAACTTTGATAGCGATCGCTATAAATCTAAATTCATTACCATTAGACATCTAGTGGAAAAGAATGTTCCAGACGTGCCTTAGGCGAAGCCCATGCCGTTAGGCTATTGGCGCGTCTGGAACAAGGGTTTTGGATGACGCACATTTAATTTTCACCAGATGTCTATTAGTTTCCCATTCATCCCACTTTCAGCTTAACCCACCCATCAGGATAGCAGCTTATGTTTTAGCTGCTGCGAGTTCTGCTTTAGCTTCAGATGCCAGTTCTTTACCACCTTCATAGACAACTATACCTGCTTTAATAGCTCCCTTCGCGATGGATTTACCAACTTTCTTCACCACTGGAACCACAACTGGTGCGAGTATTAATGCACCCACACTACCAAGCAACAATGCTGTCATTCCAGGAAAGGGACAACGATAACCCAAAGGACAATTTTGAGTCACATTTTTAGCTAGTTCATACTTCCATTTCATGATTAATTCTCTCCTTTATTCCATATCTGCGTGAAAATTTCTTTCGCAATCTCCACCCCTGCCAAACTGTCCAAAACGGTGATCTCTAAGTCTTCTGTAACCATGACCAAAATCTGCTTCTGATGGACACTCATCCATTCCCCTCTCTTCTGTGGATAGGAGTTGTTGAATCTCACCTATCAACTGCCGTACTTTTTGCCATTCCCCAGACTCACCAGGTTCAGCATCACATTTGCCTTGCCATCCATTCAAAATAGCCTGCAATTGCGAATATGTTGCCTGACAAATATATTCACCTTGGTCTAGCTGTTTACCAATCTCCAACAGCTCCTCTCTCAGTGCTATGGGAACCCGGATGGTTTTGGTTTCACCGTGTCTCCAGCCAGCCTTTCTCCCGGCATTTCTGCGGTATCCACCTCTACCCATATTCATTTGAATTCTCTCCCGTAGTTCTTACACTTCGATTCTAGAGCATATTTTTGATTTTGTGTCGATATCTATAATTAAGTATTGAAGATGACTATAGATTATGTGACGTTTTTTACTACTATGCCTAAATCTAAGGGATAGAAAGAAGCTGATACCTTAAGAATACCTTAAAAAAACTTCATACTTCCGGGTTTTCACGGCTAACCTATGATTGGAAACTCTAATACACAATGGATAATTATGGAGTTTTTGACAGATACTGTAGTTCTATCCCGTATGCAGTTTGCTTTAACTAGCATATTCCATATGTTGTGGCCCGTGTTAACTACGGGTATGGGTATTTATCTGGTGATTGTGGAGGGTTTATGGTTGAAAACCCGTAACCCTGATTACTATCATCATGCCCGGTTTTGGTCAAAGCTATATGTTTTAAACTTCGGTATTGGTGTAGCTTCCGGTGTACCGATGGAGTTTCAGTTTGGCACCAATTGGGCACCATTTTCCAAGGCTGTGGGTGACTTTTTTGGCAGTATTTTGGGTTTTGAAGCTTCCATGGCATTTATGCTAGAAGCGGGTTTCCTGGGAATTATGCTGTTTGGTTGGGAACGGGTGCATCCAATCATGCATTATATTGCCACGATTATGGTTGCTTTTGGTGCGAACCTCTCTACCTTTTGGATTTTGTCAGCCAATTCCTGGATGCAAACCCCTGTGGGTGGGGAGTTGGTTGATGGTAAGTTTATTGTGCGGGATTACTTTGAGGCAATTTTTAATCCCTCCATGCTGAATAGTGTACTGCATATGTTCTTTGCCACCTTGGAAACTTCACTGTTTGTGATTGGTGGGATTAGTGCTTGGTATATTCTTAACAAACGTCACCCAGCTTTCTTTGCCAAGTCCTTAAAAATTGTCCTAGTAGTAGCCATCGCAGTTGCACCTTTACAAATTGCATTGGGACATTGGAGTGGGGAGGAGGTACGGGAAAATCAGCCTTCCAAATTAGCAGCCATTGAAGCGCGGTGGGAAAGTGTACCGGCAGGG
Source organism: Calothrix sp. MO_192.B10 (assembly GCA_030065055.1). Taxonomy (GTDB): domain Bacteria; phylum Cyanobacteriota; class Cyanobacteriia; order Cyanobacteriales; family Nostocaceae; genus Calothrix_A. Next base: position 23,360 of record JASJDS010000107.1, read on the forward strand.
GAATCTGCACCTTGGAGTGTTCTGGCACTACCAAACAAAGATGGGGAGAAAAATGATTTTGAGTTAAATGTACCCAATGGTTTGGGCTATATTCTAGAGTTTAAGCCACAATTGAGTGAACCCGTACTGGGTTTAAAGGAGTGGAAACCGGAAGATAGACCCCCGATGCTGGGATTAATTTTTTACTCCTTCCGCGTCATGGCTGGGATTGGCTTTTTCTATGTAGGGCTGGTAATCTGGAGTGTGATTCAGTGGATGCGCGGTAAATTATTGGCAGCAAATGTTACTCAAAATACGTGGTTATTACGGAGTTGGATTTTTGCTGCACCCTTGGGATATATTGCCGTAGAAGCTGGCTGGATTGTCCGAGAAGTGGGGAGACAACCTTGGACTGTATATGGCTTAATCCGTACCAGTGATGCTGCTTCTGTGGTGCCTGCGGGCAATGTTTTAGGCTCTTTGACAGGCTTTACGGTAGTTTACACCATTTTATTTATCTCTGCGTTGTATTTTGGCAGTCGCATCATTCGCATCGGACCAAATTTGGATTTACCAGTACCGGGAGTAGAAACCCATCCTGGGTTAGATACTACCCCTGGAGAATTTGTTCCCGATCGCCGTCCCGTAGAAACCCGTAGATAGGAGATAAAATGGAAACTCTCACATATTTTCTACCACAGGTGTGGTTTGCAATTTTAGCTTTGTTCCTCTTCCTGTATGTGATGCTAGATGGCTTTGATTTGGGGGTGGGAATCTTATCCCTGACAGCCTCTAGTGAGGAACGCCGTGGTATCTTAATGACCAGTTTGGGAAATGTGTGGGATGCAAATGAAACCTGGTTAGTATTGATGGGTGGTGCTTTATTTGGAGCATTTCCCTTGGCATATAGTACCATCCTCACCGCCCTATATATCCCGATTCTGATGATGATTTTCGGGTTTATTTTTCGGGCTGTGGCGTTTGAGTTTCGGGAACATGCTAGGCGCAAAGTCTTTTGGAATTTAGCTTTTGGTGCTGGTAGTTTCCTGGCTGCACTCGGTCAAGGATTGGCTTTGGGGGGAGTGTTAGCAGGGATTAAAGTTAATACAGCAGGTGACTTTGTGGGTACTACCTGGGACTGGTTAAGTTTACCATCTCTACTGGTGGCATTGACCTTAATTCAAGGCTATGTGCTGATTGGTTCTACCTATTTGGTGTGGAAAACCACCGGAAACTTACAACAAACCCATTATAAGACAGCCCTGATTGCCGCTTGGACAACTCTGTTGGGAGCAATTGCTATTACTGCGATCGCGCCTATCTTCTATGAGTATGCCAGACAAAGGTTATTTACTCAACCACTGGTTTACATTTTCGCCATCATTCCTATTCTGGGGATTTTATTAATTTGGCAGTTAATTACTAGTCTGAATAAACGTCAGGAGAAAGCACCATTTTTCTGGACAATTTTACTTTTTTTGCTGACTTTTATCGGTTTGGCTTTGGTTGTTTTCCCCTATATTATCCCCACTCAAATCACAATTTACGAAGCAGCTGCATCACCCAGTTCTCTGGTATTTATGCTAGTTTTCATTGGCTTTTTGATTCCCATTATGTTGGCATATAATATCTATCAATATCTTGTCTTCCGGGGTAAGATTACTGGTGGTCATTACGAGGGCTAGTGTAAAAAATATGGTTCTGCCGCAAAAATGCTGTTAAAGAAAATTAATCATTTTGAAGAGCTAGAGACTCAAATCAATTCTGCTCGAAGAACGGATGTGATGAGAATGTTTGTCCTATTGCAGATCCATTGTAGGGGCACGGCATCGATAACATAACCGGATTGGCAACAATATCAAACACGCCGTGCCCCCACCGATAACATAACCGGATTGGCAACAATATCAAACACGCCGTGCCCCCACCGATAACATAACCGGATTGGCAACAATATCAAACACACCGTGCCCCCACCGATAACATAACTGGATTGGCAACAATATCAAACACGCCCTGCCCTCACCGATAACATAACCGGATTGGCAACAATCTCAAACACACCCTGCCCCCACCATGAATATTTGAACACAGTGACAGGGACGCGATCGCATTTGGGTAAACCAATGGGTTCTGGGCACGGCGACATTAGTGGTAAGACATATGCTTTGGTTGGAACCACTCCTGTTGAAAGTTGGTGGGATTTCGTTTCCAAAGAATGTCAGTCAGCCAGTTTAATTTGTATGAGATGAGATGGATTCTGGGATTCTAGCGATCGCCACATCTTCGAGAAACTGATGGGACTACCGGAGAGAGAATTCACAGTGGTGGAGCAGTCGCTAACAGCCCTAACATCCCCAACAGCATACCCAAGCGTCCCCAGAGAATCAATCCTCCGTAAGCCTTGAGGCTCAGGTGTTGCTGATATCGTGCTAAAGCCGCCCCAAAACTCAGCACCATGAGGGACGAGCAGACTGCAAATAGGAGGGGATGGGCCATTGGTAGCAGGAGAAGTGCAACAGGAATTGACCCTATTAACACGCCCAGCAATCCCCAAGCGATGAAGAAAGCTGCTCGGACTCCCCACCAATTAGCAATGGTTACAACTCCAAGAGCGCGATCGCCATTTGCATCATGTACATCCCAGATAATTTCCTTAGCCAAGATATAGCAGAATAGAAACCATACTGGGTAGAGCATTGAGAAAGGTCTGCCTACAACTAAACTGCCTAGAAAAATTAGAGCAGCAACAATTGCAGCAACCACTAGATTACCTGCAATGCCACTGTAGTTTAGCAAAGACGAGTAATTCCAGAGCAGGATGGTACTAACAGCAACCAAAATAAAGGGATAGAAACCTAGGGGAATTGCCAAGATCAACCCGCAGGTAAACAGAACCACAGCAGCCCACCAAGCTTGCATCAGTGAGAGGTGACCAGATGGGAGCGGTCTATTTGGATGATTAATTCGGTCTTTCTCCACATCACAATAGTCGTTGATTGCGAAGGCTGCCGAGGTAATGCAGATTAATACACCTGTTGTCAGCAGGTATTTTGGCAGTGGAGTTCCTGCATCAAGGGTATAAACTGTAGCACAACCTGCCAAAGCAGCAAAAATACCGAGGGTTGGTCGTAAAAGTTGGGCAAAAGCGTGAATCAAATTTATCCCACCACTAGAATTGGGTGAGGAGGGAGTGCTAATCATGATTGACCTTCCTTACTTTGAATATTTTGCTATTCGCATCTAGGTACACTCGATGTTCGCGCTATGGGCGTTGCCCCAGGCTAGCGAGAATCTCCGAGCCGCAAGAAAGGAGAGTGTCAAAAAAATCTATTTAGCAGATAACCGTTATAAACCCTTATCTTGCGGGTTTTGTGTGTAATCGCGATTTCTAATTCCTTGGTTCAAAAATTGCACATCGCGTTACTTATATAGTCAGGACTTACGCAAGGACAACGTAAACACAGTCATTGCGACGCAAGGAAGCAATCCCAAACGCCTGATTTTTCGTAGCGAGTGCGTAAGTCCTAATAGTATCAATTATAGTATCAATAATTTTTTACAGAATTTAGCGCAAAGCCCACGAGTAGCAAAGTAAATCTTTAAGAGATTTACTTTGCTACGCCCTTAAGGCGTGGGTTGGGTCTAAACATGTAAAAATCCGGCAGCATGAAGGAAAAACCGCCCCACGTTCAGTAAACATCATTATCCCCTTCGAGACTAAATGAACAGATTTTGCCCAGCCAGTATTGGTATTTTTGGGCATTGGTGGCGATCCACATATCTTGCACTTTCTCAATAAGAGTAAGGTGGGCAGTGCCCACCCTACACTAAATCAAGGGTTTTAGGCTCTAATTTTCGAGGGTAATCTTGTGGTGCAAGATGTGAAGATCGCTGTTTTGTGGTCTTCTATGTCTTGCAGGTTATGATGCGATCGCTATGGAGCATTGCCCCAAGATTTTTCTAGCAACTGTTGCGATGAATTCAAATAATTGCAATCACATATTCACCTTCATTTACAGCTTGATTAGTAGAGACATCATAAACTAATCCATCAGCTTCAGCACGTACATCAATAACAGTGGGTAAATTACCCTGTTTGTTAAAACTGAGAAGTTGATAAATTACCTCTCCAGTTTTAACTTTACTTCCTAATTCTACCCGCCATTGAATCATCCCACCTAGAGGAGCAAAATATTTTGTTACCTGACTTCTGGCTTTCAATATCATCTGATTGGGTATATTGTCTGACTGAATCAATTCGCAATTTGGTAATACTCCTTTCTGTACCAAATAATTTTTTACCCCCCGGACACCTTTAGCAACAGAATCAGATTTCATTTGCATTCCCATACCTAATTCTAGTGTCCACGCTTCCACATCAAATATAATTTTTTTACCCAATTTTTGAAAACAATCTTCTAATGCCAACCAAGGTTTTATAAACGCTTCATCAAAAGCATCACCATCATATTCATTCAATAAAATTCCCAAATCTAGTAAAAAATATTTTGCACTTTTTTCCCGATCGCGAAAATAATAAATATAGTTTAAACCTTGATTTGTAGAGCTGTGTAAATCAATTACATAATCTGCATCTAAACACAGAGACTGTAATTTTGAACGAAACTTTTCTGTATAGGGTATACCACTAGGAGAATTAATTTCTGCGAGAGTTTTCGCAAAACTTTCCTGAATGATACTAAGATAATTTTTCCTGACCTGAACTAAAGGTAGATTAATTTGAGATTTGGCAAAAGTTAATAAATCATAAGCTGACTTTTCATAATCCCAAAAAATCCGATTCCAATCTTTATATTCATAGCTACAGTATCTACCTGAAGAAAAATTGTGCGATCGCTCATTTGTTCCCATAGGATTACAAACGGGAACTAGCCAAATTTCCCCAAATAAATGCGTACTATTGATTGTTTGGAAAAATTCAATTAGTTGATAAATAACAGCATTACCAACTATTTCCGCACCGTGTAAATTGGATTGAATATAAACTTTTTTGCCTGGTTTTTCACCAATAAATTTATATACTTGTAGGTTTAAATAATCTCCCGAAGCCATCTGACGTAGGGGAATGGTAGTAATTTCTGGAATCATCATAAAAATTTGTGGCTTTATTTTCTATTTTGATTATTGAAAAATTTTTGACCTACAACCCTTGTAAATCAGGATTTTGAGTCTCAGGATGCGTTCAAAATAAAAATCGGATGCCTATACAATTATAATTAGGACTTACGCAACTGGCATATTTTTTCTGTAGGGGAAGCACAATGCTGTGTAGATTTTCTGCCCGCATTATTGCCGTTGCGTGACGCTGCGATCATATTTTAACGTAGTCATCAGGCTTGTAATCTCACGCACCAATCACCGATTGTGACAATTGCGTAAGTCCTGTATAAATCCGAGTTATATATATTTATATGAAGCTAGTTAGGGTTGAAGAAAAATATTTTCCGGTTTGGAAACAGATGCGACAGACCCTTTACACTGGGTTAGAAAGTGAATTTCACGAACAGGAAATGCAATGGATATTTAATTCTGTTGACAAAGCCTGTTTTATACTGTTATCCGATAGTGATAAAGTTATGGGTTTTCTTGAAGTTTCACTCAGAAATCTTGTAGATGGATGTTTAGGAAGCCCTGTGGGTTATATAGAAGGGATTTATCTTCAACCTCAGTATAGAGGTTTAGGATATGGTTGGCAAATAATCGACTATGCCGCAGAATGGTTTCGCACTCAAGGTTGTCAAGATATGGCAACAGATGCAGAACTTGATAATATTGATGCTCAACAATTTTATCAAAATATCGGTTTTCAAGAGACATACCGCATTGTTGAGTTTAAAAAAAGTCTAGGATAACCTGAGTTCGGGATAAGGAAAGGGGCAGGTAGTAAGCTGAAAATCAACCTTCGCCATCCAACTAGTACAACTGGGAAACTATCCCATCATCTCCACTGATAAAATTCGCCAACAACTTTACGGTGATGCCAAAATTCAAGGAAATTGGAGTCAGATAAACCTCATCCATCTTGAGAACTGGAGTTTTCCCTCTAGGAAATACCAAAAAGGAAATTCCCCTGTAGGGGCACGGCATCTACAATATTCTTGCATAGGTCATAACCTTAATGATGCCGTGCCC
>JASJDS010000289.1 GCA_030065055.1 Calothrix sp. MO_192.B10
GAAACAATAGAAAAATACATCGCCGCTCAAGGTACTAGGAACTAGGCACCTAAAGGTGCTTGCTCAAATTTCATCCCACGATTAAAAACCGTGGGCTTTCATTTTCGATATTTCTGTAATCTTTTCGGTGCGGAGAGCTTTTAGCATAACGCACCCTACTGCTTACTGGCTAATTGGCTCATTTGATGAAAAGATAAAATATAGCGATATATTTCATTGTAGTATTATGAGTCAAATTGTTGGGACGACAGAAGCTGCATTTTTATTAAATATTTCCATCTCTAGAGTCAAAGTTTTGCTCCAGCAAGACAGGATTAAAGGAGCAAAAAAAGAAGGTAGAGTCTGGAAAATTCCCCTAATTAAAGGAATACCCCAAGTGGAAGAGCGTCATCGGGGTCTCAAGGGCACTTGGAGAAGAAAGCGTTGCGACAAAACAACTAAGATTTAGGTAAATAAACACCAAATTAACCACAACCGCAAGCACAAAACTCTTGAACCAGTAATTACCATTAGACAGGGCAATCGAAAAACCTATTGCCATATAGCCCAGATAAAGGGTTCATGTCAAATAGTGTATCAACCAGATAATCCCTGATCCTGTGGGGCAGTAGTCTGGATAGAGGTTTTACCTGATACAGTAGTCATTCCACAGTTGTTAACACCAATGGGAGTGTGAATCTTCTAATAATCATTGTAAGTTGTCTTTTTGTTAGCTCTTGTAGAGCGAAAACCTCTTCTTAAGATACAAGGTTGGGTTGAACGAATTGAAACCTAACCAATCAAGCGATCACTTGACAATTAAGACAGTCGCTACAAGTAAATCCCTTATTTTCTGCCTTCTTCAATGTCTAATTTCTCTTAGTTTTTGGCTTCTCAGTCTCAGGCTTTTTATACTTACCGGGATATTTTTTCTGAAAATATGTTTCCATAATTTCTAATACCATAGGACCGGCAACACTACCTCCACCACCACCAGAATGCTCGGCAAAGGCAACGATCGCAATTTCTGGTTTATTGGCTGGAGCATAAGCACCAAACCAAGCATGATTTTGTTTCACGCGCCTCTTGCCAACCTCTTTCCATGCTTCTGCTGTACCGCTTTTACCAGCGATGGGAGGAACTGTAGGCTTATCGAGTACTCTACCCGTACCCTCTGTGACTACCATTCTTAATCCCTTACGCAGAATTTCAATGGTTGTGGGCTTCAAATTGACCGATTTGCGATCGCTTTTAGCTTTGCGATCACTATGTAATAAGTGTGGTTTTACCAAATAGCCCCCATTTGCAGGCACAGCAAACATCACCGCAACCTGTAAGGGTGTACTGAGCAATGCTCCCTGTCCAATGGACATATTGATGGAATCACCCACCGTCCAAGGCATTTTCCAACTTTTTCTTTTCCATGACTCGTCGGGGACAAGGCCTTTAGATTCATTTGCCAACTCAATCCCCGTAGGTTTACCGAATCCAAATTTACGAGTCCAATCAATTAAAGTTTTTCCTCCTACTGCCCTACCAATTTGATAGAAAAAGGTATCACTACTGATTGCCATTGCTCGGGTAAATCCAATCCGACCAAATCCAGCGTGGTTCCACTCTCCAAATGTCACTCCCCCAATGGTTAGGGAAGGATAGGTTTGCAGTATGGTTTTAGGGGAAAATTTCCCTGACTCCAAACCCGCAGCAGTGGTGACAATTTTGAAAGTACTGGCAGGTGGGAAGGCACTGAGGGCGCGATTTACCAAAGGATAATCCTTACCCATGAGTACGTTTTGTAACTCCTTGGGGGAAGGTCTTTGCTTAGAAAAAATATTCGGATCGAAGGTGGGATGGGACACCATAGCCAGGATGGCACCATTATTGGGATCTATGGCAACAATGGCACCATTACGCCCAGTTAATGCTTTTTCTGCCGCCTTTTGTACATCTAAATTGAGGGTTAACTTCAAATCTTTACCCGCCTTTGCCTGTTTTTCTCCCAGCACTCGGATGGGCCTACCCTTACGATCTACCTCAACTTGTTGACCGCCCCACTCACCCCGTAATGTTTTTTCATATGCCTTTTCTACACCCTTTTGACCGATCACATCTCCCAGTCGATAGCCCTCTTTTTTCTTTTTCGCTAACTGTTCGGCGGTGAGTTCCCTAGTATATCCCAGTACATGGGCAAGATCCTTGCCATGAGGATAATAACGGACAGCTTCTGTATGAATTTCTACATCCTTTAGCTCGTTTTCATACTCTTTCAAAGCAGTGACTTGTTCTATGCTCAGGTTGCGAGCAATCCTCACTAAAGCTTGGGTATTATAACCAGTCTTCTCTAGTTTTTCTTCTATCTCTTCTTGGGGAATTTGTAAAATTTGGGACAGTAGTGGCCCAACCTTTGACCACGTGGCTTTGGTATGAGCCATGGGCCACACATATACAGAGTGAGGATAACGAGTAGTTGCTAATAACTTGCCATTTTGGTCAAAGATATTACCCCTTTCTGGTAGTTTGAGTATTGTCCTCACCCGATTTGCTTGCGCTCTTTTACGGTAATTAGACCCTTCCACTAACTGCAAGTATGCTAAACGGGAGGTAATACCTCCCATGATTAATAGAGTAAATAAAATGAAAAATATAGATTGAAAACCTTGACCAACAGTACGAGTATCTTTCTTGCTACCCAAATAAAATGATTGTAATGACACCATAGGACAAAAATTAATTATCAAATTAGCATTATCTATATACGATACAGTTTTCAGGCAACCCGTGCATTTCAGTATGAATCAGTGAGAAACTATGTCTTACAGCAATTCGATGTGATTCCTGAATCACTTGTTAGGGAATGGGGAAATCTTAACAGGGAACGGGGAACGGGGAAGAAGGAATAAAAGTGTACTGAGTTCTGTAAGCGCACAGCGCAGGCTACGCCAACAAAAATCAAATAGGAGTCCTATATGTACATCCTATATATACATTAGAATAGACTTGAACTTTTTTGTGTAGTTGATTACATCGCCTACCTGGATTTAACTTAGTATAATTACGGGTTTACTCTCTGATTATGCCTCAAATTATCACCCACAATCGAGGAGAGCAAGTAGCTTTCCCATCCCTCGATGTTGAATTGCATAACGTATTTAAATTTTTTCACCAAGAGCCTGCGGTGCATGGGATAGACTTAGGTGTCAAAACGGGGGAGTTCTTTAGCATTTTAGGACCCTCTGGTTGTGGTAAAACCACCACTTTACGGCTAATTGCAGGGTTTGAGTCGGCGGATGCTGGCAAAGTGATTATACAAGGTCAAACCATGACCAATATCCCCCCTTACCGACGACCAGTAAACACAGTATTTCAAAGCTATGCCCTGTTTAACCACCTAAATGTGTGGCATAACATTGCCTTTGGGCTGAAAATGCAAAAAATCAGCCGCAAGGACATTGAAACTAGAGTCCAAGAAGCTTTAGCACTGGTCAGAATGGAAGGATTGCGATCGCGTTTTCCCCATCAACTCTCTGGAGGACAACAGCAAAGGGTGGCTTTAGCAAGGGCTTTAGTCAATCGTCCGGCGGTGGTGTTGTTAGATGAGCCATTGGGGGCGTTAGATTTGAAACTGCGTAAGGAAATGCAGCTAGAGTTATCAAATTTACACAAAGAGTTGGGTTTGACCTTTATTATGGTGACTCACGATCAGGAAGAGGCACTGTCTTTATCCGATCGCATTGCTGTAATGAACTGCGGTAAAATTGACCAAGTTGATACTCCCAGTAAAATTTACAACCAACCCCAAACAGTATTTGTAGCTGATTTTATTGGCGATACCAACCTATTTCCCGGTGAGGTGGTAGATAGAGACAGTCAAAGTGTGAAAATTGCCACCAAGGCAGGACTCTCATTAGTAGTTAATCGTCGAAACAATACACCTACTGGATTGCAGGACAAAGTTGTGGTGAGCATTCGTCCAGAAAACATCCAGCTTTCTCTCTATAAGCCTAGTGTTCAACACAATTGTTTTGAAGGTCGTTTGGTAAATGTGATGTATTTAGGTACCCACGTTAACTACGTAGTGGAATTGCCAAAGGGTATGAAGATATCTGTTTTGCAACCCAATACTTTTGGTAGTTTACCCGATACTGAAACTCCCATTTATGCCTGGTGGTCAGAAATTGATGCTTTAGCTCTACCCAGGGGGGAGGAGTGATGGAGGGAAGGAGGGAAGGAGTGAAGGAGGGATGGAGTGATGGAGTGTAGACACGCAGTGGCTTCCCGAAGGGTAGAGTAGGAGGGATGGAGTGATGGAAGGAAAGAGTGATGAGGTGAAGTATAACAATCTAAAATCTAAAATCTAAAATCTAAAATTGTATGATAGATAGAAGGAAATTTTTACAGGGATTGGCAGCAATTACTGGCTTATCTTTAAATAGTTGTGGTTGGAAATTAGCTGATGTAAGAACAACTTCTAGGGTTCAAGGTGATCGCGATCGCCTTGATATTTATACCTGGAATCAATATAGCGATCAACAATTAATTAAAAACTTTACTACACAAACTGGAATCAAAGTTTTGGCAGATGTATATGATTCCAATGAGTTTATGTTGGCTAAATTAAGAGCAGGAGGGGGAGGAAGTTACAGCATTCTTTATCCATCTGACTACATGGTACAAAAGATGGTAAAATTGGGTTTATTAAAACAGATAAACCATGAAAAAATTAGGGGTTTAGATAATTTATTTCCTCAGTTTAAAAATCCTACCTATGACCCCAAAAATCAATATAGTATTCCTTTTACCTGGGGTACCACGGGTTTTATTTATAATTCAGAAATTCTCAAAACACCACCAGATGATTGGGATTATCTTTGGCAAAATAAAGAACTTCTAAATAAACGGATGACATTGCTCAATGATATCCGGGAAGTTATGGGAGGAGTCTTAAAAATGTTGGGTTACTCCTATAATTCCCAAGATGCAAATGCAGTCAAACAAGCCTATGAAAAATTAAAGGAACTCAAAAGTGCGATCGCGGCTTTTGATACGGATGCATGGCGTAATCAAATTTTAACAGGAGACTTGCTCATAGCTATGTGTTATTCCGGAGATGCAGTGACAATTGCCAAGGAAAACCCCAAGCTTAAATATGTGATTCCCAAGAGTGGTTCTTCCCTATGGACTGATACAATTGCTATCCCTACAACCTCTGCTAATATTGATGGTGCTTATGCTTGGATCAATTTTATGTTGCAACCAGAAGTAGGAGCGAAAATGAGCGATCGTTTGGGGATTGCAACTCCTAACCAAGCAGGTTTTGATCTATTACCCAAGCAAGTACAAAATAATACTACCTTATTCCCACCCCAGTCCATTATAAATAAATGCGATCGGATTACTCCTTTAGGAAAAATCGAAGAGCTTTACGAACGCTATTGGACTGAATTAACTAGTAGTTAAATATAATTCATAATTCATAATTCATAATTCATAAGCAAGTAGACATAATTAAATGTAATACCAAATCAAAAAATGTTTGCAACAGATCCAATTGTAATCCCACCGTTACCCCGCCCCTACCAGCTAATCATGTGTCGCATTCTTTTTTCAAATTAGTATAAGACTTAACCTCACCCCTCTCCTTAATCCTGATATCACCCCTCTCCTTAATAAGGAGAGGGGCTGGGGGTGAGGTTTTATATTTAATTTGACCCAGTGACTTAACTAATCTGATTTCTCACCCAATTTCTAAAACTTTTAACTAATTCTAGATAATCTACATCGCCAACTTTTTCAAGAAAATTATCAATTTCATCAAGAGGTAAATTGGGGAAAATAGAACTTTCATGAACAACACCATATCCCCCAGATTGTAACTGCATAATTTGGAAAGATTTGCCATTATAAACCCAGACTTCTGGCACACCTAAATCTTGATATACAGCCAAACGTTGTTCCGAACTACTGGTAATATCAATTTCCACCACTAAATCTGGTGCTGGCTCTTCATTAGGCTGAAATCTTTTTTTCCCTTTGATTTCATCGATGTTTTTTACATAAAAACATTTGTCTGGTTCTGCACCACTAGTTCCCAAACGCTTGAAAGTTGTAGAACCCAAAGGCTCAATGCGAATTTCTAATTCTTCTGCTAGGGTTTCTACAAAACGTCCTATGACTTCCTTATAACGTTCGTGTTCGGGAGAAGGAACCATGATTTCTAAATTGCCTTGATTGTAGGTAAGGCGCAAACGGCGGTGAGAGCTAAGTTCTGACAACAAAGCCTCGTAAGTCTGCCAACTAATACCAGAAAGCTGGACTTTTTCAACTGGTGAAGTAAGAGTAGTAGCCATAGCCTATCATTGCTCAACAGCATTGCATAGTTGCGGGATAATTTTATTGTCTCTGCCTTTGACGCACTCCGTTAACCTAAGCATGAGAGTCACCCCTCATGCTCGGCTTCAAAACCGTGCTTGATGCTTTCACATCACACGGCTCCTCTCCAAGTTGACCATTGTCATTGGTACGTTCGCTGAGTTGAAAGGTTGC
>JASJDS010000290.1 GCA_030065055.1 Calothrix sp. MO_192.B10
CTCAGAGACAAAGTCTGATAAATCAGACTGGGTAAGGCTTGCAGTGCGTTTTAACGTACTTGGTTTATTAGCCTTGAAATTTATTTCAAGGTGGGAATGTGGGCTAAACGAGATTGCTGCAAGTTATCAGGGTGTCAAGCTGTTAGCTATTTAAATTGCATACTAACTATGGTATTGGTTAATATCTAAACTTATGTCCACAGCCTTGCTGCTGCTAATTTACAATCCACATTACCAAAAATATTGTGTTGCAAGATATAGAATTACTGAAGTTATTTTATACAAATTGACCTGATAAATATTTTTGTCCTTTGACTCGTATATATGTCTAACTGTTCCGTAAATCTGTTTAAATCAATGTTGTTTTGGCGACAGCTACTTGTAGCGACATTTACTAGTGTGTGGTTATTTCCCAAAATAGGCATAGAGCCAGCCCAGGCACAATTAAACCAATATTGCCACATATCTTCAGCAGCAGTAAAAGCCAAAGAAAGACTGCGTCTTGCTGCTGTTCAAGGCAATCCGGAAACACAAAATCGTTATCGTCAACTAGTGCAACAACACGCCCAAGCAGTGCGGGAATGCCGCGATCGCACTTGGCCCCAAGTCCAGGCAATCTGGTTGCGCTTATATCCCTGTGATGCCCAACAGGGAGCGATTGACGAGATTATGGACAAGATTATTGATAAAGGATATAATCAGGTTTATTTAGAAGTTTTTTATGATGGGCGGGTCTTATTGCCCGAAGCTCAAAATCCCACAGCTTGGCCCTCTGTGATTCGTACCAAAGGTGCAGAACAGGTGGATTTACTCTCCGCAGCCATCCAAAAAGGACGGGAGAGGGGTTTGAAAGTATATGCCTGGATGTTTACCACCAATTTTGGTTATACTTATGCCCGGCGTCGGGATAGGGAAGGAGCGATCGCTCGTAATGGTAAGGGACAAACTAGCCTCTATGTTGTAGATAACAGTTCCCAAGTATTCATCGATCCATATAACCAGCAAGCTAAACGAGACTATTACCAATTAGTACGAGAAATCACCCGTCGTCGCCCTGATGGTATTTTATTTGATTATATACGCTATCCCCGACAAGCAGGAGCAAACTCCATTGCCACCAAAGTCACGGATTTATGGTTATATAGTGAAGCAATCCAAAAAGCTTTATTTGACAGGGCACAGAATAATAAGGGATTGGAATTAATTCGTCGCTTTTTACGTAAAGGATATGTCACCGCAGCAGACATAGCGGAAACTGATAAACTTTATCCCCGGGAAGGGGAACCCATGTGGCAAGGAAGGGTTGTTAACCAAGGGCAAAAATCCCTCCAATCTCCCCAAGACAAACAACCACAGGTGCAATGGGATTTGTGGCAGCTATCAGTTGCCCACGCCATGCAGGGTATTCTAGATTTTGTCGCCCTAGCAGCTTATCCGGCGCGACAGCAACGAATTCCCGCCGGAGTGGTATTCTTTCCCGGTGGTAATCAAACATTAGGTAGGGGATATGATTCCCGCTTACAACCTTGGGACAGATTCCCCAGTAATTTAGAGTGGCATCCCATGGCTTATGCTAATTGCGGTAGTGCCAATTGTATAGTGCCCCAGGTGCGACGGGTTTTGAGTATGGCTAAACCAGGGACAAAAATTATCCCCGCCTTAGCTGGTAATTGGGGTAGTTCCATGAGCAATCGTCCACCCCTAGAAGTGCAAATGGGCGCCTTGCGTCAATTTGCTCCTAAACTCAGGGGAGTCAGTCATTTTGCCTACTCCTGGCAACATCCAGAACATGATGGCGATCGTAAATTTTGTCGAGTAAGGTAAACTAAGTACATTGAAGGTTTTAACTCATAACTTGCAGCATTCTCAATTAGCCCAAATGTCCGCCTAGGAATTAATTCCCAGGCTCAAAAACAAAGTCTGATAAATCAGACTGGGTAAGTTTTTCAGTGCGTTTCAACGCACTTCGTGTACTCGCTGTGGAAATTTATTTCCAGGTGGATTATCGGGCTAAACGACATTGGTGCAAGTTGTTAGTTTTAACGTACTTAGTTTATTAGTTCTTTACGCACTCTGCAGGAAGCAAACTATGTAATGAAATATGTTTTTATTATATTGGGGATGCTCCCTGTAGAGACAAGTATTCAGGACTTACGCAAGCATTATTTGTCATTGCGACCGGATTGCCGCGCTTCGCTCGCAACAGGCTCCGTGTAGGGAAGCAATCCCAGAGTTCTTGGCGATTACTTCGCTATCGTTCGTCCGTTCCGGACATGCTACGCAAACGTAATGACGTAAAATCGTTGTTAATGCGTAAGTCCTGGTATTGAGAATGTAGAGGATTCATTACTGTCGGAATTTCCAAATCTTTGTTTAATTTTTGCTCATCTCTCCCACTCAAAAATGTTTTGGCAATTGTCCAGTTAAACTTTTTATTTGGGATAATAACCAAGGTTCTACTTCGTATTCTTGAACAATATCTGCTCCCATTTCTTGATAAGTATTAATAGTTTTCTGATATGTAGATTTAATCTGTTGATAGTGGTCTTGTTCTAATTTGGGTGGAAGTACAAAGATTGCCAATGGGAAATTAGGTTGGAGACTTTTAACATCAGAAATTCTCCACATAACAGCATCTTTTAATGTATCAGGTATATCAACTTCAAAAGAGATGCCGTGAGCTGCAAAATAAGGTTTACCATTAGCGACAACAACATCAAATTTATTACTGGTGCTGCTTCCAGGTATTTCATAATTGACTTTTAGCAATTCCCTGGCATGATCTCCAAATTCTCGCTTTAGTGCTGAGAGTGTTTTAGACTTGATAATTCTTGCAGTTGCTTGACGATCGCGAACTTTAATCTTAGACTCTAATGCAGAGTTTTTCTCATGCAAATAAGTACTAGCAATATCTTCTAGCAATTCATCTACAGTATCCAGGGAACCGCGAGGTTCTGTAAACTGAATACTATTAATCCATCCCCGTGATATTTTTATAATTCTTTCTTGGTTAGTCAATTCTGAAAATTTTTCACATGGGAAAAGCAGACCTTGTTTTGCCTCATTATTCATCTGACGGGCAAAATCTTTTAAGAATTCAATATCTTGCAAACCAAAATGGCGGACTCGTTCCCAGTTGCTGACAAAGCGGACTCGGACGGTATTGTTATTAAAAGCAACTACACCAATATTGATGCGCTCATCCGCTATTGGATCGGGAACGTATTGAATTACACTGTATCTACTTGCCATAGTGCCCTGTTCCCCTCAAAACGCCTTTACTTAAAGCGATTCGAGCAACAATTTTTGACGTTTTATCAAATACTCTACCATAACCATTCGCTCTCCTATTGTAATCCCCCACTCATCTGGAGGGCTAGCTACCGCTTGAATAATCATCTTCTCTGTAACTCCTCTAAGAGCAGAAAGTGCTAACTTTATCTCATCTTCTTTCAAACTACAACTTAAAATAAGTTTACGATCTACTTCTGGGTCAGAAGCATTTTGTAGGGATGCTGTTGTCCAAGTATATCCACCTGGAAAGAAGCGACCATGATCTACAGAATGAACCAAGCAAGGGTGGGTTGTTTGATAAATAAATTGCTCATCTTGGCTGTGAACCCAACCAAATAACACACTTAACAAAGCAAATCGTTCTCGATTTCCTGAATGATCCTTGTATTTACTCGCGTCACGATCATCAAAACAGTTGGGAATGAAGTGGGTTCCATGGGCTTTTCCTGGAGCGAGAAAAGAAAATTCTTGATCTAATTCCAGTAGTTCAGATGAAATTTCAACAATTTCTGGCTTACCTACTGGTGCTCCCATAGCTAAACCCAATCGGGATACTATCTGCTCATTGATAATTCCTCGATCGGATTGCCATCCTTTAACAATATATTCACATCCATCAATCCCCCTAGCAAAAACTGGACGAGATGAAGAAGTTAATGCACCTCGAAAAGTAGTTATAAGTACAGGCTCTTCAGGGTTTTGGAGGAAATTTTCTAAAGAAAACCTCCATCTAGATCTATCTTGTGCTTCGATGTTGGTTCTGTAGTTCACATAATGGTCGCAAAATTAGACAATAATACCAAGTTTACCGATTAAAAACTGACATTACTTCATTTTTGCTTCTAAAACAAGTACTAAGCTTTTGCATCTTTACTCTTAGCAGAAATTCCACCCGAATTGCGATACGTGGAGTGTCAAGCCTCCAGCTGCTCGCAAACGCTTAATCTAGGAGTTATACCAATTCACAAAAGTATTAATACAACATAATGTAGGGGCGCTGCGGCTTGCGCCCAAGTTACGGCATGAGCGATCGCTTATTTTTAATCCGGGCGGGCTATCCGATTGTGGTGATTGATAATCAAATCCGCAATGATTATATTAATGCGTTGGCATACGCACAACAAAACCAAGATGATTTAGAGCGGCTTTTTGACTTAGTTTGTGATGCTGTTATGACTTCACTGTTGGAAGTTTTAAGATTATTAGTGACTGCAAGTAGTAGTAGGGAAAAGGGAGAAGTTTTTTATCAAGAGATTACTGATTTTCTTAATTCTGTCTAATATCTCATTTCGGATGTTATGCGGAAAAATTCTGGCTATCACCCAAAAAAAGACAATAGCTGGAAAAGTTATTGTTATCCAGTCATATTTAAGTATTTATCTGGAAATTTTCTGTATAATAACAGGTGGATATTGACGATATACGGAAAAATTATTGATATTATGACTAAAGTATCTGTAATACTTTATTTGCTTAGATCGGTTGACGTGATAGATGGAATATTTCCGTATAAATAAATAGTTAGGCTTAATTCTGAAGACCTTGTCTTATTTTCACTTCACTATCTCCAGTCCTGACCATGATAAAACGGACAAGAGACCCAAATATGCGCCATCCAACAAGACTTAGGCTTGCATGTCGTGTTGCTAACAATAAGTCTTCAAGCCTTACTTGAATAACTCCATCAAAGACAATTGCATTTCCAATAACATCATGTGCGTCATTAGGCAAAGGTGGTATATACATTCTCTTAGTAGACTTAAACTTCAGCATTTCACTAATGTTCTGCCTAGCATTTGGACTACTTGAATAGATAGGTTGTAGGCGTAGCAATGATGCATACTCACGTCGTTCAGGGACTAGGTCACAGGTAGAGCTGGCAATTGCAAATTTTATTTGAGTGAGTCGTTCCCCCATAAAATAAGCTGCCTCAGTACTGATAATGTCACCTTTTAGAAGTGTAAAGGGGTCTTCTGTTTCATCAACAAGACCCCTAGCCAAAACGTCTTTGTAATCAATTGGTTTCCGAATCAGTGCCCCCTCAGCTCCAAACACAAGTTGTCGATCCTTTGTCTTGCCAAGCCTCAGGGCAAAGCTTTGAATTAGTTCCAATGCTTGAGAATTATGAGAGAGGTTTTGTAGCTGTTGTTCCAAGTCAACTAAGCTTTGAGCTTGTTCACTACCCACTGTCATCATCGTTACCTACTGAGCAGTTTCCTGGAGTTGTAAAGGACGAGCAACGCTGTTTGGATCTAGAATGACTTCATCATCCTCGTCATCCCAGTCTGTCTCCTCAGGTACCAGGTCATCGAACTCATCTCGAACAGGTAACTCAGGTAGGTTCCCTAGCATCGCTACAGCTTCAGCCAAAACACTTAGACTTTCTTCATCAGGATGTTTCTGAGCAGCACGAGCAGCAACAAAAACGACACGAAGCCCACCTCTCAGACGATCAACATCGCGGGCTATACCATATAATTCCTGAAAATCTTTCTCTTCAAGAATGCGGTACTGACCTGTGCGGGTAAGCAGGGTGGCAATTACCCGATGTTTAACAGAGCTGAGCGCTTTAGCTCCCTCTGTTCGAAACTGCTCGAACGATTTCCAGCTTGAACCTACTCGCAAACCGAAGCCTGTCTCATTTCGTTTTCTTGTGATAGCCATAAGACCACCTTGAATCTATATATTAGAATTATAAGCGATTTCCAACGAAAAGCCAAGGAAAAGCCAACGCTTTTGTCTAGGGCTGGTTGTTTTTCTCCAAGGCTTGGTGTAAGTTCAGTGCAGTCAGGCAGTAAATTTTGCCTAACAAGTTCGCTGGAGGCGGACGTTCAGTAAGCTGCTGTGCAGCTAAATTGTATAAGGTGAAAACGTCAAATTATTGTAGTGCGGGCCCCAAAGCCCGCGTCCGATATACAAATTAAATACGCCACAGCTTATCCCACTCATGGGGTGGAATTTTGAGGTGTCCGCGCGCCGCTCAGCTCAAGGCCGTTAAATCGACAACGTCACTAGTAGACTTGCACTATATGGTAAAATAGCTCGATAAAAGCTACAAATGTGCCGCCTATTCTGGGAGGTATAACTATTAAACTTTTTTCTGGCTAAACCTTGTTAAAACTCTCCAAACATCTCATCTTATAGATATACAGATTTGGAGAGGTTATTGAAGAAAGTATATGTCACACCCAAAGAGGCAGCTAAATTCTACGGAG
>JASJDS010000011.1 GCA_030065055.1 Calothrix sp. MO_192.B10
CAAATACATAACAGCAATCATAAATACAAATGACCACAACCTTACAGAGACGCGAAAGCGCCAACCTGTGGGAACAGTTCTGTGGCTGGATCACCAGCACCGAAAACCGTGTATACATCGGTTGGTTCGGCGTACTGATGATTCCTTGCTTACTAGCTGCTACCACCTGCTTCATCATCGCCTTCATCGCTGCTCCCCCCGTAGATATCGATGGTATCCGCGAGCCTGTAGCTGGTTCTTTACTATACGGAAACAACATCATCTCTGGTGCTGTTGTACCTTCTTCTAACGCCATCGGTTTACACTTCTACCCCATTTGGGAAGCAGCTTCCTTAGATGAGTGGTTGTACAACGGTGGCCCTTACCAGTTGGTAATTTTCCACTTCTTAATCGGCGTATTCTGTTACCTCGGTCGTGAGTGGGAATTGTCTTACCGCTTAGGTATGCGTCCTTGGATCTGTGTAGCTTTCTCTGCACCTGTAGCAGCAGCAACCGCAGTATTCTTAATCTACCCCTTAGGACAAGGTTCTTTCTCTGATGGTATGCCTTTGGGTATCTCTGGTACCTTCAACTTCATGTTGGTATTCCAAGCAGAGCACAACATCCTAATGCACCCCTTCCACCAGTTAGGTGTAGCGGCTGTATTCGGCGGTAGCTTATTCTCTGCAATGCACGGTTCTTTGGTAACTTCTTCCTTAGTTCGTGAAACCACCGAGACTGAATCTCAGAACTACGGTTACAAGTTCGGTCAAGAGGAAGAAACCTATAACATCGTAGCAGCACACGGTTACTTTGGTCGTCTAATCTTCCAATACGCTTCTTTCAACAACAGCCGTAGCTTACACTTCTTCTTAGCTGCTTGGCCTGTAATTGGTATCTGGTTCACCGCTTTGGGTATTTCCACCATGGCGTTCAACCTGAATGGTTTCAACTTTAACCAGTCCGTGATTGACTCTCAGGGTCGTGTAATCGGAACCTGGGCTGACGTAATCAACCGCGCTAACTTGGGTATGGAAGTAATGCACGAGCGTAATGCTCACAACTTCCCCTTAGACTTGGCTGCTGGTGAGTCTGCACCTGTTGCAATGAGCGCTCCTGCAATCAACGGTTAATTAATCTAGGGGTTGGGATTTATACCTGCTCCATAATCATCAAAAACGCCTCCTGGTAACAGGGGGCGTTTTTTGGTTTATGTTTTGTGTAGCAGAGAAAGAAAAGTGGGAAGCATGAGACCTTATCACAGTATCCCCATTATTGAATGTGGCGAACCATTAGTAAAAATTACTCTGGAAAAATTTGCCGTAGAATCTCCCCATCCCTATGAAAAATTAGGTGCCCCTTATGGTAATCGCTCTCCCTATTTTCTCAGACAAGGGGTTGTTGACAATTTAATGGTGGCACAAAACTATTTACAACAACTACATTCCAACTGGTACATCCAAATATTTGATGCTTATCGCCCCATAGCTGTCCAGCAGTTTATGGTAGATTACAGTTTCCAGCAAGCATTGCAATTGAGGGGACTTACCGAGATAGAGTTATCTGATGAACAACGCCAAGAAATTTGGCAGATAGTTTATGAAATTTGGGCTTTACCCAGTCTAGATGAGAAAACTCCCCCTCCCCACAGCACTGGTGCAGCGGTAGATGTGACTCTGGTGGATGATAAGGGAAAAGTGGTGGATATGGGTTCGCCCATTGATGAATTGTCAAAGCGATCGCATCCCGATTATTATGCTAATAGCAATAGTTTGGAAGATATAAATTATCACAATAATCGTCAAATTTTATACAATGTAATGATTCAAGCAGGATTTCAACGCAATCCTAGGGAATGGTGGCATTTTTCCCTTGGAGATCAGATGTGGGCTTGGTTGAATAATCAAGGGGATTCCAGCAATCAATTTACAGCCCGTTATGGTCGAATTTAAATATATGTACATTACTTATTACTTGCGCGTAGTGCTATAACAACCTCACCCTCGCTTTTGGCTACGCAAAAATCTTTCCCTCTCCTTAGTAAGGAGAGGGATGTCCGTCAGGACAGGGTGAGGTTTAAGAGAATATTGGGAATTTGATGAAATTACTGCATAAGCTGTTAAGTAAGTCGGCGTAAAAAATTCAAGGTATGTCCGCAGCGAGTGGAACGAAGTGAAATGTAGACACGAAGTGGCTTCTCGTGCCTCGCTCCGCGAGGAGCTGCGCTAACGCCGTTAGGCGTTCCCGTAGACGCAACAGCGGTGAGCCACTGCGGTGGACGGGTTCCCCGGCATAAAGGAGGCAGTGCGGTGGACGGTAAGCCACTGCGGTGGACGGGTTCCCCGGCATAAAGCAAGTGGCGCAACCCGAAGGGGTTTCCCGGCATAAAGGAGGCAGTGCGGTGGACGGGTTTCCCGGCATAAAGCAACTGCCGTCAACTGCCGTCAAGTGGCGAACCCGAAGGGCTTGCCGAAGGCTAGGGTAGAGTAGCAATCCCAAGGGTTTTGTGCTAGGTTACATTCTGTTACATAGTGATGTTTATTTGTGCCGACTTACTTAAGGGTCTAAATTGTATACATAAAGCGGGCAGGATGCCCGCACTACAATTACCTGATTTTTTTACTTTATACAATTTAGCTGCGTATTAACTTACTCCGACCTAATTCACTGTAATTTGTCCCGCTTCTATTAAATGTTGGTGAACTGATGGAGAGGTAGCTACTATTAACCCAGGTAATCTATAGTTTTTGCAAGTATGTAAAGGTGGTAGGGAAGAACCATCTAAAGTTGTGACGATACACCCTGCTTCCCTGGCTAAGAAAGCTAAGGAAGCACCATCAATGAAGTTACCGGATCTGATTGCAGCCCCCGCTATATCACCACTAAAAATGCCATTGAGATTGGGTATTTGCATTTCCCTGGAGTAAGTTTTACCAATATCAATTATGTGGTACTTCTCTTTGAGAGCTGGTGCTAAATAACTCATGTCCCATCCCAGTAAAATATTTGGTTGGGAATCTGCAATCTTGAAAGGGGTGCAGGCTTCTAAATCCAGATCTAATTTTCCCTTAAAAGCTCCTTCTCCCCGCAAAGCATAAAAGTATACATTTTCTGATGGGGATATTGCTAGTACTGCTTCAAAGTCATCTGTATTGAGAATGCTGAGAATAATTTGATAGTTAGAATGTCCGTCGAGGTAGAATTGAGTGCCATCAATGGGGTCGAGGGTAACTAAATAATCTCCGTGTGAACCCAGTTCAATGCTACGAAAATACTTAGTGTTACTAGAACTTTCATGCTCTTCTCCATAAAAACGCACATTAGGGAAACTCCCCAATAGTGCTACTTCTACAAAGTTTTGAATTGCCAAATCAGCATCAGTTAAAGCCGCAGAGAAGAAATTATCTCTTTTTTCTTTAGCTGGGAGGACAGCAATCCGTGGTTGAATTTGACGGGCATAAGCTGCTGCTACTTTGAGATGGGGAAGCAGAGTTTTGATAATCTGGCGAGGGGTTGGTGTGGTTGACATTTCCGCTAACTCCTAACAACACTCTTAAATTATCAGTTACTACTCCCTTCCCGGCAGAAGATTACCGATAAAAAAACCGCAGAGACGCAGAGAGCGCAGAGGAAAGAGGCAAAAAGAGATAGGTAATTTTAGAGCGGGATAGGAGTAGTTATCAGAATCACTAGATTTTGAGCATAAATAACCTGAGTTCGGTGTTAGGAGTTCGGTGTTAGGAGTTAAAATTAAGAGCAAAAGATGAAGCATTTGACTCATGATGGATAATCAAGGGATTCAAGAGAGAACATTAACTTTTGCCTTAATTCGTTTTATGACTCCATGTTTTAGTCGGTTTTTGTGCCATTGAACTTCAAATTGATCCCACAAATCGTCTACGTGGCAGAATAATCCATCTAAACTAAACATAGGGCAGGTGCTGGATTTAACCTTATTTTCAGCTTACTACTTGCCCCTTTCCTTATCCCGAACTCAGGTTAAATACTTGGATAAAGACTACATCCGGATTTTTCACTTGCGAGAAATCCGGATGTAGTGCTGTTCACATACTGATGAAGAAAAATAATCAGTTAAAAAACTCTGATATTGAGTTAGGCTCTACCACTAACATTATTTCTTACTTCTTACACAGACCAGAAGTTGAGTGTGCTACCAGTGTTTTCTTATCATTCTGAAAAACACTCTGAGGTCCAGACTGGAGAGTTCGTGCCGTATCAATATGTACTGAAACCTTTTGGCAATGTTTCAAGGTATTTAGAGGCAGAAGCAATGATAATTGCCCTATTTTTCCAGGCTTAATAGGTTGACCTAGCCGATAATAATTACCTTTTGTCACACGACCATAAACCCCAGCATTTTTAGATATACCACGAATTCTGACTCGGACAGAAGTACCTTTTATTGGTTTATTACCAATGTTTTTCACATTAATCCTAACCCTTTGAGCGCGGTGCCCCGAAACATCGTCTGTCAGATGATTAGGAGTAAAACTGAGATACTGAGGAATAAGATCTGCTTTCTTTGTTGGAATTGGATTTCTAGGTTTGGGAAGATTATTACCTGGACTATCATCAATAGCTAAAGCATTTTGATTTAAGATAGAAACAGTGCTAATAATTGAAGCAGCAGCTAATAAAATCCCAGTGTATATTCTAGAGTGACGTTTCATTATTAATTAACTCCTGTTTGAACTTGTAATTTATTTCGTTCGTGTAATGCTTTGTATATGTATTCAATAGAATATTCAGAAATTACGCAAAATAAAAATATTTTTTCTTCGAGTACATACAGATTAAAATCATCAGCAATACACAATTTTCTAGCTTGAAAACTTAGAAAAAATGGTTTATTCTGTCTTGTTTGTTTTAGTATGATCGATTATTTGAACCAATAGTTGAGGAAAATTCAGGACTTGCAAAATTCACAGAACTTACGCATAAATAACTTAATTACGTCATTTTGACCCTAGGGAAGCAATCTCAAAGCCTTATTTTTTGTTGC
Organism: Calothrix sp. MO_192.B10; assembly: GCA_030065055.1. GTDB lineage: Bacteria > Cyanobacteriota > Cyanobacteriia > Cyanobacteriales > Nostocaceae > Calothrix_A. The sequence goes on from JASJDS010000011.1 coordinate 5,003, forward strand.
GAGTACATAAGTCCTAATTCAGTTAAATTCAGGTTTGCCCCTTAGAGGGTGTTTGAAAAGTATTATGTTTAACACCAAAATATCGTAAACCACTAGGGAATGGGGGTTTCAAAGCCTCGGGGGGTAGGGGGGATGAGAGAGGTTTAACAGAGAGGTTTTAAGTAACCTTTTAGACTTGACAAACAACCTCTTAGGAGCAGCCCCACAAGAATTTAGAATGAGCGAATTTAGAATTTAGAATTAAATTCTCTAGAAAAGCTTGCAGTGAACATTTATTAGATGGTAGCGTCATTTCAGTGATTCATTTTCCATCGATAAAATGATTTGTCGATAGAGAACTGATGTAGGAGTTGAACGGATGGTGCTGAAAATGAAGCGATCGCTCAGTATAATTACTATTTTCTCTACATTTGTCTCATGCTTTGCACCTTATACTGTAGTTGCCGCACCACCACGGAATCCTGATCAAACAGTCAACTGTGATATGTTAGTAGTGGGTGGTGGACTTTCTGGTGTCGCTACAGCATATGAAGGTTTACTTGCCGGACGCAGGGTTTGTTTAACGGAAATTACCGACTGGTTGGGGGGACAAATTTCTTCCCAAGGAACATCTGCATTGGATGAAAGACCAACCCAACGCAGTAAGCTATTTTACTCTCGCGGTTACTTGGAATTACGGTCACGGATTCGCCGCAAATATAATCAACTCAACCCCGGTAAATGTTGGGTGAGTGACTCCTGTTTTCTACCCCGCGATGGTCATAAAATCTTGAGTAGAATGCTGAAAGATGCTGCCAAGAAAGGTAAAGGTAAGTTGCAATGGTTCCCGAATACGGTAATTAAGGAATTAGATATTAGTAGTGATGGGAAAATCATTAATAGTGCGATCGCAATTCAGCATCAACCAGCAAAAGGAGCATCACCACTCAATACTTTACCCCTGTCCCAAACCATTGAGGACGCTTATAAATATCAAAATTCTGACCAATTCAATAAACAAATTATTCGTTTTGTTCCTAGACAGCAACAGCAAGGCAATACTCCCAATTGGTATGTTGTAGATGCCAGTGAAACAGGGGAAATTGTGGGTTTAGCAGACGTTCCCTATCGGTTAGGAATTGACCCTCGCTCCCACCTAGAGCCTTCTTCCTCCAGTGCCAATAATGACCCATACTGTACCCAAGGATTTACTTATACCTTTGCAATGGAGGCTACTAAAGATGCCCAAAAGCATCAAATGCCCCCATTTTATATGCAGTATTCTCCATACTTCAGCTATGAATTGGAGCGACTAGCAAGTTTCCCCCTAGTATTTACCTACCGTCGCATTTGGAGTCCCCGACAAGGAGAACCAATGAAATTTCGGGGTATCAATTTTACTGCCCCCACACCAGGGGATATTTCCATGCAAAACTGGACTTGGGGTAATGACTACCGTCCCGGAACATCCCAAGATAACTTGATTTATACCCGTCAACAGTTAGAGTCTAGCGGACAATTACAACCAGGGGGTTGGATGGGTGGACTACGGACAGAAAGTTTACGGAAAGGAGAAGAGTTGTCCCGTTCTTACTTTTACTGGTTGGTAGCTGGAACAACTGATTCTCAACTAGGGGAAGGTGTGAAAAAACCCCATCCCAATCACCGCTTTCTGTCTGGTTTAAATTCTCCCATGGGAACAGTACATGGCTTGTCTAAATATCCCTATATGCGAGAAGGAAGGCGAATTATTGGTCGTCCTAGCTGGGGACAACCCCAAGGGTTTACAATCTGGGAAATTGATATTTCTCGACGCAACTATCAAGACCCATACTACCGCGAAACCCTTGTACCAAAAATGTACCGTAGGTTACAAGTGGCTCTGGCTGGCTTAGAAGCTACTTCTGTAATTGCTGGAAAAAAGCGTTTAGAAGAAACAGGTAGACGTACCCGTTCTACTATTTACGCTGATGCTGTGGGTATTGGTCACTACGCCATTGACTTCCATCCTTGTATGGTTAAAAGTCCTCCAGAAGCTCCAGGTAATCAGGAGCGTCCCAATGAAAGGCGGGGAGCAGGACAGGCTTACCCCTTCCAAATTGCCCTCAGAGCTATGATTCCCCAGAAAATAGATAATTTATTAGTAGGTGGTAAAAGCATTGCTACCAGCCATATTGCAGCAGCAGCTTATCGGGTACATTCCTTTGAATGGTCAGCTGGTGCTGCTGCGGGAACCACGGCGGCTTTTGCATTGAAAAATAATGTTGCTCCTTATGAGTTGGTAGATGAGTTACCCAGAATAGAACCCAAACTTTTAGCCTTACAACGGCTGTTGAATAAAAACAATAATCCCACCGCATTCCCAGATACATCGATTTTCAACGATAATTGGGATGATTGGCGATAATAAGTAATCAGGACTTACGCAAGCCTTATTTGTCATTGCGAGCGGATTGCCGCGCTACTCTGCGAGAACGCTTTCAGCGTACGCTCGCAACAGGCTCCGTGTAGCGTAGACACGAAGTGGCTTCTCGAAGAGTAGCAATCCCAGCATTTTGGCGATTACGTCGCTGTCTTTCGTCCGTTCCGGACATGCTACCCAAACGTAATGACGTAATCACGTTACTTTTGCGTAAGTCCTAGTAATAAGTGAACTACCTACACCGCCTGAGTACAGGTCGGTGTAGGCTTCTGGTGTAATTTTAACACTCCCAGGTCGGGTAAGGTTCAAATGTCGCCATTATCCCCTCCCCTAAGAACCGTGCGTAATAGTTACCCATTACACGGCTCAAGCCATACTTCAAGACTTACTCGCTTGGATTTTGAGTGTACCTGTTTGTGACAAGCTTTGTGTAGATGGATTAAGTTGTCTGCTTTATCCGTCCCGCCGTTTTTAACAGGGACTACGTGATGGGTTTCGATTTCTTCTCCATTTGATAAGGCTTCTCCACAAATTGGGCATTTCCAGTCCTGGTTTTTTGCTATTTGTTCATATTTAGAACCTTTAGCCCATCGCTTCTTACCCAATTGTTTCTGACGGGATTCCCAATATTGTGCGAATTCCGTGTTAAAAGGACTTGCTTCCCCTTTAACTTTTATATGACGGGTAATTGGTGTGCTACCAATTTGGAAAAGACTGAGGTTTTTATCCTCACCTCTTCTGTCTTTGGTTATGCAGCAAAATATCCAATCAATTCCCTTTACCTGGTGGAAATATTTGTTCTTAACCCATCTGTATCTTCTTTTATGATGTCTACGCTTACACCATGCCCAAAGATATTTCCATACTCTGTATGAGATGTATCCGAAGGTTTGTTTGCTTACTACTCCTTGGTAGTAATTGGCAAACCCTTGGAGTATGGGGTTTAATTTTTTGATTAAGGTTTCTTGTTTGACTGAGGACATATTCTTAATGATGTTCCCCACCTTTTTGCAGAAAAGTAATACCTTTTCTTTTTGTGGTTTGATTAACAATTTTCCTTCAAGCTCTCCCTCCTGTCCATTTACTGAGTTTTTGCTCAGTATCAAACTTTTCATTTGGTTCGATTCCTTTACGACAAATTCCTTTTCGTGTATGACCCAGGTTAATTCAGCTATTCCTTTCGGTCAGGGGCAAATTTAGAACCCCTATCTCTTGCGTTACTAAGAGCATTCGCTTTGTAACCCATCCTTTACCCTCCAAGGGTTTCCGTCTCCGTTACCTTCGACCTACTTATGTTTTCGACTTAACATAAGACCTTGTAGGGCTTACCCTGTTGTGTCAGTCAAATTTATTTTCTCTTCAGGTGCTGTCTCTCCTACGGTGGGAGTTTCTTTCACACGAGTGATAAAGAAGTCAATTATCACCCAACCCACTTCACCTTTTGGTGCAAGCCTATCAGGTCTTTTGGCTTGTTCTCGAATCACGTAGTTTAAATAACAGTTCACTTTCATTCACCTATATCGAGAAAGCCCTCTAGCTCCTTTCCGGAATTGACCTTTTCCAGATACGGCTACATTTGTGAGGCTGCATATTTCCCTTTCATTACTTACTCGGTATTGCCTCCAACTCTTCATGAGTTGTTTTACATGAGGGGAGGAGGTGTGAATCTCCTCGCAGAGTCGGCTCTGCACTTTGGCTGACCAGTTCAGGTCGCGCAACTTCCTTCGAGGTACTATTAGTAGTAGATTGAGTTACCACAACATTCCCTCTACGGCGTTTTATCGTTGGGAACAGTCCCAGCCCAACGCGCTTTATGTTGATAGATGCGTTCACATCACGGTCAACAAGCAGCGATTGCTCATCATCCCAGTATTCTCGAATACCGCAGTCGGTGAAGACAAACTCGTCACGGTACGCGAGTAATTGAGATGTGTATGCAGGGTTTACTGCTATTACCCTAGCCCCAGCTTTTCCAGCTATGTATTCTAGGATTGAAAAAAACTGTCCAAAAGCAGCATCATTCCAGGATTTGTTTAACCCAGACTTTGCTGATTGACCATTAGGTAAATAGTTACCGTTCTCGTCCTGTTTAGCTTTGTTCCTTTTTGACAAAGCTTTCAGGTTTAAATTTTCGTGTACAAAAACTTTTTTATTTGTTCTGATGAGAGCGTGAGCCGTTTTGAAAGCATGGTCTATTCTGGCTCTGGTAATACGTTGATGCTCTCGCGCTTCGCGTTTTGCAAGTTTACGACGTGCCTTACTTCCTTTTTTCTTGGCAGATTTACGATTAGATATTTTGGCTAGTCGTTTTTCAGACTTTCTGAAAGATTTGAACGCGGGTAACTTAGTATTTTCTGAAGTTGCCAAGTAATCATCTTCGTGAAGAACCGCGTCCATCCCCAAAGTATTATCCCAGGTAGATGTTACCTGATCAAGGTTAAAAACTGGTAGGTTTGGGTCTGACAAGCAAATTGTTATATACCATCCATCAGCTTTGTTAGTTAAAAGTACATTTTTCAATACAAAACCATTAGGTGAGCCAGCGCGGTCTTGGGGGTTTCCCCCATGAGCGACTGGCGCTCGCGAAGCGTATCCGTTCGGCTTTGCCGTGCCCGAAGGGCTTAGGATTCACCCCGAAGGGGCAATGGTCGATGTAGGCGTACTTTTACCCAGCCTTTTAACTTTGGGAAAGACAAAAATAACCACTTTTTTTCCATGCGCTCAACGGTAATAGCTTGACCTTCTATCCGCATGGTGCGGTAACGAGCCGCATTTTTAAAGCGTGGCTTTCCACTACGACTACCTTTGCTGTCACCTTGAAGAAAACGAGAAAAAGCTAGTTTGGCTCGTTTTGACACCTCTTGCAAAGTTTGAGATGGAACAATTGTAAAATCTAGTAACTCACCGGAATGTCCAACTTTGATCAAATCTTTTTTGATAAGCGGAAGCTGTTTTTTCTGAGAATAAAAATTTGGATTGTCACGCAGTTCTGGCAATGAACACACTAGAGGACAAGCGTTAATGCTGTTTCTATTGCGGTTCCACCAATCAAACCTATCCCCTAGTTGCTTGTTGTACCAGTATCGGCAAACTCTCAACCAATTATTTAATTCTAGTTTTTGATCGGTGTCTGGGTAAGCTCGATACTGGTAATTAAGTAACAAAGGAATTCATCTCCTTAAACCTTAATCAACGTTGTTATCATAGACTACAGTGATTGTAACATAGCTCCTGAAAAAGTTGTGAAAAATGATTTTGTTTCAAAAGGTCGGTCAGTCAGTGACCTGAAAGCACATTTGGTATTAACAACAAAATATCGTCGCAAAGCCATCACTGATGAAATGTTGCAGCGATTACACGTTATCCTTGAAGATTTGTTGGTTAAATGGGATTGTAAACTTGTTGAGTTCAACGGTGAATCTGACCACGTACACCTACTATTCCAATATCATCCAGACTTGCAATTAAGTACGTTGGTTGGAAATATCAAGTCAACTACGTCTCGTAGACTCAGACAAGAATTTGCAGAACATCTGAGTCGTTTTTACATCAAAAATGTTTTTTGGAACGGGTCATACTTCGTTGCGAGTTGTGGCGGCGTAACTATCACAACCTTGAAGCAGTACATTGAATCACAAGACCGACCGGAGAGTGGCAATTCCTCATCGACCAACATTGCTGATTGAACGCAGTTCAATCACGCTCGTCGGTCAATTCGTCATTGCCCCATTCATCCCACACTCCACTTCGTGTGAGGTGTGGGGCTTCTTTTGGTTTAAGCTAATAACTAATAACTAATAAGTATCTTGGCTCTCCCACACATTTTTTCGTTCACCCGGCACCAGAAGTTCAATCAAGGCAGAAGTACGAGGGGTTGAATTCCCCTGCTTCTATAAGCAGTGTGTTTTGCGTCGGGGTAAAATCCCCGTTGCTCCCACCTAATTCCCTCATTCGCTCATTCTAGATTCTAGATTCTTTTAACACTTAGTCGGGTAAACTACCCACCACCTACCCAAAGGTAGGTGGTGGGTAGTTTATGCAATTATTAAGCACTTGCTGGAGCTTCAGCCACAGCAGGGTAAACACTAACTTTCTTCCGGCTTTTACCTTTACGTTCAAAGGCAACAATACCATCAACTAAGGCAAAAAGAGTGTCATCGCTGCCAATACCCACATTGTTACCAGGGTGAAATTTAGTACCGCGCTGACGCACCAGGATATTACCTGCACGAACAGTTTGACCGCCGTAGCGTTTTACACCTAGCCGTTGAGCATTAGAATCACGACCATTACGAGTACTACCTGTTCCTTTCTTATGAGCCATAATTTCCTCTTGTAGGTTTACTTGTTATTATTATTCAGCGGTTGCTTCAGCGGACGATTCATTTGTAGCTTCTTGTGATGCCAATACCGAACCATTGAGGCTAATGGAGTTAATCATCAATCTAGTTAGTTCCTGGCGGTGTCCGCGTTTTTTACGGGTTTTCTTTTTCGGCTTCATTTTGTATACCAGGACTTTACGCCCTCTCAGGTGCCGCATTACCGTCCCTTCTACTTTGGCTCCTGCAACCAAAGGTTGTCCGATGGTAACTTCACCATCATGCTGAACCAACAAAACAGATTCTATACTAACTTTTTCATCTGGCTGAGTTGCAAGCAGTTCAATATCGTAAAAACGACCTGGTTCCACCCGTAACTGTTTACCACCAGTCTCAATAATTGCGTAAGTCATTAAAATTGTCCTTGAAGTTGCCGTACAGGTAGCTGGTTAATTTGTCGTATATGGCGTGCATACAACTTGCGAAATATCGCTGTTTCCCAGCTTTTATTGGGTGTCTACCCGATCCGAGCAAGAATTAGACAGACAATCTCAAATTATAATTGAAAAAATATATTTGAGTCAAGTAAATATTGGGTAGAGAGTGGAGCATCCCTGGGAGCCTCCTCATACCAAGTTGCGTTCTATCATAGTAGTTCGAGTCAATACCCAGTCTTCGACAGAAACTGGGTTTCTCAGTTTGAAACAGAAATTAATTATGAATATTTGCCAAGAAAGGGGACAGTTCAATACTTTTTCCTAAAAACCATGTGGTATGATGTCCCGCGAATTACTTGTAATTCTGGCAATCCCTTTACCCCAAAATAGTCTAGATTAAGTGAAATCACCCATCTCTAGTAATTGGAGATAGAACGGGGTAATTTTCACAATTATTGGAGTTATAGGGCAATACGGTTCAGTGAAGAAAAATAGTAGGTTGGGTGAAACGAAACCAAACCCAACAAAAAGCCGACAGTGTTGGGTTACTCTGCTCCAAGCCGCTAAAAGCCCTTTGGGCATGGCTTCGCTTACTGCGTCTACGTCCCTCAAACGCCACTGACTACAACGGAGGAAACCTCCCTCCGGGTATCTCCTCCGGAGAGGCTACGCCAACAACACTTTGCTTATGCCGGGGAAGCCTTTCGGCAGTACTTGGAGTACTGCCTCACCACCGCAAGTGTTTCACCGCAATGGAGTGGCTCCCCAACCTAGGCCAGTTTTAAGTTTCCAGCTGAACTGAACGGTATTGAGCTATGGGGGCAAGGGCAATTTTATAGTTAGCAATTAGAAAACCTTGATATGAGACATTTTGTATTAACTTGGTTAGGTACTGCCGTAGCATTGTTAATTACAGCTAATATCCTGCAACTAATCAATATTGGCTTTCAAGTAAATAATCTAGGTACAGCACTAATTGCGGCTGTGGTAATTGGCATTGTAAATGCCATTATTCGGCCCATTTTAAAGATTTTGGCATTTCCCATTACCTTACTGACCTTTGGTTTATTCACCTTTGTAATTAACGGATTTACCCTCTGGTTAGCCAGCTTACTCACTCCCAGTTACGGTTTCAAGATTGATGGTCCTTTAGCAGCTTTATTAGGTTCCATTGTGCTAGCCATTGTCTCCAGCACAATCAATTATTTTCTCAGAGCTGTGGATTAGAAACTGATAACTTGCAGCAATCTCGTTTAGCCCACATTCCCACCTTGAAATTTATTTCAAGGCTAAGAAACCAAGTACGTTAAAACTGATAACTTGCACCATCCTCAATAACCGCCTGGGATTTAAATCCCAGTCTCATAGCCGAAGTCGTCTAAAGAGGACTAGACAAGTATTTTAGTCTACTTAAGTAGACTTTGTTTATTAGCCTGGGAATTTCATTCCCGTGAAATTTGGGCTAATTGAGAATGTTAAAACGTACTCTCTTGCCTTACAAGCATCTGATTTATCAAATTTGGTCTTTAAGAAAAGGGAATTTATTCCTAGGCAGACATTTGGGCTAGTTGAGAATGGTGCAAGTTATGAAGAAAGAAACCAATTCGCTACAGAATAACCTCTTTTTATCTTCACAAGTTCCTCACGATCTTTTCCTAAGGTGATATTAGAGTCTAAAGCATTAAAGGTTGATCCCCATACCATGCTTGGCTCCATAGCAGAGTTTATATAAAACTTTACAGAGGAAGGAGATATGTCTTTAATTCGTTGGCAACCATTAAGGGAACTAGATACTCTCCGTCAACAAATGAACCGTTTATTTGATGATTGGATGCATGGGGAATCGAGCGAAAATCTATTTCCGAAAATGAGCATTGCTTGGGAACCGGCTATTGAACTCCAAGAAACTGACACAGACATTATCTTAAAAGCAGAAATTCCAGGTGTTGAGGTTAAAGACATAAATGTTGAAGTCAGTGCTGATGCAGTTTCCATTGCTGGAGAGCATAAACAAGAAAAACGCACTGATGAAAAAGGTTGGTATCGCTCGGAGTTCCACTATGGTAAGTTCCAGCGAATAGTTCATTTACCAACATCAATCAAGAATGAGGAAGTGAAATCAGAATTTGTAGCGGGCGTGCTTACTCTTACCCTTCCCAAAATAGAAAAAGCCCGTCGCAATATAGTCAAAGTGAATCTTTCTGTGGAAAACCAAGCTCGACAAGAAATGGCTAAAGAGCGCCAGCATGAAGAGCATCTGCAACAAACCATGCAGTCTCGGGCTCTCCAAGAACTAGGACATCCTCAGACTACCAATCTCAAGGATGAGGCAAGGGAAGCCGCTACCAAACAACGTCAGCATGAGGAACACATAGAAGAAACTATGCATACTCGGGCTGCGGCGGAAGTGGGTATGCCTGTTGCTAATAACAATAACTAGTGGCATGGCAAGGTTAAAATGATGCATTAAGTGTAAGTTGGGTTGAAGAATGAAACCCAACATCAGTAAAGCTTTGTTGGGTTTCCCTACCGCTCAACCCAACCTACATTTTTAGGCGTGTCAGTCCACTAGTAGGAGTTAGGAGTAGGAAACAGGGTAAGAGGAAGGAAGTGTTTGTTTCATTTATTGTTAGCGCGAAAATTGCGGTAGTCGGAGGCTCATAGGTAATACAAGGTATTAAGCCAAAAACAGGGTGCTAACAAAATTATGTATGTCTTTATCAAAGAGGCGGGAGATAGCTATGAAAACCGAACAACCCCATCATCCAATTCATAAAGAAGTCATTATTGGCTTGGCACTACTGATGCTGATAGGAGGAGGGAGTGCTGCATGGTGGGCATGGCAAAGTAAAAAACCATTACCTGTGAGTCAAAAACCCGTTGCTAGCAAAGTTGACAAGGCTCCCACTTCCCAGACTCAACCAACAGCCATCCCAACACCAGCAGTAAAAGTTGCACCCCAGGGTATAGCCACTGTCACCAGACTTAAGCCCCAAGCTTATTGGTTACAAGTGAAAGACAATGGAGAGATTGTTTTAGCACCGCAACAAATTACTGTGAAACCGGGAGTTTCCCAAGAGGTAGCTCTGAAAACGGTGATGAATAATCTTTTGAGCAGCAGCTCTTCGTCTCAATTCAGTTCTACGATTCCTGAAGGTACTCGTTTATTGGGTTTGCGAGTCACAAAATCGGCAATTTATGTCAACTTGTCCCAAGAATTTAGTAGCGGAGGTGGTAGCACTTCCATGATTTATCGAGTGGCTCAAGTGCTGTATACCGTTTCGAGTCTAGATTCTGATGCCAAAGTATATCTTTCTGTAGAAGGAAAACTATTGGATGAAGATAATCCATTAGGTGGTGAAGGGATTATTTTGACAGAGCCTTTAACGCGGCAACAGTTTGTTCAAGATTTCTCTATTTCTACAACTTAAAATCTGCAACCATCTAGGAGCAAGTATTATGTCTCAAAGTACTAATGGTTCTAATATTATACAAGCGATCGCCCAAGTTCCTCAAAAAGTATTTAATTTTATTACCACTGCATTTGTGAGAATTTTCAGCCCCAGGGATGATGACTATCCGGAAACGGGCGTTCAACCCTTTGAAGGGGAACCTGCTGATAAACAAGACTATTAATTGTTAACTTTTTGCAAAGCTATAGAGATCCCCGACTTTTTGCAAAAGTTGGGGATCTGGGTATATGAATAAGATTGAATTTTAGGTATAATTCGGGAATTAGCTGATGATTTTCCTCATAAATGGGTATGCAAAATTGTTTATGTCATTGCGAGCGAAATGAAATGTAGCGAAGCAATCTCCAAGCCCTTGCGATTGCTTCATTCCGCTTCGCTTCATTCGCAATGACAAATGTATATTTAATTTTGCACTACTACATAAATTTCACCTTTACGATTGCTATTGCCTGAATGAAATGCGATCGCTCAGTAAAAATCCTCTTCTTAGCGGCAGACCCCAGTGATGCTGCTCGATTGCGTTTGGGGCAAGAATCACGAGATATTGGCGAAAGGCTGCAATTAGGTAAGGAAGGGGATAAGTATCAGCTAGAACAGCGATATTCTGTGAGGGTTGGGGATATCACTCAGTCCATATTTGACTTGGAACCTGAAATTATCCATTTCTCCGGGCATGGTACTGAAAAGGGCGAGCTGTGGTTTGAGAATGAACTGGGCAAGGTTCAGCCTGTGGAAGCCGATGCTTTAGCTGCCATGTTTGAGTTATTTGCTACACAAGTCAATTGTGTGGTGTTGAATGCTTGCTATTCTGAGATTCAGGCACAGGCAATTGCTGAACATATCCCCTTTGTGATTGGCATGAATGATGAGATTGGGGATGAAGCAGCGATTAACTTTGCTGTGGGTTTCTATAAGGCATTAGCGGCAAATCGTTCCATTGAAGATGCTTATAAGTTTGGTTGTGTGGAAATTCGCTTGCAGGGCATTCCAGAGCATCACAAACCAGTGATTCATGTAAAAAAAAAGATGTAATTGCCTCTAAACAATCCATACCCCCTAACCCCTTTGTGCCCCAAACTGGTAGAGTGGAAGACTCACAACAGCTTTTTGGTAGACGGCGAGAAATCCGGCGAGTATTTGAGACGTTGAATAGTGGTAGTAGTGTAGCACTGATTGGCGAGCGATCGATTGGTAAGTCTTCCCTACTTTGGGCAATTTACCAACAGGCAGAAAGTCAACTCATGCCACCCCGCAAGCCGATTTATCTAGATATGAGCCAAGTCTATGATGAGGAGGACTTTTACTATGCACTGTGTTCTGAGGTAGGAATTAAGGAGTGCAAGGGCTATCGCTTGACTAGGGCTTTGGAAAAACAACATCCCCGGCTGCTGCTTTTACTGGATGAAATTGAGAAAATGACTTGGCAAGGTTTTACTAATCAGGTGAGGGGACAACTGCGGGGGTTGGCGAATGGACATGATGCACCTCTGCGGTTGGTGGTGGCTGCTTCTACTTCGTTGGATACACTATTTCCCGATAGTCATGAGTTGGGTATGGTTTCCCCTTTTCAGAATATTTGTCTGGAGGAAGAGATTAAATTGTGGGATGAAGGTACAATCCGTGATTTTATTAGTAGTCGTCTTGCATCAACTCCTATCCGGTTTACAGATGAGGAAGTAATGCAAATTGTCATGGCAAGTCGCGGACATCCTCAGGAATTGATGCAGCTATGTCATCGAACCTATAGTCGGTATGTGGAGGGAATGTGATGAAAGATATTGCACAATTATCATCTTGCGTCCACAACCACCTAGGATTAAAATCCCAGGCTTATAGCCCAAGTCCACTCAAGTGGACTAAGATCGAGTTTTACATTAGTGACTGTGTTGATTGTCAAGCGATTATCGCTCTACCCAACAAAGTCTGGAAAATGTGGGATTACCCTGTGCAAACCTCTTCAACGTACATTCCAACTTTGTTTTTAACCAAGCTACAACCCAAGCTATGCAATTTCAGGTTTTTGACTCTAACTAAACCATATTGGATTATCATCCTGCTTTCCAGTCCTCTTGAGAGGACTTTGCCTATTAGCCCGGAAATTGATTTCCGGGCGGGATTTGGGACAGGCTGAGAATCGCGGAGAAACCACCATGAACCAAAAACCCCCCGTACCCCGCCTGGATTTAGCACCCAAACTCAAGCGTCCCCTCTCCCTGTGGAATCCATTGGATTATCTGCGCCTGTTGTACTGGGTGTTTTACTTTCCCCAAGCTTTGCGGTGGTATGTGGATACTTTTGGGGGTGGGTATATTCTAGAAAAAGATACATTTAAATTTATTTTTGAAAATACAACACATACTTCCTCTCATAATAGAGAAAAGGCAGAAGGTAAAAAACATAATTTATTTGTTGCGATCTTTGATGCAACCTTTTGGAGAGCTTGTATAATTTTAGGCAAGCTATGGCAATTACGGGCTAGAAATGCTGAGTTTCAGTTGCTTAGTCAAGGTTTAGTATTGATAGTTCCTATAGTATTAATTTTGCTTACTCCTCAATTGACAATCTTAAATAAACCAGAACAGGGTACTGTATTGTTTAATACTGTATTTGCTCTGGGGGTGTCCTTGATACTGGGTATACCATTGGCATGGATGCTGATTAAGATACCTAACATAATATTGAAAATAACATCGCAATTAGCTTGGAATTTAGCTTGGGGCATTGCGGGGGGAGTAGATTCGCAAGTGCGGTGGATGGTGAAATTGTATGTAGTACTGAGTGTTGGAGCTATCTGCAAAGCACTGTGGACTGGTTATGGCATCGATTCGTCATTATGGTATTTCATTGCCTTGATTTTGGCTATACTCCGTGTAGATATTTGGATTTTAGGTCTAGTACTTAGTATATTCAAGCCCTGGAATAGATATTTGCAAGTCCTCAATACTACCCCAATTCCCTTTCCATTATTGTCTTATAAGTTAAAAAAATGGCTACGACGGGATTGGAAAGAAGGAATTAATAACACTAAACAACTGCTGGTTTATACTCTTCAATTCATACCCATTACTCAGGCTGTAACTCAAGTGTTGGCTAAAACGCCTCCAGAACAAGTTATCGATTACGTAGCCCAACTAACAGAAGTTCCTTTCGGTTTGCAGTTAGTACGTTGTGCTTCTGCTTCTTTTGTAGAATCAACTGCTTCCTGCTCAGACATCCCAGGTTCCACTACTGCTGGTTTCTGGTATCTCCACGAAAAAGAACCAGCCAAAGCAGAGAAGACTTTTAAAGTGGTGCGTTCTCTTCCCTATGGCGAGGAAATATACATCCTCGCTCAAACTCTAGCCATCTTTCACGAAGCCGAGGAAATTACTACTATCACTGCCATCAACCCACCTTCCTCTTCTTACCAAAGAATTGACAAAGAAGGGTTACTGCGCCCAAATACTTGGCAAGCCATTGCCAGCCTACATCGCGTCATTGAAGATACCCAACTTATCCAACACAGCGTATCTCGTGCAACCCGTGCATTTGCCCTCAACCGCGCCCAAGGTGAACTGACAAACATCCTCAATCATCCCGAAACCATTCCAGAAGCGGAACGAGGGCTAATTATAGAAATTGCCCAGAATTGGCAAAAAGCCCTTCTACAAGTAGCTGGAGAAGTAGGGGAAATTTCCATCACTAAACCTGTCCGTAATCCTTACATTATCGGCGATCCCGTTTTAGGGGAACGTTTCGTAGGAAGGGAAGATGTAATGAGACAGCTAGAAGAACTTTGGGTGACGAATGAATGCCTACAATCTCTAGTTCTCTACGGACACAGGCGCATGGGTAAAACTTCTATCCTGCGTAATGCAGCTAACTCTGTAGGTTCTGGGGTAAAGGTAGCCTATATCAATATGCTGAATGCGGGCAATATTTCCCAGGGAGTTGGTGAGGTGCTGATGGCAATTTGTGATGTTATTGCCGAAACTGTAAACCTTCCACCTCCCGGTGATGCAGATTTGCTCAATCTTCCTTACCGCAGGTTTGAACGCTATTTGAAACAAATTGTAGAAACGCAATTAATCCCCTCTCAACAAGGTTTAATTATCGCCCTTGACGAGTTCGAGAAAATCGAAGAACTGATTGAGGCAGAAAAAATCCCATCTGATTTTATGGGGTATCTGCGGGGGTTGGTGCAAATGTATTCTCAAATCGCCTTCGCCTTTGCAGGTTTACACACCTTGGAGGAGATGACAGCAGATTACTTCCAACCCTTCTTTGCCAGCGTCATTCCCATCCATGTTGGGTTCATGGAACGTGCAGCTACCCGCCAAATCCTTGCTAACCCCATAGATATAGGAGATATCGCGTCTGAAGATTTTCCCCTGGACTACACCCCAGAAGCCCTAGATAAAATTTATCACCTCACCCACGGACAACCATATTTAGTACAGTTAGTGGGATTCCAGCTAGTTCGCCGCTACAATGACCAAGTGTTTGAAATGGGACATTCCCGTGACCCTATTTTTACGGTGGATGATGTGGAAGCGGTGGTTAATCCTGAGTTCTTCAAGCGGGGACGCTACTATTTTGATGGGGTTTGGAGTCAAGCAACGCAGGATGTGGCTGGGCAACAAGAAATACTGCGGGCGTTAGCACCTCATCCCCAGGGATTGAGTTTGGATGAGTTAGCGGAGGTTACGGGTATAAATTGTCAAGGCGTTCAAGATAGCCTTGGTACCCTGGAGCGCCATGATGTGGTGAAAGAGAATCAGGGGCGTTGGCAAATTGTTGTGGAGTTGTTTCGCCGATGGGTTTTGCAACAGTAACTTTGAGAAATTTGGCGAGCATTCTAATTTTATGCAATACCCACTGAAGGATTCGAGTCAGATTATTTGGCGTTGCAAGATATGCATTTTTATCTCACGCAGAGGCGCAGAGGCGCAGAGAAGGAGAGTTTAAGATAGCTAGCTTGAAAATAGGGAGTTCAGGAGTAGGGGCGGGGTTTCCCCGCCCAGAGTGAGGGAATTATTTTCATCTGCAGGTTGTGTACAAACGTTCATGAGGGGCTAGCTAGAAAATAGTTAATCAGCGCGGAGTTTGTAGGGGCGCATTGCGTGCGCCCTTGAGGTGTTAGTCACCCCCGCATTTTCATCCTTGGTTGTGGGATTTTCCCGTGGGGGGCTGATTTGTCGAGTTTATATTCCAATTCAACAATGCTGATTAAACCACATCTACTTTGAAACCCATAGTTTTTGCTTACGAATATTCAATCGGTTGAAAGGGCACGGCATCACTCAGCTTACAACCTATGGAACAATATTGTTGATGCCGTTGAGCTGGGCACGGCATCACTCAGCTTACAACCTATGAAACAATATTGTTGATGCCGTGCCCCTACAGGATAATTGTTGATTTTTTGGTATTCCCTTTGAACGGAAAACTCCAGTTCTCAAGATGGATGAGGTTTATTTCAACTGATAACTTGTAGCATTCTCAACTAGCCCAAATGTCCGCCTAGGAATGAATTCCCAGGCTCATATACAAAGTCTGATAAATCAGACTAAAGGCGTGGAGTGCGTTTTAACGTACTTGGTTTATTAGCCTTGAAATTTATTTCCAGGTGGGAATGTGGGCTAAACGACATTGGTGCAAGTTCTCAGTTTCTACCTCTTTTCCACCAAAAATAAATCCATTTTGGTTTGAGGTGTGTATAACTAATGAACCCTCAAATGGATGGACTCTATCACCATGAATCAGCTACGCAACATACGTCCGCGATTAATGAAGTTAACCTTAGCAGCAACTTTAGGCATGACAACCATACTTGCTGCTTGTAGCGACACAGACACTGTTGCGAATAATGCTAACCAGGCTCAGGAAAATCCGGCTCAAACTACTTCAGCGAAAACTGCTCAAAATGTACAGCCTTTAGCACAAGAATTACAAGGTAAGCCTGTTGTTGTCGATATTTTTGCGACTTGGTGCGCGGGATGTCGCAAAATTAAGCCAACCTTGGAAGCTATAAAGAAAGATTATGCTGATACTGCAAATTTTGTGGTTTTAGATGTCACGGATAAAGGAACAACTCAAGCTGCCGAAGCAAAGGCTAAACAATTAGGTTTGGAAGATTTTTTTAAAACTCATAAGTCTAAAACAGCTACGGTTGGTATTCTCGATCCCGGTACTGGTAAGGTTTTGAAATTGTTTCAAAAAAATCCGAATCAGGGCGATTATGTAGCAGTGTTAGATTCTGCTATTAAGAACATCAAGAAATAAGTTTTAATTTCTTTTAATTATCAGATTTTTGATGAGGTGATATCTCAAATCTGAGATGTAAGTAGGGTGGGCATTGCCCACCTTATACCATTTTCAAAAAAGAATACGACAGATGGGTAGGGAACATCAGAGTGATAATTTTATACACCAAAAGATTGTAGATGCCGTGCCCTTGCGTATGGACACGGTACCAGTAGCGCAGTGGCTTGCCGAAGGCTAGGGTAGAGTAACCCAACTACCAAAAATATTGTTACTGTTGGGTTTCACTCCGTTTAACCCAACCTACATTTAATTACAAGTGTTTATCCGAACTTGCAATCACCTTGCAGCTAACGCGCCTGGAGAAAATAATGGGTTGTGGGGCACGGCGATATTCAGTCGCACGCATCTTGTCAAGATTGTGGATGCCGTGCCCCTACCATGAATATTACTTGCACCCACCTTGACAGGGCTAGGTGGGCATTGCCCATCTTACTTTTATGGAGAAAGTGCAAAGTATTTGTTTTCAAAAAAACGTGATTTTATAAATCCATTTTCGCGTCAGATATGTATAAATAATAGGCTCGAATTTTATAGTTAATTTTCCAGGAGTATTTTTATGAGTTCTGAACCAGATTACAATCAAAAGGGCATTATTGCCCACAACAAGGCATATTCACAAACATCAAATAAAACTAAACTGAAACTGCAAAAATTCTGGTTACTGGGCTTGTTATTTGTCGGTACTATTATTTTAATTGTGTTTGGCAATCAATTCCAAAGCTGGTATGACAGCATGGAAAATTTTGTATCTGTCATCGAAGCTCCTTTCCAAAAATGGTTGGAAAGTCAAGAAACTAATAGTCCTTTCATTCTCATCCCTTTAGCTTTTGTTGGTGGCTTAATTGCGAGTATTTCTCCCTGTATTTTATCCCTCTTACCAGTGAACCTCAGTTACATTGGCACTTTAAAAATTACTTCTCGTCGGGATGCATTTGCCAAGGCAGGGTTATTTGTTTTAGGAGCAATCACTGTATTTAGCTTATTTGGTTTATTCGCATCTTTGGCATCGGCAGCTATGGTGGAATTTCGCGGATACGTCAACGTAGTTGTTGGTGTGGTGATTCTCTTAATGGGTTTGAGCTTTGCCGGTTTAATTCACCTACCTTTGCCTAAGAAACAATTTTCTATCCCAGTTGCTGGCCCCTATGGTGTGGGTTTAACCTTTGCTTTGGTAACTTCTCCCTGTGCTAGTCCGGTATTATTTGCGGTGTTGGCAGCCGCAGCAGCTACGGGTTCTCAAATCCTTAGTATACTGACAATGGTTACTTATGCCATAGGTTATACTGCGGTGATTTTCTGCGCTAGTTTGTTCGCTGGGCTGGTAAAACAAAGCCGCTTGTTGCTAACTCAATCTGATTGGGTAATCCGCTTAGGAAGTGCTTTACTGATTCTGGCAGGAGGCTATTATTTGGTAGCTGGCATTCGCTGGTTTATGTGAAATCACGAGGCTGGAAATCCAGAATAGTTTGAAGAATGAGTGTATCAAATCTGACTGATATAGAACTATTTCAAGCTTTGCAATCAGGCGATTTATCAGCATTAGGTGTTGTATATGATCGCTACGGTGAGGCTGTGTACCGTCTGGCTTTGCGAATTTTGGGGGATGGGACTGAAGCTGAAGATTTAACCCAGGAGATTTTTCTCGCTTTTTGGCGCGATTCTAAGTACGATCCACATAGGGGTTCTATGATTGTGTTTCTATTGACTATGACTAGATCCAGGGCAATTAATCGTCTGCGTCAAAAGCGATCGCAACAACAACTCCTACAACGATGTCAGCGTAGTATGCCTACGGATGCTGACAATAGCCCCATGAATAATGTTTCTGTGCAGGAAATTTCTCACATAGTCGGTGAGGCGTTGCAAGAATTACCAGAGAATCAGCGTCAAGTACTGAAGATGGCTTATTATCAAGGACTCAGCCAATCGGAAATTACCCATGAGTTAAATATACCTTTGGGAACCGTAAAAACACGGACACGGCAAGGACTTTTGAAGTTGAGAAAATTATTGAAGGATTTAGTAGATTAATTATGGAACGTCTTGAATTACCCCAAGACTGGGAAGCTCTACTGGCAGGGTACGTTTTGGGTGATTTAATTCCCGAAGATGTGGTGAGGGTGAAACAATATCTAGAATTGTATCCAGAGTTGGCAGATGAGGTAAATAGCTTGCAGGCAACCTTGGCTCTATTTCCCCTATCTTTACCCAAGTCTTCACCACCTGAAAAATTGCGATCGCAAATTCTCGCTGCGGCACAAAAAGAGTTATCCTCAGAGGTGGAAACTGACAAACAAATACAACCAGAGCCTATTGGGAAAAAGATGGTTCGTTTCCCAAAAAGACGGCAAAATCAGGGAATTAAATCTACCTGGTTGGGGTTAGCTGGTGGTGTAGCAGCAGTATTTGTCGCTAGTTTAGGATTATACAATTATAAACTACAAAAGCGGCTAGCGATCGCTCAAGCAGATTTATCCCGTTACCGTCAGGAAGTAGCATTATCCAAGTTACAAACGGAACTGACACAAGCTCAGAATGAATTATCCCGCTACCAGAAGGCTGTAGCCCTATTAAAGCAGCCCAACAATCGTTTGCTGTCTCTCAAGGGTACAACTTCTAATATACCTGCCTCCGGTAGTTTGGTGATTGCACCAAACTCTCAAACTGCGGTGTTAACTCTGCAAAATTTACCCCCCATAGCAGAGGATAAAGTATATCGACTCTGGGCATTTGTAAATGGTAAGAAGGTGAAATGTGCTAAATTTACACCCGATTCCCAAGGTAGGGTCATGCAGGAAATTCCCTTGAATAAATGGGGAAGCACCACGGAGGTTTTTGTCACTATTGAACCCAAGGAAGGGTTATCATTGCCCACGGGAGAGACGGTGATGAAGGGTGTGAGTTCGATTTGATTTGAATATGGAGAATTATCATTTCCACTATGATGTAAACCGCCATGCAAATAAACCTTTAATTCTATTTTTGCATGGATTTATGGGCAACAGCCATGAATTTGATCCAGCGATTCAACTACTAGGAAATGATTTTTCCTATCTCACCCTGGATTTGCCGGGACATGGAAAGACTCAAGTTTTGGGTGGGGATAGTTATTACTCTATGGTAAATACTGCCCAGGGAATTATTCAATTACTAGATAGATTGAATATTAACCAATGCTTTGTAGTTGGTTATTCAATGGGTGGGAGACTAGCATTATATCTGACACTACATTTCCCCGCCAGATTTACCAAAGTTGTATTAGAATCAGCCTCCCCTGGTTTAGCAACAGAAAAGCAAAGATTAGAGCGTATTCAAAGGGACGAGCAAATTGCCAGAAAATTATCTAGAACTACCCAGAAGAGTGATTTTATGACTTTTCTCTCCCATTGGTATGCCCAACCGATTTTTGGTGATATCAAAAATCATCCACAATTTAATTATATGATTAGCGATCGCCTACAAAACAATCCGGCAGAATTAGCTAAATCACTACGCATTATGGGTACAGGAAAACAACCTTCTTTGTGGTCAAAAATATCAGCCAATCAGATTCCTTTATTATTATTAGCAGGGGAATACGACCAAAAATTTATAGATATTAATTCTCAAATGCTGCAATTATGTTCATCTTGCCAACTAAGCATAATTAATAAAGCTGGGCACAATATTCATTTAGAAAATACATTAGCCTTTGTAGAAACAGTCAAACATTTTCTGAATTATGAATTATGAATTCTTTTTTAGTTCTTCTTTTAACATCTTTTGATAAATTCGAGGTAAACGAGGACTTATAGAATTAGTTTCTATGCCATAGCCTAAACTCGTCCAAGTTGGAGAAAGTAGCTGCAAAACTGTTTTTAACTTTCCTTGACGCAATAATTCATTAATATCCTTGCCCCAAACCCGAGAATCTTTTAACCACTTGTAGACAACCCTATCTTGATATTCAGCCGCAAAACTATAGGATGTCCACATCATAAACTTCGTCGGTTTGGGATGATATTTAGGGGCGATTTGAAACCAAGTCGTGTTAATTAATTGATACCTACCAGCAGCAGTGGAACAGTTTCCTTTATTTGGTCCATTGACAATGGTGACACATATTTCTGGATGACGGCTCAAATCTCCTACGTGTCGTCCCCCATACAAAATTGAATAGGGACGATTACTACTGGCTTCACTCGCAGAAATAGTCCGCATTAAAGCCCGAATGTAAGGGTCACCTCCTTTCATCACCAAAGGGGGTTGTTTCACCTGGAAAATTGGCTCAGGACGCTTCTGCAAATTACCAGTGATATACCACTGAAATAAGTAAACAAATCCCAAAAGAACTGCTATGGGTACAATTAATTTTTCAGCACCCTTGAGTTGTAGGATTTTCAGATTACCGCTCCTTTTCATTGCCTGTAATTGCCTGTAACTGCTTATTATTGCTTATTGTAGCGTTCACTTATCGGGGACATTGCTGGAGATTTATCCACCCCGCATCTTAGGAGGGAAGGAGGGAAGGAGTGAAGGAGTGAGGGAATTATTTTCATGCTTGGTTGTGAGATTTTTTCGTGAGGGGCTAGGGCGTGTTTTCAAAGTCGCCGTCACCCTGGAAGGGTGCGGCTATACGTACCAAGTCCGCCTGCGCGGACTAAGAAAAATCAAGGTTTTAGCCCACCTAATCGTGGGCTTTGCTCGTGTAGCCCCAGGCTAAGAGGTGAGGGTTTTAGGGGTTTGAAAACACGCCCTAGGGACAGTAGGTTGGGTGTAACGAAGTGAAACCCAACAATACCAATTTCTTCGGGTGTTGGGTTTCGTTCCTCAACCCAACCTACACCTAAATTCATAAAACTAGCTAGAAAATAGGGAGTGAAGGAGTGAAGGAGTGAAGGAGTAGGGGCGGGGTTTCCCCGCCCAGAGTGAGAGAATTATTTTCATCCTTGGTTGTGGACAAAATATTGTCCATGTAGACGCGCGAAGCGTGGCTTCTCGCAGAGTGGGGCTAACTTGAAAATGGTTGATAGCTAGGGACAGTAGGTTTGGTGTAACGAAGTGAAACCCAACAATACCAATTTCTTCGGGTGTTGGGTTTCGTTCCTCAACCCAACCTACACCTAAATTCATAAAACTAACTTGAAAATGGTTGATAGTTGTTAGTTGTTAGTAGGGGCGCATTACGTGCGCCCTTGAAGAATTAGTCACAAAGCATTTTCAGATCCTTGGTTGTGAAATTGTCCCGTGAAGGACTAATTTGAAAAAAGAATGGGACAGATGGATTTATAGAACACAGACACAGAAGTTGATTCTCAATCCAAAATCAAAAATCTAAAATCCAAGGGTGAGGTGGGCACGGCATGATTAAGGTTATGACCTATGCAAGAATATTGTAGATGCCGTGCCCCTACAGGGGAATTTCTTTTTTGGTATTTCCTAGAGGGAAAACATTAGTTCTCAAGATAGATGAGGTTTAGTTGCTCAATATCAAACCACTCCAGCAAAAAGTTCTGGAAAATTTTTCCTAGGAGCATCGGGGTTAGCAACAATTTCCACTAATTTATTTTTAGCAGTTTCTTCAAACAATGCTTCTACACACACCTGAGCTACTTTTTGTCGGGGAATACTACCATCAAATAGCGTGTCAGCACTCTGCATTACTATTGGGTTCGTATTATCCTCATTTTTTAATCCCCCTGGACGGACAATGGTATAAGTCAACCCACTTTTTTGGATATATTCTTCTGCTTGCTTTTTCCACACCAAAATCAACCAAAACAAATTAAGAGGATGGAAAAACTGGGAAACACATAGGGATGAAACTAAGACGAAATGCTCTATCCCCCTTGTCTTGGCAACATCCACCAAATTTTTTGTCCCTTCGTAGTCAACTTTATAGGGACCAGTGGGGTCAAAACTTGGTCTAGGACCAGTCGCACAGAGGACAACTGTGCTATCCCCTAAAGCTGTATTCAAACTTTGATAATTGGCAACATCAGCTTCCACTAATTCCACTTCATCTGGCAAAATAGTCTTAGCTTTCTGTATATCCCGCACTAAAGCACGTACTGGAATATCCCGCGCCCTTAATTCCTGAACTATGCGACGACCCGTTTCTCCTGTTGCCCCTGCTACAAAAGCTTTCATAATAAACGCTATCCTGGGATACTAATATGTCTATCATTCCGTTATCTATTTTAAATATTTAAAGAAATTTCGTAATCTATGGTTGAGGCTTTGTTGAAAAATATAGTATCAATGGATCATTTGATGGCACAAATGGGCATTATGATTTTAAAGAAGAAAAATCATATATAATATTCCAGGTATAATTTTATGCTTTATAAAAATACACAATATCAATCAATTGAAGCATCAGAAAATGTTTTATCTGTATCATCACATTTAGTAACCCCAGAAGATGTCGCTGTAGAGCCGGACATTAAAGCACCCAGTAAATTTTCTGGTTGCTATCAAGACAAAATGGGGATGTATGCTCCTGTAGAACAGGTAGCCGAATATCTTAACAGTCATAGCTCCTGGTTTGCCCGTTGTGCAGAACCCATGAAGGTTCAACCATTGAGCGACAATGGCTATGCTTTAACTATTGGTAAATTTGGTGCTTTTGGCTATGATGTCGAGCCAAAAATAGGGCTAGAATTATTACCTCCAGAAAACGGAATTTACCGTATTTCTACTATTCCTATTCCAGACTATGAAGCTCTTGGCTATGACGTAGATTACCAGGCATCATTGCAATTGGTAGAAGATTTAACTACGGAAACTGCTGATTTTTCTGGGAAAATGACACAGGTGGTGTGGGAATTGGATTTAACTGTGTATATGAATTTTCCTAAATTTATTCGACGATTGCCAAAATCACTAATTCAGTCTACAGGCGATCGCTTACTAAATCAAATTGTCCGTCAGGTTTCCCGTCGCCTCACGTCCAAGGTACAGCAGGATTTTCACCAATCTCTGAATATACCATTTCCTGAGAGGTGTAAACAAAAATCATGCTGAGGGGTTATGGCGCTACGCGCAAGTAATAAGTAATAAGTTTACTGTTCATAGGTTTGCTGCATTCAACAATGTCCTAATGGTTCGACTTCGCTCACCGTTAGCCCTGAGCGAAGTCGAAGGGCTAACCTAATTGTGTAGTGCTATATAGCCCTACGGTTTTAGGCTAGGACACATTTTAAACCTCATCCATCTTGAGTACTGGAGTTTTCCGTTCAAGGGGAATATCAAAAAATCAATTATCCTGTAGGGAACATCCACAATATTCTTTCATAGATTGTAATACCAATTCAAATAATGTTTGCGACACATAAATTAAATTACTCGTAGGGGTTTAGCAGTGCTAAACCCCTACCCATCTGTCCCATTCTTTTTTCAAATTGGTATAAGTTGACTGATGCCGGGAAGGGAGTAAGAAAATGTCCTAACATGATTTGGTACTGCTATACCAGGTATTTCAGTGCGTTTCAACTGATAACTTCCAGCAATCTCGTTTAGCCCACATTCCCACCTTGAAATAAATTTCCAGGCTAATAAACCAAGCACGTTGAAACGCGCTCTCCTGTCTTTCCCAGTCTGATTTATCAGACTTTGACTTTTAACTTCCGCCTACCCTAATTTGCTTGATTTGGCTAAAGATTGTGTGGAAGATGGTATTTGTGGTTCTTGCTGTGTTTGAATTAAATTAATCAAGGTAATAATTAAGGGTACACTGAACGCTAGTACCAGAATAATTGCAGCTATTTGAAATATTGCAGGGCGTTTTCTTCCCTTTGTGGGATAACCACAACTCAGACAAATTTCCTCTTCACTGCTATTGAGTGTGCCGCAAACTTTACAAGGTTTTAATGCCATTTTCTTTTCTTTGCTTGGGAAATCGCGCTTGACAATAAAGATAATAGGTTAAAAATGTGTCCCTAACATTTGCAAACTGAACTAAAAAGAAACAGTTTTCTGTGAAAAAAATTTTCCACCTTCGGCGGATGAGGGAAAAGTAAAAAAGTGTAAAGGGGAAGAGAGGAAAAGGATAAAGGGCTATTGAAAAGTCCTCCCGAACGCGCAGACAACCCGAAAACCAATAACGTCGACGATGTCGTCGCGCACCGCCCATCCGATAAGGTTGCGGTACGCCGAGCGGCAGTTCCTAGGAGCGTCGAGCCAGGAACCGCCCCGCAGAGGAGAATAATTATCATCCCCATTTTCTAACCACACCCTGCCATCTTTTGGCGCTCCCTCATAGTTATCATGCCAAGGGTCTGCACACCACTCAAAAACATTCCCATGCATATCATATAAACCAAAGGCATTGGGTGGAAATATTCCTACATCTGTGGTTTCCTGGCGATATTCACCTTGGGGTTCAGAAGCATATATATAAGTCCCGTCATAGTTTGCTAAATCAGTGGTAATAGCCTCACCAAAGTAAAATGGTGTAGTGGTTCCAGCACGACAGGCATATTCCCATTCTGCTTCACTGGGTAATCTGTATTCCTTGCCTGTGGCTTTTGATAACCTGGCACAAAATTCCGCCGCATCATACCAGGATACTTGCTCTACAGGTCTTTTTTTATTCCTATTCTCCCTACCAAACAACCATTTTGTAGTTTCGTTTTTGAAGCGTGAGGGATTTTTACCCATAATTACCTGATACTGTTCTTGGGTGACAACATATTTCCCCATGAAGAAGGGTTGAACAGTAACAGTGTGTTGAGGACTTTCTCTGTCAAATCGTCCTTTTTCCTCTTTTGGCGAACCCATTGTAAAGGTTCCCCCTGGTATCTGCACCATCTCCAAGGTGATACCATCCCCCAAATCTTCTACAAAATACTTTGCTTGCAAGTTGCGGCGATTAATGATTTCTCCCCTTGCATTTACAGTGACAGTTTCAAAGGAAAAGGTTTTGAGGGGTAAACCAACATTAGGCTGAGTTGGTGGTGGGGGTTTTATTGTTATGGGTGGTGGTTGAGATATGGAATTAATCAGAGATTGCTGTGGTGGAGAAACATTTACCCTTTGTGAAAATCCCTGACTACTTTGTACAGGTGATGTTTTTGGCGGTGTTGGTAGAATTACCTCCCCACCCAACAAATCCAACCACTCCTTTACTGACTGGGGACGAAACTGGTAATTCAGAGCCATCCCCTTCATAATTGCGTCATTTACCCTATTGCTAATGCTGGGATAAAAGCTCTGGGGAGGTACGAGGTTCCTATTTTGCAGTCTTGCTTCCACAGGTGTGGGTAATTGTCCAGTCAGCAAACTATATAATGTAGCAGCTAAAGCATAAACATCAATATATTCTCCCCGTTCCCCATCAGTAAGATACTGTTCTGGTGGAGCAAAGCCAGGGGTACGCGCTACCGTATGTTGTTGAATCACACCGGGGATAAATTGTCTAGCGATACCAAAGTCAATTAATATCGCTTCTAGTTTCCCCTGACGCATCATAATATTACTGGGTTTTAAATCCCGATGCAGTAAACCTCTTTCATGTACCACGGTTAATGCATCACCAATTTGTCGGATATATACCAATGCTTCAGCTTCCGGTAATGCACCTGTTGTAATTATCCTCTTCCCTAAATCTGACCCTTGAATGTATTCCATCACCATGCAAGGCAAGCCACCATCATCAAAAACGTTCTCTACTTCGACTATGTGGGGATGGCGACATAAAGCAAGGCGTAATGCTTCGTCGTTAAAATCTTGTTTCAGTTTACCTTGGTGTGGTTGCCAAGCAGGGTCATTTAATATTTGTTCTCGTAGGGTTTTGATTACCCGCAGCTTCCCATGTCTATTTTTCGCCAGGTAAGTAATGCCAACTCCCCCTTCACCCAGCTTTCGTTCGATGATGTAGCGATTACCAAATAACTTCTTTCCCGGATTCCACACCATAAATCAGTAAAAATGCCAATAACAATTATTTTGGCATAACAGTCTAGGTGTGTGATTTCATTTAGGTGATTTGTGAAGATAATTTTACCAATGATAAGGGCGCAAGGCTTGGGCTTCTACAATGAATTTGCCCTAGCTTGCGCTGATTTGTCAGTTCGCGTAGTATTTTTGATTATGGAAATCTCATTCATTAATGTGCAACATTTAACCTGTACAAACCTACTCAGAAGCAGGTAAGACCTGTATAGCATCGTTAATATCGATGGTTGTTGCCGACAAAGCTCGAATCATAATGTTCCGAGCACCATTCCAATCTCTAGGAGCTGTATAAC
>JASJDS010000105.1 GCA_030065055.1 Calothrix sp. MO_192.B10
AGCGATGCCGAATTGCGCTGGATTCCCAGTAATAGTGTAGAAGTAACCGAGCCAGACCAAGCGCGATCGCTACTAAAATTAATTGACACTTTGGAAGGTTTGGATGATGTGCAAAATGTGACGACTAATTTTGAAATGTCTGAGGAATTAATTACTGCAAGTATGACTTGATTAGTAGATTTTTTCCTGGTAATGGTTGAGCGATCGCTTAATATTTATTCAATAAGAGTTTTAAAGTTATTCAGAAAACGCATCTAACAATCTTGATATAGGTAAGAAAAAATCGTAGGTTGGGTGGAACGAAGTGAAACCCAACAAAAGGCTTACAGTGTTGGGTTTCGTCCCTTAACCCAACCTACACCTGAACCAAACCCTCAAGGCACAGGATTTTGAGGTAAGCGATGCCGAATTGCGCTGGATTCCCAGTAATACTGTGGAAATCACCGAACCAGACAAGTGCGATCGCTACTAAAATTAATTGAGACTTTGGAAGGTTTGGATGATGTGCAAAATGTTACGACTAGTTTTGAAA
Source organism: Calothrix sp. MO_192.B10 (assembly GCA_030065055.1). GTDB lineage: Bacteria > Cyanobacteriota > Cyanobacteriia > Cyanobacteriales > Nostocaceae > Calothrix_A. The sequence goes on from JASJDS010000105.1 coordinate 533, forward strand.
TGTCTGAGGAATTAATTACTGCAAGTATGGCTTGATTAGTAGATTTTTTCCTGGTAATGGTTGAGCGATCGCTTAATATTTATTCAGTAAGCAGTCATTAGTTCTATGGCATTAGCACCCATCCCAACAAAGCAGTATGTTGAGCAGCGGAACCAAGGATATTGGATCGCTGGAACACGCATTTCCCTCGATTCAGTGGTTTATTCCTTCTTGAATGGAGAGTCTCCCGAAAGCATTGCCCAAAAATTCCCACTAATGTGATGAATACTAACTCCGATGAATTTAGAAATATTGTGCCTGCTAGTGAATTAGAATACACTTCTATACGAGCCGAAATCCTTAAGCGCATTGAGTTAAGGCAACAACTAATGTCCATAACCTTAACCCTTGCTGGTGCTTTTATTGGGTTTGGAGTCTCAAATACACTTTTGAGCCTTGTCTATCCAGCCCTTGCTGTTTTACTTGCAATGCTGTGGGTACAAAATGACATACGCAGTCGGCAATTGGGAAAGTACATTCAGAGCATAGAAAGCTCAGGCTCAATACCTGGTTTAGGCTGGGAAAGTTTTTTTCGGCAAGAGAAGGAATCAGAGACCCGTTTGGGATCTTGGCCACTCAGTGTTATCGCACCAGGAGGCACATTTTTAGTTACAGAGCTGATGGCAATTGGTGTCGGATTATCTAAGTTTACTGCCACTCCTATTGAATTGGTATTTCTTACAATTAGTGTTGCCGCTTTGATATTCACATTCTGGTTATTGATTGTTGCCAAACAAAAAAGCTCGCGATATAGACAGTAATTTGTTTGGACAGAACGGTAAAATGAGAAATGACTATACAGTTTGTAGCTATGAGCCAATATACCAGACAAGTAATCTTATATAAAGATGAAGATGATTACTGGGTTGTAGAGTGTCCAAGTTTGAAGGGCTGTAATAGCCAGGGAAAAACTAAAGAGGAAGCTCTGTCAAATATTAAAGAAGCTATTGCAGGCTATGTAACTGCCCTAAAAGAAGATGGTTTACCTGTACCAGAAGACAATTTTGAAACATTCCTGGTGGTTGTGTGAGCAAATTGCCTAGTATTTCTGGGAAAGAGTGCATCAAGGTTCTAGAAAAACTTGGTTTTTACCAAAAACGTAGAGAGAGTAGCCACATCATTCTACGAAGGGATGAACCGTTTGCTCAAGTTGTTGTTCCAGATCATCAGCAACTGGCTAAAGGTACACTGCGAGCTATTATTCGAGATGTTGACCTTAGTGTTGAAGAATTCGTTTCCTTGCTTTAGAGAAGGAATCTCGGTTATCTGATTGATTAACATTGATAATATAGGGGTATAACCAAAGTTATACCAACCTATGAAAACAGCGATTTCAATTCCTGACCCTCTTTTTGAAGCTGCTGAACAATTTGCCAAACGCATGGGTTTATCTCGTAGTCAGCTTTATGCTGTAGCACTTCAAGAATATTTGCAAGCCCATAAACGGGAGCAAATCACCAAGCAGTTAGATTCTGTCTACGCTGATGAAGATAGCAGCCTCGATCCGTTTTTTGTACAGTTACAAGTTTTGGGATTACAATCTTAAACCTAAGGGGAACGTTATCTGACTTCGTTTCTGGGTTGGGATATTACTCCAATGCTGTCAGCGAGAATTGGAATGTGCGATCGCATAATCCACGATAAACTACAGTTAAGCGGTATAATTTATAGCTGATTGAGATTTCAACAATAGATTATCCACAGTATATTTCACCAACGTAGATTCTTGGGTAGCACTACAAGAAGGTTTCACTGTTACAGCTTTAGCCTCATCTTTAACAATTTTTGCCAAGTAATTGTAGACATAACCATAGGGTTCTTCCACTATCAATTCCACCTGCACGGTACTATCATCCGCACTTCGCTCAATAATATTGGCAGCAACTTTATTATTAAACCACTTCCACCCATACTTCAAGAGCAATTCTCGCTCTAACACTTGCACCGGCTGTGGTAAAGTACTCCAACCACGATAAACTGGGCGCAAACATTGAATATCACCCGTGCGAGTCAAAATTGATTTGCATGATTCCAGAGAAAGATTCCCATAGTATCTACCTTCTGGGAAGTCTATCATTGTAGGTGCGAACCGATGTCCACCAAAATGACTAGAACGCCATAGGCGAATATTCTCCAATCCTAAATCTGAAATTGCAGCTTGGGTATGGAAGTAAAAAGGATTACCATACCTGGCACAACACTTATCATGACTACCGTGGGTACACACCAAAATATCTCTTTTTTTCGGTGTTTCTAGTTCGCAATCACTATGTCTTCGCCACAACCACTTTCTAATTGTTGTCGCTACTTGTTCTATATTTTCTAGCCTAAACTCTTGCTGGCGATAACCATTACTAATTCCTGGTTTCTTTTGATAAATTAATAGAGTTGTTTCATCTTTTTTGTGGGACAAGTCGTTAGCGATTAACAAAAATGAGATTGGTAATTTTTGACTTTTAATTTCCCTGACTAATACTTGTAGATTATCTGGCACCCATCGGGAATTAAAGGCTTGATAATGCCAAGGGGGTGGACATTCTATCAGTATATATGTCTCATAGTTACTGGCAGTGCCAATAATTTCTTCTCCTAATTTGCGGGAATTATCTGAACAAAAAAAAGTACTCATTTCAATTCACTATTTAATTTGACCAACCAATAGATGACAATAATTTGCTTTTGCTATTCTCTAAATTAACCTCGTCAGATGTTTTAGTAATGCCATTCCCGACACATATTACTCGAATAACTATGTATTTAAAGTTACTAAAGATAATAGATAAGGACTGGCTATAGTTAGACAATCAACCTAATTAAAAAAATTTGTCAAATTTTATTTTCTAAATAAGATATTCATAATTAGAATAGGCTTTTCCGGAATTTATGTTCAAAAAATTTTATACATAAAGCACATCAAATAAACACCGTATAAAAACTGTTTTTGATTAAATAAAAAACTATTTTTGACAGAAGTTTCTCAAGTCACTGATGCCACAAAAAGCTTTTTTAATGGCTTTTCTATAACTTAGTACTGAAGCATTGGCGGCTTGAATAAAGTTATTTATTTAACTATTACCTCCATTCAGCTCGTGAAGTCATACTAGTATCTCATGTTACCTTTTACTCTGACATAGTTTGTTCCTAACCATCTTGTCTCTGCTCAAACTGTAACGGAACTCAATTAAAAATTCAAGTAATTGAGAATATTTATTGATTATCATAGCAATAGATTAAGCTGCAAAGATGCTATAAAGCCAAGGTGAAGGAATTATATAGATTATATTAAGTTTCTATTATGCTCTTCATACAATGGATAAATATTCTCAATATATTCTGGTATTGCTTCTCCGGAAATCATAGGTAAAAATGAACCGCATTCGATCAGCAACGCCGAAAAATTGATTTACCCTGCAAAGTTTCATTAAGTCGCGGTGTGAGCGATCCCCGACTTCTTGGAGAAGTCGGGGATCTGTTAGCCATCAGAGGATGAACTACTAGGGTTTGAAAACACGCCCTAACTCCCACTTCCTATTTTCAAGTTAGTCCCCCACGGTCAAATCCCACAACCTGCGGATCTGAAAATGCGGGGGTGACTAACTCCTCAAGGGCGCACGCAATGCGCCCCTACAAACTCTGCGCCTCCTAATTATTTTCAAGCTAGCCCTTCATGGGAAAATCCCACAACCTGCCGATGAAAATACCTCGACTGCGGCTCCCACACCTAAGCTGTCAACCATCAACTAACAACTAACAACTAACAACTAACAACTATCAACCATTTTCTAGCTAGAGTGAAGAAACAGATTAAAAATTCTTTCATGGATATTGACCAATATTCTTTTGTAACCATATGTTTGTTGCCTCATTTTCCTTCTATGCAGAGTTAAATCATTTTTTGCCGAAGCATAAAAAACAGTCACCAATTAACCATAATTTTACGGAAAGGGCTTCTATTAAGGATACAATAGAGGCTTTGGGAGTTCCTCATCCAGAGGTTGATTGCATTCAAGTCAATGGGGAATTTGTGGATTTTGGTTATATTGTCAGGGATGGAGACAAAATAGATGTGTACCCAGTTTCCATGATCGCAGAGATTCAACCTACAGTTTGTTTACGCTCCCCCCTTCCCCAAATTTTACGCTTTGTCTTAGATGTACATTTGGGTAAATTGGCAACATCATTACGATTGTTAGGTTTTGATACTTTGTATCGCAATGATTACCCTGATGCTCTACTAGCTGAAATTTCCAGCAGTCAAGGGCGAATTTTATTAACCCGCGATAAGGGGTTATTAATGCGGAGTTTAGTCACTTATGGATATTATGTACGGGAGACGAACCCAGAAAAACAGATATTGGAAGTTATGCGCCGCTTCAATTTGTCTGAGTTTGTTTCTCCTTTCCAAAGATGTCTGCGCTGTAATGGTTTATTAGCTCCTGTGTCAAAACAATTGGTAATAGAGCAGTTACCAGAAAGTGTTAAGCAGCAAAGACAGGAATTTTATCGTTGCCAAGATTGTACCCAAGTTTACTGGCAAGGTTCCCATTATCAAAAGTTACAACAGTTTATCGCACAACTCTTGAGAGAATAGATTTCTGAATTTAGAATTTAGGGCGTTGCTGAATTGAAGTATGAAATTGAAAAATGGAATAATTAAAACTCTTATTCTCTGCGCCTTTGCGCCTCCCTTCGGGTGAATCCTTCGGATACGCTTCGCGAGCGCCACTTTGCTTATGCCGGGGAACCCGTCCACCGCAAGTGGACTCACTGCGTGAGATAAATTTATACCTGGATTCAGCAACGCCGAATTTAGAATTTAGAATTTAGAAAAAAAATGACTCCTGAAAGAGTGTGATGTTGATATTTGTCACTCTTGTGTTTGTCCCTCTTCCCTCTTCCCTCTTCCTTCTTCCTTCCATTGTGTGATATTGATATTTGTCACTCTTGGGTTTGTCTCAGGGTTACAGCCTGATACAATCAACCCCTGATACCAAAATCAATCTATAAATCATGCCTGTTGAAGCTTGGACGACTGTTTTTGTCATTATTTCCTTTATTCTCTATCTTTACATTGGTTGGCGTTCCCGAGTTAAAGATAGTAAAGGTTTTTTTGTAGCCGATCGCGGCGTACCGGCGATCGCCAATGGTGCAGCGACTGCTGCTGACTGGATGTCTGCCGCCTCTTTCATCTCTATGGCGGGGATTATTTCTTTTTTGGGTTACGATGGCTCTATTTACCTCATGGGATGGACGGGGGGATTTGTCCTATTAGCATTGTTACTAGCTCCCTACCTACGTAAGTTTGGTAAATATACCGTCCCTGATTTTGTGGGCGATCGCTATTATTCCAATGTAGCCCGTTTGGTGGCGGTGGTTGCTGCGATTTTTGTTTCCCTCACCTATGTAGCCGGACAAATGCGGGGGGTGGGAATTGTCTTTAGCCGCTTCCTGCAGGTAGATATTGGTACGGGGGTGGTAATTGGCATGGTGATTGTAGCTTTCTTTGCCGTTTTGGGGGGAATGAAAGGCATTACCTGGACTCAAGTCGCCCAATATGCAGTATTAATTATTGCCTACTTAATTCCCGCAGTGGCGATCGCTTGGATATTGACAGGGAATCCTGTCCCTCAGTTGGCTTTTGCTGGTAGTGATATCGTTGATAAACTCAACCAAGTACAGTTGGATTTGGGTTTCTCAGAATACACTAAACCCTTTGCCAATAAATCTCGATTGGATGTGCTGTTAACTACCATTGCCCTGATGGTGGGAACAGCAGGACTACCCCACGTAATTGTCCGCTTTTATACGGTAACTTCTCCCCGTGCGGCTCGATATTCTGCTGGTTGGGCGTTACTTTTCATTGCCTTACTTTATACCACTGCTCCTGCCTTGTCTGCCTTTGCCCGCTATAACTTGATAGATAACTTACATAATAAAACCACTACTGAGATACAGCAATTAGACTGGGCAAACAAATGGGAGAATACCAAGCTGTTAGGATTCTCCGATAAAGATAATAATGGACGGATTGAACTGAAGCCAGATAAAGAAGAGAACGAAATCAAAATTGACCGAGATATTATCGTGCTTTCCACCCCAGAGGTAGCAAATTTACCCCCCTGGATTATTGCCTTAGTGGCGGCGGGAGGACTTGCTGCGGCTTTATCTACCGCATCGGGATTATTACTGGTAATTTCCAGTTCCATTGCCCATGATGTTTATTATCGCTTGATTAACCCTAATGCTTCCGAACCTCAACGGGTGATGGTGGGCCGAATTATGGTAGGATTTGCTATTGCGATCGCTGGTTATTTTGGTGTCAATCCTCCCGGCTTTGTGGCTCAGGTGGTGGCTTTCGCCTTTGGTTTAGCAGCCGCCAGCTTTTTCCCGGTAATTGTCCTTGGTGTATTCGACAAGCGCACCAACCGGGAAGGGGCAATTTCCGGGATGATTGTGGGATTGGTATTTACCACTATCTACATTGTAGGTGTGAAATTTTACGGTATGCAGCCGTGGTTTTTCGGGGTTTCTCCGGAAGGTATTGGCAGTATTGGGATGGTGTTGAATTTTATTGTTACCTTAGTGGTTTCTAGACTCACACCACCACCACCAATAGCAGTGCAGGAAATGGTAGAGTTTTTGCGTTCTCCAGAAGATGGAGTTCCCGCACTCGCAGATATTGGCGAGGATGAGTTGGATTAATATTTTGTGTAGGGCGTGGCTAAATAAAGATATGAATTTGTCTCACGCAGAGGTGCTCCAGGCGCAGAGAAAGAGAAAAGGAGTTTGAGATACCTGATTCTTAAATTTCATATTCCAATTCAGCAACCCCCTGTGTAGGGTGCGTTGTCGCGGAGCGCAACGCACCAATAATGGTTAACGATGCTTGCGTATTAACAGATATCAGGACTTACCCACGGAGAACGTAAGCTGCTCTTAATTTTAACCAACCTTGGGGGTTGAATTCCCCTACTTCTATAATCAGCGCGTTTTGCGTCGGGGTAACATTCCCGTTGCAAAACGTAATTCGCTCATTCTAAATTCTAAATTCTTTTAACTCCTAACACCGAACTCAGGTTAAGATATGAGAAGTTCAATATTTTGGCGTGCATATCCTATGTCTTGTCTATCTTGCAATAGAGATAAAATTGTACGCAATTTCTGGTTAGCTTGTTCCTTGCCATAAAAAAATGTTTGTAGATAGTTTTGAATTGGTCTGACAATACGCCTCATTTGTTCTTGAGTGAGTGGCTCATCTTGATTATTTTCTGTAATGAAGCTATGGCTAATAAGGAGTTCTGAACCCTGGATAGTTTGATGGTTGATTATTTCTTTAATTTCTTCACAATTTTGATTGACAAATCTAGTAGTAAGATATTTGAGTATTACTGGGTCTAATACATAAAATATTTGACCATAATTGCGATTTTTTTCAACTAGCGATCGCCTTTCGATTAAGCAATGTAATTTTTCAAATAAAATCGTCGGTGACAAGTAATTTTTTGTATCGTTTTGTAGGTTTGTCCATAAAGCTTTATTACGCCTTATAGCCAGCCAATACATAATATTTACTTCTTCTGGAGATAGCTCACGGAATTGATTATCTATAAAAGTAGCAATTTGGTCATTAAAGAATGTTGAATCAGAAACATTGTTGATAAAAAATGATAATTCACCATCAAATACTGCTTTGACTTGTCTTGCAACCCTCTTAAGTATCCAAGGATTGCTGTACCTTCTGCTAAATTCCTCTAACTGATGGTCTGTACCAACCAAACCTTCTTGCTTTAAAATTATCTTAGCTTCTTCACAGCTCAAACCTCTTAATTTGTGGAAGCAAACAAATCTATCTGATAATAATTCCAGCTCTTGAGGTTTTTCTCGACTGAGTAATAATAGAGAACTTTTATGTCTTTCCTGTGCAACTCGTTGTAAAAAATGATTATATTCTCTATAATTTCGTTCATTAGTACCTATAACTGCTTCCCAGTCATCTAATATCAGCAAACATCTGTGTTGGTATAGATATTCTATTAATGACGAAAGATAGTTTCCATTATTATGAGAGTGGGATGAAATTTTTATTTTTGGAAGTGTTGCTACCACTTCTGTAAGTGGTGGTGCATCAGCCAAAGAACGCATAATGAAATAGTCATATCTATTGGCGATATTTTCTATCAGCTGATAACCCAAAGCAGTCTTTCCGATTCCTCCTACCCCATAAATAGCAATTAACCGATAGCGTTCCTGAATCATGCATTGGGTGAGATAAGCTAGTTCCTGATTGCGCCCATAAAAATGGGAAATAGGTGGTGCTTCGCTCAAATGGCAGCCACTGTCTACTACCTCCTTCCAGTTTAAATCTAGAACTTGGCAAAAGGCCTTAAATGTTTCCTTTCTAATTGGCTGTCTTGCTTCCCGAAAACGTTTCCAAGTTGCAAAAGAAACATAACTAGCATAGATATAGTTAGTTGCTAATCGATCCCAATTTTGGTTAGGTTCTAGAATTTTACTGGCTTCTATGAGCCATCTGTTATCCTCTAGATTCCAATCTTTTCGTTTTATAGCCTTCTTAATAAGTATTTTCCCAGATTCAGAAGCTTTTAAAGCACGCTGCCTCATATCTCTACAGTCAAATTTGCTAACAAAATAATATTTGATAATCCCGGATTAATATTGGTTTGTAAATGATTTGTCTAGAAAACCAATTGAAAGAGTTTGGTATTAACTAAGCATTTATTTTTTTGGAGTTTTCAGAAGAACAAACTTAGAATCTTGTACTTTCACTAAAACTCCAACTTTAGTATCCTCATCAATTTTGCGATCATGAGTCTTACTATCAAATTTAACTAGTGTACTAGCACCTTTTGCTTCAAAATTATCTGATGACAATTTTTGAAACAAATTTTCACGAGTAGGATAATCTTCTTGTTTTAATCCTTCAGCTATAGCCTGAGTCGCATCATAGCTCATAGCAGTACGCCAATTGATATGTGGTGTTAAATTTGATTTATTACTCCAGAGTTTATGTGACTCTTTTTCAAATGCAGAGTCAGTTCTATGCCAAGGAACGGCAAGCACTAGTCTTTCATCTTCAATATCCAACTTTGTAACTTCTTCAATATATAAACCATCTCCACCTAATGCTTTAATTGATGACCTATTTATGGAAGTAAACAGACGTGCAAGAAGTTCTTCTGATTTCTTATTGCTAAGAGCTAGCATCACTACATCTGCATTTTTCTGCACAGCTTGTTGTACACAGCTTTTTATTAGAATATTTCCTTGAGAAATATCGCAACGAATCTTAATAACTTCTCCCCCCTTCTCTCGTAAAAACTTGATAAATTCTTGACTTAAGGAATTACTGTATGGAGTAGCAGCATCTTTAATAATGGCTGCTTTTTGGTACTTTTTTCCCCCCATATATTCAACTAGATCACTAGCAGCCGTTGAATCAGTCGGAGATGTACGGAAAACATATTTATTAAAAGGAAGTGCATAATCAGGTGAATTTACATCATACTTTATTTTTCTGACAGCTGTACTAGTGGGTGAGATCAGAACAAGTTCTTTTTTTCCATATATCTTCCCTGCATTTAAAGTTTGTTTGCTGGTAAAAGGACCTATTACACCTAAAATACTAGGATTATCGGCAATTTTATGGTAAATATTTTCAGCTTTAATCTCATCTGCTGGAATGTTTGTTATTAGGACTTGTAACCTTCTTCCGTCTATCCCAGAAGCAGCACAATTGGAACTAATAAAACTATTTTGTTGGTTATTGAGATTCACTTGTTTAATTTTATCAATTCCACAGTTATATTCACTTTGAACATGAGCAACTCCACGTAAAATTTCTTCAGCAGTATTACTATTGGCATCAATTGGTATGTTAACTGCTATCTTTAATGTTTTTTTACTAGAAGAAAGTGATGCTAAGGCGTTATTTAAATAAATCACTGTTTCTGGATCGTTAGGATTTGAGTCTAATGATTTTTTAAAGTGTGTAATTGCTTCTTGATATTTTTCTTTTTTAAAGGCTTCTGTTCCTTTTTGCTTTGCTGGTGTACTATTTTTGGGGAACATAATTTCTTCACCCCAACTGAAGCTATCACCATTCGGACATTTGGGATAATTTGGACAAATATTATTAGGTATTGCTTGGGCTAGAGGTTTAGGTGTAGAATTTATCGCTGAAACTTTGGTAGAATTATTTTTTTGAGGGGGTATTGATATTGGAGCTAGATTAATTTCTCTCACGAATAAAACTAGAATCAAAGCTAGTATAGCCAACAACAAAAATCCCATCCAGCGCCTCCATCTTTTCCAGAAGGTTTGTAGTGATACACATAATTGGCTAGTTATATTTTTGAGATTATGGATTGCAGTATCCCATAATGTAGGTGGAGATATTTCAGTCTCTTTCTCTTCTGCTTGTATCCTTGTTATTGACAAATTATCAATAGCTTCAAGCACTGTTTCCGCAGACTGAAATCTATCTCTCGGATTTAATGAGAGCATGCGATCGAGAATATCTGCAAATCTATGATTAACATGGGGTACATAATTTCTCCATATATGAAGTGAACCACCAGTATTACAAATTTCTGTGGGAGACTTATTAGTTAATAAATGGACACAGGTTGCAGCTAAGGCATATAAATCTGCTGATATATCTATTGTCCTTCCAGATAATTGTTCTGGCGGTGCATACCCAACTGTACCCATCGCAAATGAATATTCAACAGGAATACCAGGCTCTAAATCTCTTTTTATTGCTGTATCGAAATCTATTAAATAGAGTTGTTGATTATCTCTGTGTCTAATAATGTTGCAAGGTTTGATATCTCGATGCAGAACACCTTGTTTGTGAGTTTCGTTAAGTACTTGTAAAAGTGATTTCAATACTTCGAGTACATCACTTTCTGAAAAATTGCGTCTAATTAATTCATATTTCAGGTTGTCACCTGGTATATAGTCTTGTATTAAAAAAAATAACTTTTGGTGGCTAAGATTATTAGGCTCTATTTCTCCACTAGGTGCTGGTAAATCGAAAAAATCATAGACCCTGGGAATTTGTTCGTGATTGAGGGTACGTAAAATTTGCGATCCTCTTTTGAAGGCTATTCTTGCTTTATCCAGTTGTTCTGCTGTGAGTCTGCTAGTGTTAGGAGGATAAAATACTTTAACCGCACACTCTTTATCAAAAGTGAAATCATGGGCGCGAAATGTTCTACCGAAACCCCCTCTCCCTATTTCTTCTAAAGCTATGTAGCGTTTATGTTGTAAAAAAAGACTCATTCCACAGTTAATACAATATTTAGCTGTGATAGAGTTACTATCGCTCAAGTTACCATCACTATTATTTCTAGGCCGGGAACACCTAGGATTGGTACAGTAGACTATCATAGACTATCCCTTAGTATAAATAAATACTTTTTAAATATACCCATCTTGCTCACTCACAAGACTCACAAGACTCCAGCCATGTCCTAACATAATTGCTCAACAACATATTATTAGCTAGCTATTAGGATGACAGGTGAAGTATTTAGGTAATAAAAAACATTTTTGTCAGGTTTTCATGATTTTTACTTACTTTGAGATAATTACAAGTATTATTTCAATCAAGATATCATTTTTTTTTATAGAGGCAGTGGTTAATATCACGTAAGTTTAAAGTATTTAGTTATTCTTAACATTAGCATTGGAAAGCCAGTTTCTGGAAATCACAGAAACTGGCTTCAAAAAACTATTATGCATTACTGGCGTATTGTTACATCAAGCAAATAAAACGTAAAATTACTTAAAACTATTAGTAATACACGCGCTGGGGATAAACCTGGAAAGAATTGAAGAAATTAACACTTTCGCTGGTTAATTCATTTTTTGTTCTGGCTCCAATAACATACACCCTTCGTTTCACCACAAATGCCTGGTATTGACCTAAAGTTCCGTCATAATGCTGAATCATTAATTCTAAACCAGGATGACTACCCATCGCAAGATTTCTAGACCTGATTACTTTGCCATGATTCGCAATAGTTTTTCGCATAGTCCTATTTAGAAATCTGGGAATCCATGGTTTAGGTATTCTAGCCATTCCGTCAATATCTCTATGCATAATTATGTAAGCTGTATTATTTGAGCCCTTTGACATTAACTTATCGTGCTTATTGAGTGTTATATATCCCGGCATCCAAATTCTAAAATCCCGTTTCGGTCCCCACCAATAATCACGATTGTTAGCAAATAAATTATCTTTATTTAGCTGCTGATTTGTGTAATCTATTCTTACAGGCTGTAATTTGTCTGGGTTACTTTGCCTGTTATCTATTGCTGCTGCTTGATACTGTGTCCCTAACAAAGTTATACCAAGGATGGTGGTTATAGTGATGGGAAGAGTTTTGAGGGCATTAATTTTTAACATGGAATTTTCTCCTTTGAACTGTAAAATAGGCTTCTTGCATAAAGACTTAAAATTTCATACTGAGTCCTGAACATTGGGAATTTTTTCCTTCACTGCATTCCGCACCTAGTATTGAAGCAAGCTACTGAATCACATTTTGATTTTTTCGACTTTTGCAAGAGGTCTAAGAAAGTTGACTGACAAGATAATTCAATATGTAGTTCAACTTTTACAACCAAAATCTGTTATCCTGTACCAACCTGAGAAAAATTTAAGCACGTATCCATGTTCTGAACCAAGACTCATTTTTACTGTGCAAAAAGCTCATATTTTGTTCAGAAAAAGTTCATAAAATAGTTCATTTACAAATTTATAAAAAAAGTTAAATTAGTTAAATTAATTATACGAATCTAAAAAAATAATGCGACAAGGAGAGTGGCGTTAGACCCCAAGACCGCATATTTCGATTCATTCTAAATTATAAATTCTTCATTCTAAATTCGCTCATTCTAAATTCGCTCATTCCCCTAAACCTAAAGCACCGGAGCCAACAACCGCGATATCCTGGTAGCTAACTTAAACCACCAACTTTTTTGGTCATACTCCTTCAACTCAACCAAACGACAGCAGTTAAAATCTGCTTGCATCATTTGTTCTACATCGTGAATAAAACTCATCCCTGCGACAAAAACCATCACCTCAAAATTGAGAAAAAACGAGCGATTGTCTAGGTTAACAGTACCAACCCCTGCCATAGCTCCATCAATTAAAATCACCTTCTGGTGCATGAATCCAGGTTGGTAGCGATATAGTTTTACTCCTACCGCTTGCATCTCCACATAGTAAGAAAAAGAACACAGATAGACAAGTAAATGATCCGGACGATTCGGTAGCATAATTCGCACATCTACACCCCGGATGGCAGCTAGCTTCAAAGCAATGAGAATAGAATCATCGGGGACAAAGTAAGGACTAGCAATCCAGAGGCGATCGCGGGCTAAGTTAATTGCACAGACAAAAAATAGGGTACAGCCTTGCAATATGTCAGCAGGTCCGGTAGGAAAAACAAAGACTGTTTGATTATCTTGCGGTTCTGGTTTCACTTGCCAGCACACCTCTGGTATGGTTCTGGTAGCCCAGTACCAATCTCCCAGAAAGGTAGTTTGCAGACATTGTACAGCCGAACCCCGCACCATAGTATGGGTATCTCGCCAAGGGCTAAGATGGGTACCCTGGCCCAAATACTCTTCACCAATATTTAACCCTCCCACAAAAGCTACTTCCCCATCCACAATCAAAATTTTGCGATGGTTGCGAAAGTTAATTTGAAAGCGATTACCCCTACCTTTAGTGCTGTAGAAAGCGCTTACCCCCACGCCATTTTGACGCAGAGACTTAATATAACCACGGGAAAGCTTCTGGGAGCCAATTTCATCATAGAGGAAGTAGATGGAGATACCTTGTTTTGCCTTAGTAATTAGGGCTTGGCGAAACCTATTCCCCACCTGATCATCATGAATAATATAAGATTGCAGTAAAATGTAGTTATTTGCCGATGCGATCGCCCCTAACATGGCATCATAGGTTTGTTCTCCATTAATCAACAACTCCACCCTATTACCGGATGTAAAGGGAATTGGTGTCAATTTTTCCGCTAATTTTTGTAGGGGTTGAAATTGTGACGATGGTGCTACCTTAAACTTTAAAATCTCACCGTATGCCTGACGAACCAATCCTTGGTGTTCTACGTAAGCTAAATGTAATATTTCAGCATATCCTTTAAATTTACTCCTACCTAGCACCCAGTATAAAGGAATGGCGAACCAGGGAAAAGTAATTAAAGAAATACTCCAAGCGATCGCTCCCCGAGATGAATGGACATGCATCACAGCATGGGCAGCATTGACAATTCCCAAGATATAAACAATACAGATAATTGCTATCAAAATTAAGGGAATATAGCCAGATGGGAGCATTTCATTGATGTAAAATTTATTTTAGCAACAAGAAAACTCTACCACCATAGGCTTATGGTCTGATGAAGATATATGGTCTATAACCTGAGCAAAGCTAGGTTTTTCAGTTAGTCCCCGATAAAAAATATAATCTAGTGGAGGGGACAAGAGAAAGCGTTTAATTTTATTGTTATCCTGGGGAGAAAAAGCTGCTTTTATTAATCCTAATTTATCTGTCATTTGGTTGAGTAAATACCATCGTGAGTAGTTCCAAGTATTGAAATCTCCCGATAAAATAATAGGTCCTTGGTGTAAAGCTATCCGCGATTCTAATTCTTGGATTTGAGCCTTAAACTTGCTTAAATTGACAAAATTAATCATGTGAGTATTGATGGTCAATAGATTATGGATGCTAGATAATGAATACTCACTGAGTAGGGAAATCTTTGGTGTTTTTGTAATTGGTTCGGAATGTATGCTCACCATTGATTCTCTGGCAATACATTTAGATTTTGCTGCTGTTAATACTCCAAAATAAGTATGCTTATAGGTGTCAACAAAATTAGGAGCAAAATTCCAATTCATATCAGAAATTTGACCCATATGTCGATCTTTTGAACAGAGGCGAACTTCTTGGAGGAAAATAATATCTGGTGCATATTTTTCGACAATCCATAAAAAATCTTTTTGCCAGTTAGCATTATGATTATTCTTGGCAATATTCCAATTCAAAATCTTGATACTTGTCTGATTTAAACTACCATGAGATAAATCACTCTTGTCAATAATCTGGCACTCTATAGACTGAAATCTCGAACTAGGAAATAATTTTGCAAACAGAGGTGTGACAGTAGATGATTTTTGATTTAACATTTCTAAATGTTGCGGTCAAAATAATTGGTAATTGATAATTTATAATTCGCGCATTAGTGCCTACGGATGAATCCTCTTTCTTGAACCAAGCAAAGTTTAAAAATAAAAAATCAGTATTAGTACGAGGCGTGCAAGATGTCAGCTAACCTTTCACACAAACAATCTGTTTTAAAGTAGCTACAACCTCAACTAAATCGGATTGATTTGCCATCACTTGCTCAATTGGCTTATAAGCACTAGGAATTTCATCCAAAACACCATTGTCTTTGCGGCATTCAACACCCTTAGTCTGCTCAATTAAATCATCGAGGGTATAAGTATTTTTGGCCTTATTTCTTGATAGCAAACGTCCAGCACCATGGGAGCAAGAACAAAAGCTATGCAGATTACCTTTACCCTTAACAATGTAAGATTTTGCCCCCATTGAACCAGGAATAATACCATAGTCTTCTTTCTGGGCGCGAACTGCACCTTTGCGAGTTACATAAACATCCTCACCAAAATGCACTTCCTTCTCAGCGTAGTTGTGGTGACAATTCACCTCTAATAGAGGCTTAGTTGCCTTTCCACCCCCTAGATGTTTCTCAATAATACGCTTAAACCTTGCCATCATTACGTCGCGATTATAACGTGCATAATTTTGTGCCCATTGCAAATCATGCCAGTATGCTTGAAATTCAGGAGTTCCAGCCACAAAATAGGATAAATCAGGATCGGGTAAGCTATTACCCGCCATCTTAGCTAATTCCTTAGCAGTGCTGATATGGCATTGTGCTAGCTTATTCCCAATGTTGCGGGAACCAGAATGCAACATTAACCAAACTTGGTTTTCTGTATCCAGACAAACCTCAATAAAGTGATTACCACCACCCAAGGAACCTAACTGTTTCATTGCTTTTCCTTCCAAGTCTCGCACCCCACGGTGCAAATCTGGAAAATCCCGCCAACCTTGCCAGTTAGTCACATTTTTTGTAGTATCTTTATTCTCGTTGAATCCCGTAGGAATTGCTGCTTCAATATCCTGGCGAATTTTCTTCAGCTTACCTTCTAATTGTTCCCCCTTAAATGGGGTTTTAATGGCGCACATACCACACCCAATATCTACACCCACAGCCGCAGGAATAATTGCTTCTTTAGTGGCAATCACAGAACCAACTAATGCTCCTTTACCTAGGTGTACATCTGGCATTAAGGCTATATGCTTAAATACAAATGGCAGGGATGCCATATTTTTTGCCATCTTGGTTTCTTCATGCTTTAATTCATGATTTGCCCAAGATAAAACTGGTGTTGAGGTAGATAGTTTTAGTTTTTCGTAAGACATAATTTTAGTTTAAAAGTTTGGGAATCTATTTTTAGGGTGCATAGATTCTTTGTTATGTACTAATTTTAATTCGTGCTACAAATATACTACATTAGAATGATCGCTGTCAAACCAACGGATGATTTATTGCTCAAATTGGGATTAAGTAAGTCGGCGTAAAAAATTCAAGGTATGTCATTGCGTAAAGCCTGCGGCATAGCTTCGCTTAGAGCGCAGCTCCTCTGAAAGAGGCGTGGAACGAAGTGAAACGTAGACACGAAGTGGCTTCTCGAAGAGTAGCAATCCCAAGGGTTTTGTGCTAGTTTACATTCTGTTACATAGTGATGTTTATTTGTGCCGACTTACTTAGAGAAACGAGTATATATTTCAGAAATAGATTAAAATTTGTAAAGTTAGAATCATAAATAGTTATAAAAATGCTATGGAAGTTGGTAAAAATACAATCTGGGAGCGTTTTTTATCCCCCGTCATTGGTTCGTTGATAGATAATGAGAGATTACGCCGTTATGCTGATAGTGTGGATTGGGAGAAACAAAGCGATCGCTTCCGTAGGGATGATGTAGTAATTCCAGCATACTACAGCAGTCAAAACTTTCACGGTATTAGTGGGGGATATCTCAATTACAATGCAGCAATTACCTACGACCCTATTACCCAGTATGTAACACCACCCAATGAAACTTGGGTGCGTCAGGAATTAATAGATGCCATTCGAGTTAAACCTAGGCGTATACTTGATTTGGGTTGTGGTACAGCTTCTACTACCCTGATGTTAAAGCAGGCTTTTCCCCAAGCAGAAGTCATTGGCTTAGATTTATCGCCATATATGTTAGTTAGAGCTGCTCATAAGGCAGAAAGTACTGGTTTAGATATAAAATTCAGCCATGGAAAGGCAGAAGCAACAGGCTTCCCAGCAAATAACTTTGATTTAGTCACCGCCTCCTTATTATTCCATGAAATCCCAGTAACCATTTCCCAAGCAATTTTACAAGAAAGTTTTCGTCTGCTACGGGTGGGTGGACAAGTATTAGTTCTAGATGGTAATCAGAAGGTACTACGCCAGTTAGAATGGCTCAATGACATTTTTGAAGAGCCTTATATTCGTGAATATGGTGCAGGTAGTGTTGATGCTGAGATGGGTGCAGCAGGTTTTACCGCAGTAAACACCAAAAATGTGTGGTGGGTACATCAGATAACAACTGGTATCAAGCCAATTTCTGCGGCAGATATGACAAATCATAGTAATATCAGACAATATGAGCCTACTGCTCAAGAGGATTTACAGATTTTTCCATCCCCAGCTTTTGACACCACAGCATGAGTTTAAAGGCAGTTCTATTTGATTTTAACGGCATTATGATTAACGATGAGTCAATTCACCAAAGACTCATAGAAGAGATTTTGCTGTCCGAAAACTTGGTATTAAAGCCGGGTGAGTATGAAGAAATTTGTTTGGGACGTAGCGATCGCGCCTGTCTGCGAGATATATTAAATAGTCGTGGTCGTGTTGTCAGTGAGGATGATTTAACTGGGCTACTTGTACGTAAAGCACAAAGTTATGCTGTGGAACTAGAGAAGTTAGAAAAGCTACCTTTGTATCCAGGTTTGGAGGATTTAATATTCCAAATACGTTCTCGTGACATCAAACTAGGGATAGTCAGTGGTGCTATTCGACAAGAAATAGAACTAGTGCTGGAGCGTAGCAAATTAGCAGAAGTTTTCTCGGTGATAGTAAGCGGAGATGATATTACCACCAGTAAGCCTGAACCTGATGGCTATAAATTAGCGGTGCAGCTTCTCAATCAAAAACATCCCCAACTAAACTTACAAGCCAAAGACTGTCTAGCCATAGAAGATACTCCATCTGGAATTACAGCAGCAAAACGGGCAGGAATGCAAGTAGTTGGTGTTGCCAATACCTATCCTTTTCATATGCTGCAAAGACAGGCAAACTGGACTATCGACTATTTCACCGATTTGGAGTTGGAACGGGTACAGGAAGTTTGCTTACAGCTGGAGGCTTGACGCTTTGGCTATGGCGAACAACTGCAATTAACTAGAGGGGAATGTTATAATTGTACCAGCCCGGGGAATTAGCTCATTTGGTAGAGTGCTGCGATCGCACCGCAGAGGTGAGGGGTTCAAATCCCCTATTCTCCATTTCACTCAAACCCTTGCTGTACAAGGCTTTTTCGCCTTTGTCTGCTCTCAGATATGATGCTTGTTTTTTGACACTCCCCATGGGTAGAACGCAGGGGATTCTAGCTTCACAGACGTTTCTTGCTTCGGCAGGTCTTGCGACGCTTACGGGTTCGCCAGTTGCCTACGGCGGGAAACCCGCCTACAGCACTGGACTCACCAACCGAAGTAGAGGATACATCTCGACTATCGGTGCGTATAAGTTTTTCTTGTGCCTACAAAATTGAATAATTTAGCACGCTAGATACCGAAGAACCGTAACTGTAGTATTGGACTTTGGACAAAAATAACTGATTCGCGAGTAATCCGATACTGTTGGCGAATTAATGAATGGTCTAGCCCCTCATTTCTCGTGACTTGCCTCTGGCAAGGAATGCAGCGATTGAGGCTCCTGCCTCAAATCCTGGCTGGAGGCGGGAGCCTCTAAAGAGTGCATTTCCAGGCTGGAGGTGTGGAAACGAGAGAGACACTCTGTGTAATTGTTCCACTAACTCAGTCGATAACATGATTAACCTTAGTGTTGACTGATTTGATATCCATTTTAACTGGTTATAATGGTGTAAAAATATGAAAAATACACACCTCATAGGAGAAAAATGCCAGCCATTGTCAAACTACAACTCTCCTTAGAAGTTTTAGCAGAGGCAATCTGTTCCCTGAGTTTAGAAGAAAAGCGTCAACTTCAAGAGATAATAGAGCAACAAATTTTTGCAGCAGAAGAAGCTTTATACGAAGATGATGGAGAAACGCAGGCAGAAATTCAAGCAGTTCGTGCTGAGTATGCAGCTGGTGAGTCCATGACTATGGATGAATATCTTGCTAAACGCTCAAATCGAGCATCATGAGTTACACTGTCATTATTTCAAAATCAGTACAAAAGCAGATTGACAACTTGCCAAATGATGTGGTTCAGCGTGTGATTGAGAAAATTCAAAATCTTGCTTCCCAACCTCGTCCTGATGGAGTTGTCAAATTAAAAGGTTCTGATAACGAGTATCGTATCCGGGTTGGTGATTATAGAATTCGTTACGAGATTGATGATGAAAGTCAACTCGTGCAGCTTTTGCAGTGCAAGCATCGGAAAGATGTTTATAGAAAAAGCTAGTTGAGACCCAATTTCCCCATATTTACAGCAGATTGCAAGTGAAATCCCTCAGAATTAATGGGACAGAGCACTAGTAATTACACCGCCAAATTTTAATTGCCCCATCATTACTACTACTAACAATAGTTTTGCCGTTGGAACTAATGGCAAGGGAGTGAATTAACTCTAAATGCCCGGTGAGGGTATCAATTAGTTGTCCAGTCTCCAGGTTCCACAATTTAATTGTCTTGTCACGGCTACCACTAACCAGTAAATCTCCTTGAGGGCTAATTACTATTGCTGTTACCCAATCTGTATGTCCCATGAAGGAATGAACCAGGTTTCCAGTTGCTAGATGCCAAAATTGAATGGTTTGATCACGACTGGCACTAGCGATCGCTTGACCATCTGGACTAATAGCAACACCATATACCCAATCCTGATGTCCAGTAAATGTACGTATAAGCTTACCATTTAATAAGTTCCAAACTTTCACCGTATTATCGCGGCTGCCACTAACTAGGGTTTGACCATCCCGACTAATGGCAAGACTAGAAATGGAGTTAGTGTGTCCTTTAAGACAGCGAGTGGATTGTAGTAGGGGTAATTTCCACAACTTAATTGTGTTATCGCGACTACCACTAGCTAGGGTTTGTCCATCGGGGCTGAAGGCAATGGCATAGACTGAGTCACTATGGGCTTTCTGACTACGAATAACTGTGCTACCCCGCCAATCCCAAATTTTGATGTTTTTGTCTAAACTACCACTGGCTAAGGTTTGACCATCACGACTAAAAGCAATGCCAGTAAACCAGGTTCCTTCCCGTTTAAATAACCCTGATGGTGAGGTGAGGGTATTTACCAAGCTACCTTTATCCAACTGCCAAATTTTAATGGTATTATCATCGCTGCCACTAGCTAGGGTTTCACCATCAGGACTGATAGCCACAGAGCGAACTGCGGCTGTATGGCTGGTGAGGGTATGAATGCATTGCCAAGTTTGCCAAGCTTGGGTAGGTGGAGAAGAGGGGTATTGGGGCTGGGGCGGAGGATTGTTGATGATTGTGGCAGGAATTGAGGATGATGAGTTGGATGTAGTGACGGTGGGAGTTGAAGATGGGCTGCTGCTGGATTCTATATCTACTAATACCTCATCTACAGATTGATAGCGATCGCTAACTTTGTCTTGGAGTAGTTTATCTAAAATTGACCCCAGCTTACTACTAACAGAACCCCCTGTGTTTTGCAGATGTTCTTGCCATAACCACCGAGATTCCCAAGGGCTATATAGGCTGGTGGGGTGTAAGCCGGTGAGTAAGTGTACGCAAGTAGCACCCAAGGCATAGAGATCGCTGGCTTTATATGCTTCCCCAAAGCGAATCTGTTCATCTGGGGCATATCCCGGCGTACCTGCCATAGTACCCCTATTACCGGAAAGTACTGTACCGCTGGCTTGTTTTGATACTCCAAAATCAATTAATACCAAAGCGCGATCGCTTTGACGAAGAATAATATTTTCTGGCTTAATATCTCGGTGAATTACACTATGTTCGTGGATATATTTTAATACTGGTAGTAAATCTGTCAAAACCTGCCAAATTTGGCTTTCACCATAAACTCCGTACCTGGCTAATTCTTGCAATAAATTTTCCCCATCCACAAACTCCTGTACTAAATACAGGCGTTTGTCTTGTTCAAAATAAGCCAACATTCCTGGAATGCGTGAATGCTTTCCTAATTCATATAATCTAACTGCCTCTTGGCTAAATAATTCGATGGCTTTTGTTAAGGCTTGGGAATTACCTTGAATTTCTGGTGCAGGTAAAAATTGCTTGATTACACAAGATTCATTCATCCTATCTCCATCGATGGCACGATAGGTTCTCCCAAAGCCACCTGCACCTAATTGACTCAAGGCACGATATCTTTCTTTTAATAACAGTTTAGAACCACAACTGAGACAAAAATTAGCATCAGGAGGATTTTGGGGTTTGCTGCAAAGGGGATTGAAACAGTAGCTCATGCTATGTAGGGGAAGGGAACAGGGAACAGGGAACAGGGAACAGAAAGTGTACTGAGTTCTGTTCAAAATTCAAATAGGAGTCCTATAGGATTATATTGATTCTTATTTGTTTACCTATAGATATTAAAGGGGGTTAGTATATTCCCGCCATGCTGTATATAGATGAATTTGCTTTAATTATAAAATATTCAAAAATCAAATAGATATTAATGGTTCTATCCCTAAACTAATAAATCAATCACAATCAATAGCCATAAAATTACTCCCACTATAATCCATGCAACTTCTCTACCCGTGAAAGATTCCTGAATTGGTAAATTTGGTTGTTGTTGTTCCCAGTAATAATTCATGGCTATTAAAACAGTAAGCAAAGGAATGGTAGTTAGTAATATAGATATTAATAGCCAAAAATTCGTGAATATTCCTAGTAAAATTAATATCCAATAAGTCAGATTTATTTGAAAAGGCGAAGGTTTATTTCGATATCCTTGCTCTTCCGCGATCGCAAAAGATTTTTGTGCTAAACTATATAAATAAAAAGGTAAAAATAAAGCACGAAACCAAGCACTAATATTTAAAGTCTCCCTTGACTTAAACATTTTCCATTGCTTATGTGCCCAGGGAATTTGATATAACCCTACAGTAAAAATACACAATGTACAAAATTTCCATACTGGCATGACCTTGGAAAATTGACCATCCCCCGAATTTTTAATTGACTGATTCATGCTGTTTCATACATTGATTATTAATAATTAAATCATTTATTTCCCTCTCAGTAGGCAGCTATTCACACATGGTAACTTTTTTGCTGAGATTTGAAAATAAAACTTATTGAAGAAGGAAGAAGGAAGAAGGAAGAAGGAAGAAGGTTCAATGTTCCTGAGGGATTCTGACCCCCAGTAATTGTAGACCAGTAAATCATAGATTTACTGGGGTTCCTAAACCCAGGTTGGGCAAGGCATTCATGGCTTACCTTAAAACTTATTTTTGACTCCTGCCTCCTGACTCCAGCATAGATGCCTTGCCCGTTGGCGTAGCCGCCCGCTCAAGGGCTAGGGCTGGTAAAATTTTAGCCTCTAATCAATCAGACTGCTTTACAAATCTTCATATTTTGAGTAAGTTAGAACATTTCCTGGAATTTACGGAAACAAAAAACTGATCAAAACAGACATAGTTCAAAAGATTGCCCGTGAGAGTACCTGTTTGATTCTGTAATCCCTGCTAATCTGTTTGATATTAATGATGTAAATGAAAAACTATCAATAGATATAGGAATCCGGTTTGATTGTTGAATAAAATTATGTACTTGTAGGGTGCTTTATGCTAACAGCGCTCCGCACGCCCGCCATATTACCTGATGGAGCCGTCTCTCAGGGATAACACACCCTACGTGTTTTAAGCGAAAGCGCAGGCTACGCCAACAAAAATCAAACAGTAATCCTATGTATATACTTATGAATACTGAAATCAAATCTTCCCAGGGGAAACCAACACTACAATTGGGTGCCAAAATTCAAAGTGTTAGAGATATGCAAATTGCTTTGAATCACCAGCTAGCGCGATTGGATACAATATCGAAGTTTCCCCTACATACCCCTGTAACGGGCTACTTTGGGGAAGAAACTAAAAATGCAGTTAAGTATCTCCAGTGTCTGGCTTTTTTAAAGATAGATGGTATTGTTGGACAACAGACTTGGGCTTATTTA
Organism: Calothrix sp. MO_192.B10; assembly: GCA_030065055.1. Lineage (GTDB taxonomy): Bacteria > Cyanobacteriota > Cyanobacteriia > Cyanobacteriales > Nostocaceae > Calothrix_A. The sequence continues at coordinate 24,151 of JASJDS010000105.1, forward strand.
TGTCATGGAGTAGCAAGTCTTCCCCAACATAGTCTTGGTAGTTGTGGTAGACAGATTGTAGTCTTACAACAGTTACTCAAGGGGGAAGGCTATTACACAGGTATAGTTGACGGCATATTTGGTATGCAGACTGAAACAGCTATACGGAAATTGCAAGCACAATACAATCTAAATGTTGATGGTACAATCACTGAGTCTACTTGGATGATTCTGAGTAGGTTAAATAGTCATGTTTATAGTTGTAGTGCTTTTGTGTTTGGTGGGTGTTAGAAGAATTGTAGCACTACGTGCTAGGGAACAGGGAACTCTTAACAGGGAACAGCAGGCTGTCAAAAGGTTTCAGGATTTAGAAATGTCCGCGCCCTAAATGCGTAGTGCTATACTTGTTCAATCAATCACCTGCTGTAAGGTGTGTAATAATTCTTTCACAGTATAGGGTTTAGATAAAAATACTTTGATGCCAGCAGCTTTAGCTTCTGCGAGCTTGCTACTTGACATTAACCCACTACTAGCAATAATTTTTACTTCTGGATTAATTTTTTTCATAGTCCGAATGGCAGTTAAACCATCCAAGGAAGGCATCATCATATCCATTAACACTGCGTGGATTTTATCTTTGTGTTGGGCAAAAACAGCGATCGCTTCAATGCCATCACTGGCTGTCATGGTGGTATAATTATATGCTTCTAGGGATGCCTGGGTAATATCAGTTATTGAGCTTTCATCATCAACTATCAAGATTAATTCCCCATTGCCTATCAGGGGTTGTAAATCTTCTTCCTCTTGGGTTTCCACTCCTTCTACGGCGGGTAAGTAAACTTTAAAACAAGTTCCTTGCCCTGATTCGCTATACACATTCACAAAACCACCGTGACTTTTAATAATACCGAGGACAGTGGCAAGTCCTAAACCCGTACCTTTACCAACTTCCTTGGTGGTAAAAAATGGCTCAAAAATTCGCTCCAAAACATCCGGAGGAATACCTAAACCAGTATCGGAAACAGCGATCGCAATGTAGGGACCAACTTTGGCTTCCAAGTTCATGCGGGCATAATTTTCATCTATTAAGAGATTTTCCGCCGCAATAGTTAATTTACCTCCCTCTGGCATGGCATCCCTAGCATTAACACAGAGATTCATTAATACTTGATGTAGTTGGGTGCTATCTCCAGAAACCATCCACAGGTTGTTGGCAAGATCCAAAGATACTTCGATGGACTTGGGAAATGTTTCTTTGAGGATTTTTGCCAGTTCTTTAACTAAGTGCCTCATTTGCAGGTGAATGCGCTTACCTTGCACGCCCCTGGCAAATGACAACACTTGCTTCACTAAATCTGCTGCCCTTTTGGTACTATCTTCCAGGATTTCAAACAAATGCTGACTTTGTTCGTCAGCATCGGGGAATTTCATGGGTAACAGTTGTGATGCTGCCAAAATTGGTGTGAGGATATTATTTAAGTCATGGGCAATACCACTGGCTAAGGTGCCAATACTTTCCAGGCGTTGGGTGCGGAAAAATTGGGATTCTAATTGCTTTTTCTCGGTAATATCGGTGTCAACGGTGAGGATGGATTGGGGTTTACCCTGTTCATCACGAACCAAAGTCCAACGGCTTTCCACTAAAATTTCATTCCCACTGCGAGTCAATTTACTTAACTCACCTTGCCATTTTCCCCTACTCATGGTAGCTAACAGTGCCGCTTCTACCTCTGGGGGTGTTTCCTGATAAAATAACTCACTGGTATTTTTGCCGTATACTTCTGATTCCTGCCAACCGTAGATATGTTCTGCCCCTTTATTCCAAAATAGGATGCGATTCTCTAAATCCCGCACAAAAATTGCATCTGTGGTTACATCCAGTAATGCCGCTTGTTCCCGAATTTTCTCTTGGGCTTGTTTGCGTTGGCTAATGTCTTCATTGACACCAACATAGCCAATAATTTTACCCCCCTCAGATTGCATGGCTGTTGCCCGCCCAAATACCCAACGCACATCCCCTTGGGGGGTTAGAAAACGAAACTCTAGGGAAAATTCATCACCATTTTTCAGGAACCGCTCCCATGCAGCCACCACCATTTCCCTATCATCAGGATGAATGCCTTTTACCCAAGCATCACCAAGGCTTTCTGCCAAAGTTAAACCAGAAATTTCTTGCCACAGATCATTTGTGTATATACATATACCATCTGCATTTGTTTGGTAAATACCAATGGGAGCAGAAGCACTGAGGGAACGGAATCTTTCTTCACTTTGCCTGAGAGCTTCTTCTGCCCTTTGCCTTTCCATCGCATAGCGCATACAGCGCACTAGCAAGTCACCACTAGCTTGTCCCTTGACTAAATAATCCTGCGCTCCTTGCTGCATCGCCCGCATTGCCAAAGTTTCATCATTTAAACCTGTTTGGACAATTATGGGGATTGCCGGTACTTGATTGTGCAAGTTGATAAAAGTTTCTAAACCATTGCTGTCTGGTAGACTCAAGTCTAGAAGAATAATATCAAAACTTTCCCGTTCTAAGAGTTGGAGGGCTTCATCCAGCAGTTCCACAGAGGTTAGCTGGCAATCTACAGAAGAAACTTCCCCCAATAACTCCTGTATTAACAGGACATCACCAGGGTTGTCTTCAACCAACAGAACCTGAATTGGGGTTTCTGCCATGCAATTTACTCCGGTGGCAGTTTGACAATGGTGAACCAGAAATTTTCTATGGATTGGACAATTTTAACAAACTGGTCGAAGTCAACTGGCTTGGTAATATAACAGTTTGCTGACAGGTTATAGGCTTTGAGAACATCTTCCTCTGCTTGAGATGTGGTTAATACCACAACTGGAATTCTTCTGAGTAAATTATCAGCTTTAATTTCTGCCAGTACTTCTCGCCCATCTTTTTTGGGCAAATTTAAATCAAGTAATATTATGTCCGGAGTAGTAACTTTAGCATATTTTCCTTCCTTATGCAAGAATGCCATAGCTTCTACGCCATCCTCAACGACACTTAAGTTAACTGAGATTTTGCTATCATCTAGGGCAATTTGGGTTAACTCTACATCGCCGGGATTATCTTCTATCAACAAAACCTCAAGAGACATAAGTTCAGTTATCAGTTATCAGTTATCAGTTATCAGTGAATAGTAAACTAATAATTAATTACGAATTACGAATTACGAATTACGAATTTAAGATGGCATCTCAGTTGGACAGGGAATGGTAAAAAAGAAAGTAGTACCTTGCCCTGGTTCTGATTCTACCCAGATGCGTCCTCCATGACGTTCTACAATTTTCTTACAAATTGCCAAGCCAATGCCTGTTCCAGAGTATTTATCTCTGGTATGCAGACGTTGAAAAATGACAAAAATGCGATCGCGATATTGCGATTCTATACCAATACCATTATCACTCACCCAAAATAACCATTCTGGTTGATTGCTTGATAATTCGTAACTTGTTTTCAGTGCAAGTCCGGGCGGGGAAACCCCGCCCCTACTTCCCTCCTTCACTCCATCACTCCTTCCCTCCATCACTCCTTCACTTCTTCCCTCCTCTTCCTCATCCCCTCTGACACAACCAATATGTATCTGGGGAGTCTCCTCGCCACAAAATTTAATGGCATTACCGATGAGGTTTTGCAATAACTGTGCTATTTGGGTTTTATCCCCCATTACTTCCGGGAGGGGTGCATCATGGGTAATCACTGCCCCACTTTCTTCAATGGCAATTTTCAGATTTGCGATCGCTACTGATAAAATCTTCTCACAATCAACTTTCTGGAATGGTTGAGCGCGGGTGCTGACACGGGAATAACTCAATAAGTCATTAATTAAGGTTTGCATCCGTCTGGCACCATCTACAGCGTAGCCGATAAACTGGTCGGCTTTGCTATCAAGTTGACCTTTGTATTTTCTTTCCAGTAGTTGTAAATAACTTGTTACCATGCGTAATGGTTCTTGCAAGTCATGGGAAGCGACATAGGCAAATCTTTCCAAATCGGCGTTAGAACGGCTTAATTCTTCTCTTTGTTTGGTTTCCTGCTCTAACAACTCTGCTTGGGATAAGGCGATACCAATTTGGTTGGCTAACTGTTGCAATAGGTCTATTTCTACATGATTCCACTTCCGGGGATGACTGCACTGATGAGCTACCATTAACCCCCAAAGCTTGTCTAAGCACAAAATTGGTACTACTATATGTGCCCGAACATCCATTTTTCGCAAGAATTCTCGATGACAGTCTTGGATATTCGCAGTTGACAAATCATCAATGGTGCTAATCCTGCCCAAGCGGTAAGCTTCTTGGTAATCTTCTCGAAAACAATGGTCAATCATATGCCTGCCCAAAATAGGCATACAATTAGCTACCACCGCTTCCTTGACAATTCTGCCAGAACCATCAGCCAATAACTTAAATATAATTACTCTGTCAACCTGCAATAGTTTCTTGACTTCCCCAACCGCCGTGCGGAGAATCTCTTCCGTGTGTAAAGATTGACGAATCTTTTGGGCAATTTCCGCTAATAATTGCGATCGCTGGTTTTGTTGACTCAGTTCTTCTGCTGCCTGTTTTTGTTCGCTAATGTCAGTAATTGTACTTATGTAACTGGCGATTTCTTGTGTATGATTTTTCTCTGCTACAGCTTGACCAAATACCCAAGTAATAGTTCCATCAGGGCGTTGAAATCGATATTCTAATTGGAATGGGATGTGTTGTTGTGCTGATTCATACCAAGTCCTAAACATATTCTCTCGGTCATCAGGATGGATGGCACGTACCCATCCTTCTCCCAGTGCTTGTTGGTAAGACAGCCCAGCAATCTCACACCATCTTTCATTCACATATAGGCAGTTACCTTGGGTATTGATGCGGAAAATACCCACTGGTGCAGCTTGGGCTAAGGAAGCATATCTCCGCTCACTAGAACGTAATGCTAGTTCTGTTTGTTTACAGTTGGTAATATCTTGGTCTAAGGCAGTAATTCCTACAGGTTGATGGGATTCATTGTAAATTATTTGACCTTTGGTATTTGACCAACGGATATGACGATTGGGGAGAACAAAACGAAATTCTAAATCTAGGTAGGAATCATCGTGTTGCTCAATAGCACTAGAAATGGCATTTAATACCCCTTGGCGATCCTCTGGATGTATGAAGTTAATAAAGGTATGATAATTGCCATCAAAGCTGACTGGCTCCATATCAAATAGACGTTCTAAGCCGTCAAACCAACTCATTTTGTGGGTGAGTAAATTTAATTCCCAACTACCCATAACTGCGGTTGTAAAGGCTCTTTGTAGCTTTAATTCTAGGGTTTGATGTTTGTGTTGAGCTTGTTGTAATTGTAGTTGGCTAACTACTTGTTGACCGAATATTTGTAATGTTTGAATTTGGGTAGAATTGAGTTGTCGGGGGTGCAAATCCATGACGCATAAAGTCCCCATTACTTCTGTTGTGGGTAAGGGTAAGGGAACTCCAGCATAAAATCGTATATGAGGTGGTTCGGTGACGAGGGGATTTTCTGCCCACTGTGTGTTTGCTAAGGTATCGGCAACAATGAAAATATCCCCTTGTTGAGTGCAAGTAGGACAGATTCCTACATTGATGGGTAGTTCATCGATTTCCCAACCTACCTTGACTGGGAAATACTGACGATTTGCGTCGATGAAGTTGATGGCGGCGATGGGAGTTTCACAAATGGCAGCTGTTAACTGGACGAGGTGGTTGAGTGCTGTTTTTATCTCAGTATTCAGGGATTGATACTGTTGCAAAGCTGTCAGGGGTTCTACTTCATGGGTGGGTAAGGACTTCATTTTGGGATTTTATATTTTAGAGCGATTGAGTTGTCGCCAGTTCCGAGGGGTTTGAATAAACCACAGAGGCGCAGAGAGCGCAGAGGAAGAGAAAGAGAGAATATATCTGTTGGGTAACGGGTGTTTAGACCCCCGACTTATCAAAATCAATGAAATACACCACTAGGTTGTTGTAGTTTAATTGTGAATGGCAGGTACCCAACAATAGCGATCGCTTAACTTTTGTATATATTACTCAACGCAAGTTTATATTTTTTGGTTTTTCTTTAGATTCATCAGGGTAAGGTGTCCCAAATATTAAATCTTGTAGTGCGGGCATCTTGCCCGCTTCACATATAAGTAGTGCGACGAGTATTTTGCCCGCTTTACATCTAAGTAGTGCGACGGGTATTTTGCCTGCTTCACATCTAATTAGTGTGGGTATCTTAGCCGCTTTACATATCAAGGGAGCAAGATGCTCCCACTACGTAATATTTTTTTAATTGGGATACTCCCCGAAAATCTTAGCTTTGAAAATCTTACCTTGGTGCCAGGTATCGGAAAGCCTTGATGTGACAGCGTTGACAGAAACATTTGTAAACCGAAAAGGTTACAGCACCAAACTTAGGTAAATCTGCTAATATAGTTTTATTGGTTGCTCTCCATAAGCCGGTAAGCACCCACACAGTGCGATTAGAAATACATTTGTTTTGGGTGATTTGTAATAGCGTAGGGAATAGGGAGAGTAACAAGTGTACTGTAGTGGCGTGTTCGGCATCGAAAAAAAAGGTTTGCTTTGATGCAATCCTGGAGTAGCTGTAACTTTACAGTTTACTTCTACTTATCACGTTTTTTATTGCGACGTGGTAAATATTTTTGATGTACGAATACGCCTAAAATTAAATCAATAGGGTCGTTTCTTGCATTAAAAATGTATCGCTTCAAAGCAGCCTCCATGTAATCAAAGGAGGTTGAAATGCAAAAAACTCAAAACCATGTATTTACCCCAAGCGCGTCTGCAATTTGCGATCGCGTCTTGGGGTTTTTTGTTGCTAATTATTCTCGATTAACCATCATGGGAAACCAATTCCCAGAAAAACGCCTGGAGAAATACCAGGCGCATCATTACATATACACGTCCATTCTAACTATGTTCGAGCCTAAAAAAAGAACAACATCACTTTCTCAGAAACCAAAGCGTAAAAACTCACGACTTTGGAAAATACGCCAACGTTGCAAATTTTGGCAACCCATAGTGGGCGTTATAGTTCCTATCCTCGTCTTCCTAGTGAATTTATTCAGGTGAGATGGCGAGAGTTCATTCCTAACTAGGGCTGAATGATTTAAAGCGATCGCCCACATTAGGTGTTAATATACCATTGCTGAGGCGATCGCTTATGGTAATTTTCAACTAGCCCAAATTTCCGCCTAGGAATAAATTCCCAACTAGCCCAAATTTCTGCCTAGGAATAAATTCTCAACTAGCCCAAATTTCTGCCTAGGAATAAATTCTCAACTAGCCCAAATTTCTGCCTAGGAATAAATTCTCAACTAGCCCAAATGTCCGCCTAGGAATAAATTCCCAGGCTCAAAGACGAAGTCTGATAAATCAGACTGGGTAAGAGCTTCAGTGCGTTTTAACTCATAACTTGCACCATTCTCAATTAGCCCAAATTTCACGGGAATGAAATTCCCAGGCTAATAAACAAAGTCTACTTAAGTAGACTAAAATGCTTGTCTAGTCGTCTTTAGACGACTTCGGCTATGAGACTGGGATTTAAATCCCAGGCGGTTATTGAGGATGGTGCAAGTTATCAGTTTTAACGCACTTGGTTTATTAGCTGTGGAAATTTATTTCCAGGTGGGAATGTGGGCTAAACGACATTGGTGTAAGTGGTTAGTTTTAACTTATAATTTGCACCATTCTCAATCAGAGCCAGAGCCTCCTTTTATCGGAAAGGTTTGTTGGGTTTCCCTATCGCTCAACCCAACCTACCATTCTTGCCAAAATCCAAAATCCAAAATCCCATAACAACCCAGGAATAAAATATGCAGTGGACAGAATTAACTATTAACACCACCGATGAGGCTGTTGACTGGGTTTATATGCTACTGATTGATGCTGATTATACTGGCGATATTTCCATTACTCCATACACCGCCACAGATGAAAACTCATCTCCCTGGACATATACCGTTGTTTTATATTTAGATAATCATGTCCATGTAAATCAACGGATAGATAAAATTGCCCAGTTACTCACACCACTACAACGCACTGGGATGGCTGACGAACTGGAAATCGCAACATTAGAAACAAAACCGACAACAGATACCAGTATTTTCCGGCGTAAGATTGGCAACCGTTTCCTCATTCTCCCTGCCAATCAAACCAATGAAACCACATCCCCGGAAGATATTGTCATTAGACTGAAACCATCCCTAGCTTTTGGTAGTGGTTTACATCCTGCTACTATTCTCAGCTTAAAATTGCTAGAGAAATATGTCACACCTGGTATTGATGCCCTAGACTTGGGTTGTGGTTCTGGAATTTTGAGTATAGCGATCGCTAAATTGGGAGCATCTGTATTAGCATTAGATAATGATGCGATCGCAGTGCAATCAACCAAGGATGCAGTATACTTCAATGGGGTAGAGCAACAAGTAAGCGTCATGGAAGGAAGCCTGGGATATGGTAGCACCTTGGGACATTGGATGGGTGGGGAAACTGCAAACAATGTACAGGCGATCGATACTCAACAAAAATTTGATTTAATAGTTGCTAACATCTTTGCTCGCATACATATGGCTCTTGCAAAAGATTATCAACAAGCACTATGTCGAAATGGGATATTGATTGCAGCAGGATTTACCGATGATTATGAACCATCCATCACCGCAGCTATGTCAGAGCAGGGATTTACCGTTATAGATAGGGAACGACTCAATGAATGGGTGGCTATTGCTTATCGCCAAGGTTAAAAAGTGTGGGGAGTGTGGGGAGTGCGGGAAGTGTGGGGAGACAAGGGGACAAATTTTTCGGCGTTGCTGAATCAAGATATGAATTTGTCTCACGCAGAGGCACAGAGACGCAGAGAGAAAGAGTTTAAGATACCTCATTTTTAAATTTCATATTCCAATTCAGCAACGCCAATTTTTCTTTATTACTTATTACTTATTACTTATTACTTAGTACTCCTTCCCCAATCGGGAATCCAGGTTAAGAAACATCTAGTACCTCTCTGCTCTGAAATTTTTGCACCCAAGCGATGATAAAAACTCAACCCACGAGTATTACGGGCATCAGCAGTCCATGCAAGGTGGGTACAATCATTATCTCTGGCAATTTGAGCCAGAGTAGCCATTAATGCGGCTCCTGCACCTTGACTTCTCATGCCTTCATCCACATATAAATCATCTAACCAAATACTTGGTTGCCCTGCAAATGAAGAGTATCTAAACCCATATAAAGCAAATCCTACTTCCCGCCCTGAAGACTCTGCAAACAAAACGTAAGCAAAAGGAACTTTGCCAAACATAGTTTTGCTGATTTTGGACTCAGACACTCGCAAAACACCAGAAAAAGCACCAATATTGTGATCGAATTCTGACTTTTTCTGAATGAATGAGACAATCAGCGACACATCATCAGGAGTAGCAGTTCTGCTTTGCAAAAGATGGACAACTAGGACAGTTACACTTTTGCTTCCTGTTTCAACGGGAGCTTCGGAGCATTATCCCTCCACAGGCTTTCAAGGGCAAGCCACCCTCGATTTTTTTATTTAATTAATGTAAGCAAGTTTTAACAAATTAAGAGCCGCGTTTAAATCTCTATCTATTTGCAAACCACAATTGGGGCAATTAAAAACACGATCTTTAAGTGTTAAGTTCTCATGCTTGTGTCCGCAAGTAGAACAGGTTTTGGAAGATGGAAACCACCTATCCACAATTATTAGTTCGCAATCAAACTTCTTGGCTTTATATTCAAGCTGTCTTCTAAATTCATAAAAACTGCAATCGTCAATAGATAGAGCTAAATTGCCGTTAGCAAGCATACCGGAAACGTTCAGATCCTCAATTACAATAGTCGCGTGGTTCTTGCATATGTAATTAGTAATCTTGTGGATCAGGTCTTGACGAAGAAATTTTATCTTAGCATACATTCTCTGCAATTTATTTTTCGCCTTTTGGCGGTTGTTGCTACCATATTCTTTACGGTCTAATCGACGCTGCAATCGAGCTAATTGTTTCAGATATCCCCTCAAATATCTAGGGTTTTCAAATATTTTACCAGTAGATAAAGTCGCTAGAGTTTTAACTCCTAAATCCACACCAACAGCCGGAATTATATTATTATAAACTTCTGGCTTTTTTTGGTTGTAAGCGAAAGAGATATACCAATCATCCGCCATCCGGGAAATAGTTATTTTATTAGTAGTACCATCTGGCAATCCTTCGTACAAACGAACCCAACCAATGGTCGGTAATTTAATAGATTTACCGCCGAATGGCATCGGCTTTCCACCGGAATTTATCGTAAAAGAGTCGTGTTTTCCTTTTTTTTTAAAGTTTGGATATTTTGCCTGTCCTTTAAAGAATCTGTTAAAAGCTGCGTTTAAATCCTCAAAGGCGAACTCCGTTACTTTTTGGCAGATACCCTTTTCTTTAATCCAAGCATATTCTGCTTTTAAGTGCTTGTTAAAGAAAGTTCTTAGGGTGCGGTAATTAAATTTACAACCGGCTCGATGTAAATCTTGCCAAGCCCCTAAACCCCAATTAAAGGTAAAGCGTCTAATCCCTGCGTGCTTTGCCATTAAAACTTTTTGGGCATCAGTTAAATTTAATTTAGTTTTAACGCCAAGCAACATATATTCAGACATCGACCTTTACCTCAACATTGGGTTTCATTCCCCTTACATTGTAATATCTATAATTATAAGGAGTACGTTTGGCTGGAAGTTTACCACTATCATCCCATCTCTGTAAGGTTTTGACCCATACGCCGACTATTGGTTGCTCCCTTGGTGAGGTTTGTAATTCACAAAATACAATCGTGTCTGACTTGACCCCTATTGTACCTAGTTGTTTACATAATCAACAACTAGGTCAAACTCTACCCATCCACCCATCGGGTGAACGAAAAAATGTGTGGATGTTCCCTATTCCATCACTCCTTCCCTCCTTCACTCCTTCCCTCCTTCCCTCCTTCCCTCCTTCCCTCCTTCACTCCTACTCTACTCTTCGAGAAGCCACTTCGTGTCTACGAGAAGCCACTTCGTGTCTACACTCCTTCCCTCCTTCCCTCCTTCCCTCCTTCCCTCCTTCCCTCCGGGCGGGGAAACCCCGCCCCTACTCCTATGACTACTAACAAAAAAATACCCGTTGCTTTAACCATCGCTGGTTCAGACAGTGGTGGTGGTGCGGGAATACAAGCTGATTTACGTACTTTCGCCTTTCACTGCATCCACGGTACTAGTGCTGTTACTTGTATCACGGCACAAAATACCCTGGGGGTTAACAGGGTTGATGCCATGACTCCAGAAGCCGTGGTGGCGCAAATACAGGCAGTATATGAAGATATTGGTATACAAGCAGCAAAAACGGGAATGCTGCTCAATCCAGAAATTATTACCGCAGTTTCCCAACAACTAAAAACTTTAAACATTACCAATCTTGTTGTCGATCCGGTGATGGTATCCCGCACGGGGGCACAATTGATTTCCGATCAGGCGATCGCTACCCTGCAAAATTCACTGATTTCCCAAGCTGCAATTGTTACACCTAATCGCTATGAAGCAGAAATTTTAAGCGGTTTAACCATTCGCTCCCTAGAGGATATGAATGAAGCTGCTCGCATCATTCACCGGGACTTAGGGGTAAAAACAGTTTTAGTTAAAGGTGGAGGAATGGAGGGTGATTTACGGGGTGTGGATATTTGGTTTGATGGGGAACAGCTAGAAACCTTGCAAACCAAACAAATAGATACCAACAATACTCATGGTACTGGTTGTACCCTCTCAGCTGCGATCGCGGCTAATTTAGCACAAGGTAAAGATATATTGACAGCAGTGCTACAGGCAAAGCAATATGTTACCACTGCCCTTAACTATGCCTTAGATATAGGACAAGGGCAAGGTCCTGTGGGTCATTTTTTCCCCTTATTAGTGGGTAGAAAAAATATCTCTTAAAAGAATGTAGAATGAGCGAATTTAGAATTTAGAATGAGCAAATTACGTTGTGCAGCGGGGATTTTACCCCGACGCAAAAGGCACTGTTTATAAAAGCAGGGGAGTTCAACCCCCAAGGTTGGTTAAATATCTTTGCTCATAGAGCTATTTTAGATTATTCTTTGGCATACACAGTCTAAAAGCTAATTTTTTTACATTAGTAAAAAAGACTTCAGATCCGATAAAATATCTAAGAATTAGCAATGCGAACTATTACAGAACCCATTCATAATCAGCCATCAAGCACAAATCAGAACAACTATTCTCCGTCTGTACCCCTTTCTGTTTACCGAGATTTAGCAGCCGAATTACAAGCTACCCAAGCTAAATTAAATACTCTAGCTGCCAAAAATCAAAAACTGGCTCAAGAAAATCATCTATTGCGCCAAGAAATAGCTAAAGTAGTTAAATCTGTGTTGCATTTACAAAACTGGGGTAATATTTCTGACGATAGTGTTCCGGGAAATAACCCCAACCAGTCTCATCAAGTTTCCCCATCCCCAGAAACTGCTAAAACTAATTCCCAGACTACTAAATTACCAACTCCACCCACCGAACCACCATCCTATACCCAGGATTCATCTTTTATTCCCCCTGTGGTGGAAATGCCCATATCTCCAGAACCAGTGTTTATAGAAGAACAGGAAGTATCCTACTATCCAACCAGTGAAGAAAAAACACCCATGAATGGTTGGTGGTTAGTGTTCTGCATCTTGCTAATTATATTTACAGCTTTTGGTACCGGATATTTGATTGTTCGTCCCCTATTTCAAAATCATAGCCGCTAGGTTGAAAATGGTTGTTAGTTGTTAGTTGTTAGTTGTTAGTTGATGGTTGACAGCTTAGGTGTGGGAGCCGCAGTAGGGGCGCATTGCGTGCGCCCTTGAAGAATTAGTCACCCCCGCATTTTCAGATCCGCAGGTTGTGGGATTTTCCCGTGGGGGACTAGGTTGAAAATAGGAAGTGAAGGAGGGAAGGAGGGAAGGAGGAAAGGAGTGTAGACACGAAGTGGCTTCTCGTAGACACGAAGTGGCTTCTCGAAGAGTAGAGTAGGAGTGAAGGAGTGAAGGAGTGAAGGATTGAAGGAGGTATTTTCATGTTTGGTTGTGTACAAACGTTATAGTTTCCTATCCATGAATACGTTGTTCCGCCAAGTTGCTCTCCCACGCAACACCATTATTGTAAAATCTAAAATTGTTTGACCAAAAAATCCCAAAATTCAGAATAGAACATAAAATTCCCGTGTCACAGTGTCCACTATAGTTTTAGATAGAGAATACTGGCTGATGCTCTTGTCATCATTCCAGCATGACATTGACTATCAACAAATGTGGCATGTGGTACATATTGATGGACAACTGCTCTGCTATTTAAAGCTTCAGGCAGAGAATCTATTTAGATAGATTGACAAAACTAGTACAATATAAGAGTCACGCAAATGAAAAAAGTAGAAGCTATTATCCGTCCCTTTAAGCTTGATGAAGTGAAAATTGCTTTAGTCAATGCTGGTATTGTAGGTATGACTGTTTCTGAAGTCAGGGGATTTGGCAGACAAAAAGGACAAACTGAACGCTATCGCGGTTCTGAGTATACCGTTGAGTTTCTACAAAAGTTGAAGGTGGAACTGGTGGTAGAAGACGAGCAGGTAGATAAGGTTGTGGATAACATTATTGCTGCTGCCCGTACTGGCGAAATCGGTGATGGTAAGATATTTATTTCCCCAGTTGAAGATGTAGTAAGGATTCGGACTGGAGAAAGGAGCACAGAAGCTGTGTAACACATTAGGGGTGATGGAATGATGGTTGGTGGTTGTTTGTTGTCAGTTGTTAGTTGACAGTTGACAGTTGTTAGTTGTCAGTTGACGGTTGACGGGATGATGAAGAAAAATTTGTCCTCATCTCCCCATCTCCCCATCTCCCCACACTCCTTCCCTCCGAACTCCGAACTCCGAACTCCCCACACTCCTCACGTCATATACGAAGTTTTTCGAGCTGGGGTAATAAAGCAGCAAATGCTTTTCCTCGATGACTCACAGAATGTTTCAATCCTGGGGACATTTCCGCAAAGGTTAATAACTTGTCTGGAACATAAAAAATGGGATCGTAGCCAAATCCACCTTTACCACGAGGTGCATAGAGAATTTCACCCCGACAAATACCTTCTGATTGTAAAACGATCGCGCCATCAGGACTAGCGATGGCAATGGAACATACAAACTGCGCTTGGCGATTAGTTTCGTTTTCTAATTCCCCTAACAACCTAGCAATGCGATCGCTATCTGTTTTACCATAACGAGCAGAATATATCCCAGGGGCACCATTAAGTGCGTCTACCTCCAAGCCAGAATCATCTGCAATTGCCCATTGTCCCGTAGCTAACGCCACCTGAGAGGCTTTGAGTTGGGCATTGGCACTAAATGTATCACCCGTTTCTTCTATCTCTATTTCTGGAGGCTTGAGGGTCAATTCCCACATAGGATCATCCAGGTAAGCTTGCATTTCTTTTAATTTACCTGGATTACTGGTAGCTACAACAAGTACTGTCATTAAAGTAATGGATTTATAAATTATGGGTTTTAAGTGTTGCCATCTTAACCCATAAGGAGGAGGGAAGGAGTGAGGGAGTGATGGAGTGAGGGAGTGAGGGAGTGATGGAGTGAGGGAGGGAAGGAGGGAAGGAGTGATGAATTAAAGACTGTCAGCCATCAACTAACAACCACCAACCATCAACTAACAACCACCAACCATCAACTAACAACTAACAACCACCAACCACCAACCAACAACTAACAACTAACAACCATCATCTCACTCTGCCCATTCCTTCGCCCAAGCCAGGGTTTGATGCACCTTTTCTAGGGTGGGAGCTTCGCAGTACAGCCGCAAAACTGGTTCCGTACCGCTAAAGCGAATCATTAACCAGCTTTTATCTTCTAAACGGAATTTATACCCATCAATTGTCTGGCAATCAATCACTGATTTACCAGCAATCTCTGTTAAGGGTTGGGTTTGCAACTGCTCTAAAAGACGGGAACGCACTTCCATACTTGCCAGGGGCAAATCTATGCGATCGTATGCTGAGTTAAAATCTGTTTGTGACTGCAATTGGCGGTAATAGTCACCCAAATCTAAACCAGACTCCACAACCGCTTCTAAAACATACAAAGCTGATAATAAAGCATCCCGTTCGGGAATATGGTTCCCATAACCAATTCCCCCAGACTCTTCACCCCCTAACAATACTCGCGCCTCTAACATCCTGTCAGCAATATACTTGTAACCAACGGGTGTCTCAAATACAGATAAGTTATTCAAGGCTGCAACGCGAGGAATCAAATCTGAACCGCTAACAGTTTTAACTATCTCCCCAGCAAACTTTCGTCTTTTTGTCAAGTGGTCAATTAAAATGGGAATCAAGATTTGGGAACTGAGGAAATTTACTTCCCCATCCACAGCAGCAATGCGATCGCAGTCTCCATCAAATACTAAACCGACTGTTAAACCTGTGGCTGACTGCTGCCGATGATTCTTCATATTTTGTAATAAACGGGAGAGGTATTTCGGTAAAGGTTCCGGCGCACCCCCTTCAAAAGTCGGATCGCGATCGCTATTAATTTCCCTGACCCCTTCTCCCAGGAGCCTTGCTAATCCCCCAGCAGCTGCACCGTGCATGGCATCCACAAACACGGTTAACTTACCAGAGGCGATCGCATCCCGAATTTTGGCAATGTCTACCTTGCTTTCTAATTCGGCACAGTAACTATACCAGGGATTAAAGTATTCTATTTTACCTGGTTTATCTGCCGGGGGTACTTCCTCACCCAACAGTTTTTCAATTTCCTTAGTCACCTCCGGTGGTACCGAACCACCAAAAGCACTCTTAACTTTCAAACCCGAATATTTACCTGGATTGTGGCTAGCAGTAATTACTAGTGCCCCTAGAGCATTTTGTTGTTTTGCCGCCCAGCTAAAAGCCGGTGTCGGGGCATAGGTTTCGCTCAACAAGATATCAAATCCAGCAGCAGAAACCACTTCAGCCACCTTAGCGGCAAAATCTTCAGACATAAAGCGGCGATCGTAACCGACAACAATTTTGCGGTTTCCTACTTTTTCTCCATAGGTATTAAGTAGCACTTTAGCGGCAACTGGCGCGACTAAAGCTAATCGTTCAAAAGTGAACTCATCAGCTATTACACCGCGCCAGCCATCTGTACCAAACTTGATTGAGTTAGCTGCAACTGGCATCGAGATATCCCAACTTCTTAAATAAGGATTGTAACATTTATATCAAACATACTATACCTCGTGAATATACTCATGAAATTATTATTTTGTAGTATTAAATTTTAACAAAATAATACATAGATAATTACTGCTTAATCATGTACAAATCAAATTTAACCAGAATAGCAAAGATAATAATAGCACTACCTTTTGGTGTATCAATTTTGGGATTTAACTCTCCTGTATTTGCCGCAGAACCGCCCAGCAAGCAATTCATTCAGAGGGATATACCCATAACTTGGATTCTTGATGAGTGGTACAGGAAGAATCCGAAGATTCCTTCCTATGCTTGTGTTTGTACGAAAGTTTACTGCGATAATTCTCAATCATGGCCATTTCGCAGTTTTACAATTGGAGGCGTTTTACCTGCCCTTGGTTCTTACAACAAAAATAGTGCTGAAAGAATTGGCTTTGTTTGTGGCCAAGTAAATTCAAAAGAAATTAAAGCAATTAAGGAACATCCTGTTTTGGACAACCCATAATTAACGTGAGTTCGGTGTTAGGAGTTCGGTGTTCGGTGTTAGGAGTTGTAGGTTGGGTTGAGGGACGAAACCCAACTACCAAAAATATTGTGAAAAAACGGGGCTGGAACCCCGCTAAACTACTAAAGAATCAAACACACACAGGAACAGCTAGAAGGAATTAGCAGATTACTTGGCATACCAGCCATACTGGAGTGAACCGTTGTGTGAAAAAGTACCAGCTATGCTATAAGCTCCTCGCTCAAATACCCAACCGTTATACCTTTGAGTCCATCCCGATCTTCTTCTGGTAAAAGTAACATTACGATTACGACACCTACCATCAACTATTTGATCCGTTGTTTCTCCTCGCATTGTTAAGCGTGCAGTGAATTTATATCCTGGGCTAATTGGAGTTAAAACAGATATTTTAAGTGTACCTTCAGCACCATTACCATTTATATATAAAGTCCGATTACCGAGTTGAGCGCAACTATTTGGACGTTGAGCGATCGCAGCAGGTACGGCAGACATAAAAATACTAGTTAATGCTAAGAAAGCAAAACATTTTTTGACTAACATAATCAGTTCTCCTTGCTATAGTATATAAGTTGAAATTTTGTTTGTTGCGGGTTAAGCAAAACTAGTGATCTGTCCCATTAATTTTGATGAGTCGCGGTGTTTAGATCCCCGAATTATTCAAGAAGTCGGGGATCTGTGACCAAAAAATAGACTGGATACAAGCCCCCGGATTTATCCGTGGAGAGGAAAAATGTTTTCTGAGTTTCATTAGCCCTTCGATTCATCGATGGGGTAGTACTTTTGACTTTGAGATTGCTTCGCTTCGCTCGCAACGCTTCGCGCTTTTGACTTTTGACTTCCGCGAAGCGGTTGACCCCTCAGTTTATGTCAATAGAATTCACACTTGTGCGTGCATTTTTTGGCATAGAAAATACTCTCACACTCCAAGATAACTGGTGCGTTATGCAGATATTGAATTGAAGCTAATTTATAACTTAAGAAGTGCAGCTTCAGTAAGTACTCCGCAAGTAAAGCCAAAAAATCATATTAGTTCACCAATTTCATACTGGTATGGGGCAACCCTGGATACACATACTTCTATTGTCCTTTACACCAAGAAGTGCCTCCTGGGATATAAACACAATTGCCACCGATGACGGGTGGGGTATAAAGTAAACCACGTTCAGACAAGCTACGACGACGTTGCACAGGTCGATATAGATTTCCTCGAACTCTAGGATTACCTGCATAACCCCAATTTCCAGTTCTGCGATCGAACCAGTAGTTACCTGGCTGGATGCGATAACCCAATCTTTTTTGCAAATTGTATAGTTCTTGACCTCGAATTAATCTACCATTAATTACTACTTGGGCATGAGCGGTGAAGCTTAATGGTCCCATGAGAAAACAAACCGAAAGGACAGTTGTAAATATTAGTTTATTTATCATTACCTGTTCTTTTTTAAGGTGTGTATTTTGATTGGATTTTGGACAAAGTTTGATTTGATTTTTTGTCTTTCTTTTATAAGTATGTTTGATTATTTCAATCAATAGTTCAGGAAAATTTAGGACTTGGAAAATTCAGTTAAATTCAGTTAAATTCAGGTTTTGACTTTGGACAAAAGACGTTGCTTTCTCCAAAAATAATGCGGCTGCAATGATTGGTGTCTAGGAGATACATCCCTAAAATTCTGTCTGAGAACGGGTTTCGTAAACAAGCTGCAAACACTCCTCAAAGTCGTCTCCTTGCCAAGTTCCTGCAAATTTCAGCAAATCTTCGGCTTTAGAGCCTCTAATAATTGGTGTTGCTTCCTGTACTTCAGGTTGAGTTTTTCCCTCTTCCGGTAGAGACTCGCGATCGCTATTGGAAGTATCATCTTTTTTGGTTGAGGGGTCAAGAGGTAATTCCTCTAACGTTGGTTTCGTCTTGAGAAAACGCAAAAATTTCAGGGTTTCAGCTAGGAGAACATCTGAGGAGGATTCAATTTCTTGGAGTAGTTGTTTTTTTATATTCATGCCAACTTGTGCCGTTGTTTTGGTTAGGCTAATAGTAGTCTCATCCTAAATATACTGGAGTTTCATAGCCTTTGCTCGTCCGTTCGATTACTATTCGATTACTAAAAGATGCAGTTGTTTACTGAGAACTTCTGCGTTGTTATTTCCACAGTTGAAAGTTTTGATTTTTTCCTGATTGCATTGGGAACCGGATTAGGGTATTAAATCATGTGTCATATTCTACGACGCTAGGTGTACTTTTTCTCCTTCTTACCCCGATTTACTGAGCGGATACTTTTACACTACTCCTTTTGAGCAAAATGTTCCTTCAGCGTCTGATGAATGAAGATGTAGCCACCACCAACTTTTCTTAAAAAGATGCGTTCTGTAGCATAGTCCAGGAAACGAGCATAGTTCCAGGGAGTATAGCCTTGCAACCAGAGAATCACACGCAGAGTGAAGTGTTGAATCAGAACTAACCCAGCAAAAACGGGACCTTTTCCACCCACTAATCCAGCAAGTAACCCAACTGCTAATCCTATACTGATTACTTCATGATTTTGTCCTTTTACATAATTAAGGCTACAAAGCATTCCTACGGGGAAAAAGATTCCAAAGAAAAGACAGGCGTTATTAGCTGATCTCCAAACACCCTGGTTAGGAATTATGGTTTGCTCTAGGTTTACTCCTTTGTCCAAAAAACCAATGAGTCCAGGAAGTATTGTGAAGATTAGTAATTCAATAAAGATATCAAATAAATCGTCTAAGTTACCGAGATCATACCTGTTTGAAAAAAGCAGACGAGCTAACACATAAATTGAGCCCCAGATTAGTCCAACTACTGAATATTTTATGGCTTTTTCCCGCGATGTCTTGATAGTATCAATAATTCCTATTTCTTGGCTTATTAAAGTGAAAAATATGCCCAGAACAAATCCATCAATTATTAAAGGAGATATTACCTCCCTCCATTTATAACTTTTTTCAACAATTGCGTAGACCATTGGGGCAGCAATGATTACATATATTAGCCCAGACATAACCCCAGGAATAAACCTAGATATGTCCTGGAGTTTGAACCTGTCTCGTATGGCTCTAGGTATAAATCTAGATATGTGCCGAGGTCTAAACCTGCGTATAATTCTAGGTATAAAAATAGATAGCACTAGGGAACTCAGACCTGATGCTAAACCTGCTATTACTGAAGGAATCACCAAGGATATCTGTGCTCCTAAATTAGATGTAACCAGCGTACTAAAGTGTAAGAATGCAATTAGACCAACTATTAGTCCAAGAATAAATCTAGAACCAATAAGATACATCCATTTTTGAGCAGTTGTTTGCAACCAATCAGGCTGTATCTGCTCAATTAATAATACTTCTTGAGATTGATTTGTCATTTTCTGAGCCAACCAATTTAGCCAATGACGCGATTGTGTTTCTGTATATTTTAGTTTCTTTGAGTCTTCTATTCTTTCTTCAAATCTCCGTTCAATATAAGTATCAAGTAAATGATTGCGGCGTTCTGATAACGAATTTATGGTTAATAATTCCTCTCTTGATTTATCTTTATAAGCAACAGCAATGATATTTAGAGTTAGAGGACTTTTCACTAATTCTTGTATTGCTTTGTCTTCTTCTTTCAATTCCTTAACTGCTGATAATGCTTCCCCTGCATCTTCCAGTGAAAAATTAGAGAAAAGATTTCAAAAATTCTTGTGCTATCTTATCAGGAACAGGTTCTCTCCAAACAATAATTTGAGCAATGTCTAAATCTGCTAGTTGACGTGCTAATCCTAAACCATCACAGGAGTTGAAAATTGCTAATTTCATTCCTTGATATTGGTTAATGGCTGCTTGAATAATTTCTCTTATTTCTTGAATATCCAGTGTTTCTTCTGCATTTAGATACAGTAACCCGGTATTACTATCTTTATCTGTTTCACTATGTCCAGAAAAAAATAGAATATCCCAGCGTTCTTTTGTCATAAACTCGAAGAATTCTAAGCGTGTAGGTTGTCTGAGAAAGACACAATATGCTCCTGAGATTTCTCGGAGTAATCGTCTATCGGCTTCGACATCAATACCTGTAGTATCTCCTAAAATACATAATATTTTGACTCTTTTTGGTCTTGGTAATGCTGACATTTTTTCAGAATAAATAGAACCAAATTTTTCTGAATTGCTAAAGGATACAGCAACATCAGCAAAGCAGTTTTCACTAAAGAAATCCCACCAATGCCAAGGTAGTTTTGGCAATATTTGTTTAGTTAATTCAGAGCTAATATTCTCTGTGTGGATAACAACATTAATTTCATCTCCAGGCTGTATATTAAGTGTTTTTTCCAATTGTTGTCTGACAGGATTAAGCCAATAATTCAGTCTCGTTCGTAAATATTCAAAAGCTTTGTTACACTCAGATATATCTCTTATATATTCCGCCATTAGTTCAGCTTCAGAAATGAATTCATCTGTTTCATCATCTTCATTTATAATCCCTCTTTGATACTTATCTAAGGCTTGATATTTTTGTCGCCAATTTTCGTAATAATTTGGCAGTTCTAGGGCTTGAGGAAAATGACAAAATTCTTGATGAGAATGAATTTGATTATTCTCGTTTATCCAATAAATATTAATATTGACTTGACCAAAACCTTGTTGAAAACTGCCATGATTAGGGCTTATAATTACTTGTTTCTTCATTATTTTTCCTTGATAATCAACTAAAAAATTAATTGTTCAGTTACATATTCATTATCTAGATGTATTTGCACAGTTATTAGTTTACCCGGAAGTTCAGTTAATCGTATTTTCAGAAACTTTTTAGTTTCTCCTGGTTCTACTTTCTTTTCTGCTTCGTCTGATTCCAGGATTACTTTTAGTTTTAAACCAACAGGTAAATACTCTTCCATATTCATGGGATAAACTTGGAAAAGACATCCTATTTCTTGGTTTTCTTCTTTCCTGATGCTAACTACCAAATTTAGTTGTTGAGAATTTGCTAATAGTCCTAGATTAATCTCTTTAACTCGTTCAATAATCTCTTGGCTGCTAATTATTTCTTCACTATCATCCTTTTTAAAACCCTTAAAAGCCAAATTTCTAGGATTAAAAGCTAATTGTTGGGGATTGAATAGTGTTTCAATAGGCTGCCAAACTTCATCAAAAATCGCTGCAAACCAATTTTCTAAATTTACTGTTTGTGGTGAAATGACATCAATAAATTCATCAAGTGAACGCAATTGGCTAATTTCAATGATTCCTGCTATTACGGTTTTTGTAAACCCTAAAAGCTGGACTTGATCTAAATCTTCAGTAAATTGAACTACTAAATAACCAATTCGTTCTTCAGTTGCTTCTGGTGATACAGATATAGTAGTTTCTCCAGGTAATACAGGGCAACATTCTACTTTTCCAATATTAGGAATCACTAAATCGGCAACATTCCATCGATTTCTCAAAATAGGATTCCAACAGTCACCTTGACTTAAATCTGTTTCAATTCCTAACCATTTGAGATATCTGTGAACTGCATAAACAGACAAAGTATTCAAATAAACCTGTTTACTTTTTTCAGTGTTAATTTGTTCGGCTGCAAATGTACCAGCAACCCGATGCGCTTCTAACAGATCCCCGACTTCTTTAAGAAGTCGGGGATCTAAACACCGGCGAGTCGTCAAAATTAACACTATTTATCCCATGGTTTTGGGCTGAAAATTACGCAAGCGCAAGGCATTACTCACCACAGAAACCGAACTAAATGCCATTGCACCCCCTGCAATAATGGGGTTGAGTAACCAGCCAAAAATGGGAAACAAAATTCCTGCGGCAATGGGGATACCTGCAATATTATATATAAAGGCAAAGAAGAGATTTTGGCGAATATTACGAATGGTAGCTCGACTGAGTTGAATTGCAGTGACAATCCCCTGTAAATCCCCTGATATTAAAGTAACATCACTAGCTGCGATCGCTACGTCTGTTCCCGTACCAATGGCAATCCCCACGTCTGCTTGGGCTAAGGCTGGCGCGTCATTAATACCATCCCCCACCATCGCTACAATTTTAGATGGATGTCTTCTATACCTCTCCCCTTGTATAGATTTAACAATGTCGGCTTTTTGCTCCGGTCTTACTTGGGCAAAGACTCTTTTTATACCAACTTCCCGTGCGATCGCCTCTGCGGTTTGTTGGTTATCTCCTGTGAGCATTACTACTTCTAAACCCATACTTTGCAAGGCTCTCACAGCTGCTGTACTAGATGGTTTTAAAGCATCGGCAATGCCAAATATTGCCTCTATTTCCCCATCCACTGCCATCCACACCACGGTTTTTGCGGCTGCTGACCATGTGTGTTGATAATGGTGTAATTGCTCAGTATTAATATTTAACTCTTCCATCCATCGCTGAGTCCCAATTTGTACCAGATGGTCAGAAACTGTACCTTGTACGCCACTACCTGCAAAGGCTGCAAAATTAGTGGTTTCTGCAATTTTCAACTGTTGTGATGCTTGCAAAGAGGTGGTTTGTTGTGCCTCATAACTAACTATTGCTTCTGCAAGGGGATGTTCTGACTTTCTTTCCAATGCTGCGGCTAGGCGTAAAAGTTTTAACTCATTCCGATTTGCAGTTCCTGCCACAGTAGCAAAGTTTGTCACCGTAGGTTTACCCATTGTCAATGTACCAGTTTTATCCAAAACAATGGTTTGAATTTTGTGCGCCAGTTCCAAACTTTCCGCATCCCGAATTAAAATCCCGTTTTCTGCACCCTTACCCGTACCCACCATCACTGAAGTTGGTGTGGCTAAACCCAAAGCACAGGGACAGGCAATAATTAATACGCCAACGGTAGTAATGAGGGCTAAGGTAAAATTACGGGTGAAACTAAACCAGATGATAAAAGTTATCATGGCAATGGCAATTACCGCCGGGACAAACCAGCCGGTAACTTGGTCTGCTAACCTTTGAATGGGAGCTTTTGATCCTTGCGCCTGTTGTACTAATTGGACGATTTGGGCTAAAAAAGTATCTTTCCCTACCCGTGTGGCTCGGAATTTAAAGCTACCTGTCTTATTAATTGTTGCTCCAATTACTTCATCCCCTGGTTGTTTCTTTACAGGTATACTTTCCCCCGTCACCATTGCTTCATCTATGGTAGAAGTTCCTTCGGTGACTTCCCCATCCACAGGAATTTTTTCCCCAGGACGTACTAACACCACATCATTAATTTTGACTGCAACTATGGGAATATCAACTTCCTGAGCATCACGAATCACCCTAGCAGTTTTAGGTTGTAAACCCATCAATTGACGAATGGCTTCTGAAGTTTTTCCCCTGGCGCGATTTTCAAACAATCTTCCCAAGAGAATTAAGGTGATAACTACCGCCGCAGTTTCATAATATACTTCTGCTTGCAAACCACTAACAGTAAAAAAGTTGGGAAAGATAGTTGCACAAAGGGAATAGAAAAATGCCGCACTAGTACCCAGAGATATGAGAGTATCCATTGTGGCAGCACGATTTTTGAGTGCCTTCCCAGCATTAATATAGAAGCCATAGCCACACCAAAATTGCACGGGTGTGGTTAATACTAACTGCAACCAAGGGTTATGCAACCATGAAGGGATGAAAGGTAAGTCCAACCCAGTCATCATGGGTAAAGAGCCAATTACAAGTATAATACTGATTACTGCTCCTACTGCAACTTTAATCGTCAAATCCCGTGATACAGCCGAGCGAGCCTTGGTTTCCTTATCTGACTCTGGTGCAAGTATATCTGTTTCCAGGAGGTGTGCGGAATAACCCGCAGTTTCCACAGCTCCTTGAATTTGCTCTAAATTAGCGACTTGAGAATTATATTTAACTGTAGCTTGCTCTGCACCAAAATTGACACTGCATTCGCTCACACCTGGGACTTCTGTAATTGCAGTTTCAACTGTTTTAGCACAGGAAGCACAACGCATACCTCCCAATTTGAGGGTGAGGGTATTGATATCAGCAGTCACGATTGCTAACTCCTGCTATTGATGAATTGTAGAGTCACTATAACTATTTTAGACTTTCCTCTTGGTTGTTGGTTGTTAGTTGTTAGTTGTTAGTTGTTGGTTGTTAGTTGTTGGTTGTTGGTTGATGATTTAATTCCTTCCCTCCATCACTCCATCACTCCCTCACTCCGGGCGGGGAAACCCCGCCCCTACTCCTTCACTCTCCACACCGTTCTACCTTAAAAATACTTGACGATGGCTTGTTTGCGATCGCATTTTCCCAACCTATTCCAGCTAAAAAGCTATCTCCATCCCTAGTTTCCACCACATCCACGCCCCATTCACCTGGTTGTAAGGAATCCGGTGAGGTACTCATTGCTGGGGTGGTTTTGATTCCACCTAAAATTAAAATATGTGGTAGTTTCTGACCATTTTGAATTTGCTCGCGACGTAGTGTTACTAAAGCATTTGCATAATATTCTCCCATTTGTGTGGGTGAGTATTTCTCGGCATCAAATAAAACGGAGACTATCCAATGGGGATTGTTTACCAATCGACACTCAGCCACATCTTGCAATCCCTTGATAAATACTTGGG
This sequence comes from Calothrix sp. MO_192.B10, assembly GCA_030065055.1. Classification (GTDB taxonomy): domain Bacteria; phylum Cyanobacteriota; class Cyanobacteriia; order Cyanobacteriales; family Nostocaceae; genus Calothrix_A. The sequence continues at coordinate 49,499 of JASJDS010000105.1, forward strand.
TAAATTCCTCCCGACTCAAAGCTGGGAGAATATCCTCAGAAATATCAAAGTTATGGGATAGCAGCATTCGCGCTTTGTTCACATTAGTCACAGAGATTTACCTTTAATAGCACCCTCATACAACTTACCATTCCCCAGAGAAGGAGGGCGAATCATTCCTATCAGGGGAACTTCAACCCAAATTAAAGATATTTATTACATCCATGTATATACAGCAAACAGATCACCAAAATCAATCAAACTTTACTCCCCGTGCTAAAGATTCAATTAACTCACTGCGACTCAGGTTGTTTTTTTGCGCGATCGCATCTAAATTATTCCAAGCAGTATCCGTGAGTCGTAGCGATCGCAATTTTTTTGATTCTTGATAATCCCGTTTAAATTTACCAGAGCTAGAACGCTTGCGTCGTGAGGATTTTGCTCGAATTGCAGCATATTTATCCCCATCTTTTTTTTGCCCTCTAACAATCAAATTTACCAAACAATCAACCAATCTTTGCCGTTCCATTGGCATAATTTCCCCAGCTTGCAGCATGTACTCAATCATGGTGAAATGAACTAAAGCACCCAAAAAGATCCGGGTTGTTGCTTCTGGATCGGTGAGTTGTAATTCTGGGTGCGATCGTAGATAATGAGTGACAACTTGAACAACGTCTTTATCTATAGTCCGAACCATATACTGCGCCAGCATGGGAAATCTTCCAGATTCACCAATCATTAAGCGGATTAAATCTAAAAATTCTGGGGTATCGCTAACATTTTTACTAAATTGATCCAACATATTATTTGCCAAATTGGCTATAACTGTTGCAGGTTCCCCTGGAAATGTTTCCAAATTATGCTGATTTATAAATCCTTTGTGAGTTGCAATTAAACGCTCAATTAAAGCAATAAATAATTTCTCTTTATCTTGAAAATAACTGTAAACAGTAGTTTTTGAAACACCTGCTGCTGCTGTGACTTTATCCATTGTAGTTCCAGCAAAACCATGTGTTAGAAACTCCTGCATTGCTCCCTGTAAAATAGCTTCAACCTTTTCTACAGGCTGTGAATTATCTAAATTATTATCGCTATTTACTTTTTGAATAGTTCTTTTTTTGGCTTTCATAATTAATCACTTAAATTAGTAATACCCAGGGAAAATTATTTTCAAATCATCTTTTTTGCCTGTTACACTTCTTCATTTTATATGGCGCACTATGCCAACAAAAATCAATCTATTAAACAATGAGTGGGATGGATATCCTTGCTCGTCAACTGTACTCGACAAAAATGAAATCTGCTGTGTCTCTACCAGCATCCCATGTATTACACATTATTTATACTATAACTCTCATAGTACCCCACCACATTAGTTATGAGGGGTAGAGGAAGAAACCGCAAAGGCGCATTAGACACGAAGTGGCTTCCCGTAGACACGCAGTGGCTTCCCGAAGGGTAGGGTAGAACGCAAAGGAAGAGAAGGAGAGGAGAAGTCTAGAACTTACTCCCTTCGGTGGTGTAAGATTACCTATCTTCTTTATCTTCTTTCTACCCTACTCTACGAGAAGCCGCTCCGCGTCTACGGGAACGCCTCCGACGGTAAGCGTTCGCGCAGCGTGTCCGAAGGACTCAGCTATGCCGTAGGCTTTACGTGTCCTTCGTGTCTTTGCGGTTTATTAAATCGGTATTCTTCTGGCGGGAAGGGAGTAGTTTACCCTGCAGAATTAATGTGGTCGAGTAATAGTGCTTTGTCCCATTAGTTCTGAGAGGTAGAGGAAAAAACCGCAGAGGCGCAGAGAGTGCAGAGGAAAAGAAAGAGAGGACCAATTTGGAACTTGGTTTAACTATCAAAATTAATGGGACAGACCACTAGAGGCGCATCTGTGGGTGAAATAAATTCATACCTGAATTCAGCAATGCCAAAACAAACATCTTGACAAAACGAACTAGACTGTTTAGTTTAGTAAATATGGACTAAACGATTTAGTTTACTTGTAACTTACTGTAGAGGGGAATTATGGTACTCGGTACATCTGTAAAAGGCTTCATCCTTGATAGAATCAAGTCTCGACAAATTACTATCTTGGGTATTGCAACGAGTCTTGCATTGGGTGGGGTATTGTTATCTCAAGTTTTCCAGAACCAAGTATTACAAACAAAACAAGAGCAGCAGATAGTTATCCCTGAAATTAAGACAGTGACAGCCTTAGGTAAACTGGAGCCAGAAGGGGAAGTGATTAAAATTGCTGCATCCTCATCGAGTCAAGGGGGACAAGGGAATAAAATAGACAAGCTATTAGTCAAGGAAGGGGAAGAGGTAAAAGCAGGGCAGGTAATTGCTGTTTTGGATAATAACAACAAGCTCCAAGCAGCCTATGAAAAAGCGAAGGAAGCAGTAGGAATTGCCAAGGCTAATTTAGCAAAAGTTAAAGCAGGTGCAAAAACTGGAGAAATTAACGCTCAAAAAGCCGAAATTGCCAGGATTCAAGCACAATCACTAGGTGAGTCAAGAGCGCAACGGGAAACCTTAGCAAGATTGGAAGCGCAGTGGGAAGGGGATAAAGCTACACAGAAAGCAACTATTAGAAGATTGGAAGCAGAATTGAATAATGCTCAATCGGAATTTAATCGCTATGAGAAGTTATATAAAGAAGGTGCAATTTCTCAATCTGACTTTGATAGTAGACGTTTGAAGGTAGATACTGTTGTCCAACAATTAAATGAAGCCAAGGCAACTTTACAACGAACAAAAAGAACGGGAAATAGGCAAATTCAAGAAGCAAAAGCTGTCCTCAATCGGATCCAAAATGTGAGTAGTCAACAAATTAATTCAGCCAAGGGAACGCTGAATAAAATTACTGAAGTTCGTCCGGTAGATGTGGAAGCAGCGCAAGCGGAATTAAGACAAGCGGTAGCATCAGCGAAAGAAGCAAAAGCTAATTTTGACCAATCTTTTATTAAAGCACCCAAAGAGGGTGTAATTTTGAAAATCAATAATTATCCTGGTGAAAAAGTTTCTGATGATGGGATTGTTGAGTTAGGACAGGTGAACAATATGATGGTATTAGCTGAAGTTTACCAAACTCATATTAATAAAATAAAAGTAGGTCAAAATGTGCGTGTAAAAAGTAATTCTCTAGCTGATGAGTTACAGGGTAAGGTGGATTTTATTGGTTGGCAAATACAACGACAAAATGTGATTAATGCCGATCCCAGTGAAAATATAGATGCTAGGGTTGTAGAGGTTAGAGTTCGGCTGAATAAGGAATCTAGTCAAAAAGCTGCTAAGTTTACTAATTTGCAGGTTAAAGCAGTGTTTGAATTATAAAAATTGTTTTTTTATATCAGCCTCAAATTATTCATTTATATGATTGCGAATTAAGCACAAAAGGTGGTGTTGCTGAATAGGAATATTAAATTTCAACATCATATGTCTTAAACTATTTTGATCTGCGTCTAATGCGACTCTGCGTGAGATAAATTCATATCTGGGATTAAATAACGCAAAAAATATTAAATCGACAAATAATTATCTATTTTTAACCAACTTTAGGAGTTAAATTCTTCTATTTCTACAAGCAGCGCATTTTGCGTCGGCGTAAAATACCCGTTGCAAAACAAAATTCTAAATTCTAAACTCTACATTCTACATTCTTTTAAAAACCTCCAAAACCACACTGTACTCAAAATTTAAAATAATTATGCTGGGATTAATTCAAAAAATTCAACGTCGTACCCCCTTGGGTTGGTTACAACTTACCCGTCACAAAGGACGGTTTATTGTTGCACTTTCGGGAATAGCTTTTGCGGATATTCTCATGTTTATGCAGCTTGGTTTTCAAAGTTCACTTTATGATAGTAATACTAGTCTTAATCGTGAAGTGCTTGCAGATATTGTTTTAATTAGTTCTCAAGCTAAAAATACTCAAAATTTATCAACATTTCCTCGAAATAGATTATTGGAAGCATCCGACGTACTGGGGGTGAAAGCAGCTGAACCCATGTATATTGGTATGGTTTCTTGGAGAAATCCACAAACACGAAAAAAAGTTCAGATACAAGCAATTGGATTTAATCCTGAAATACCTGCTTTAAATATACCTGAGGCTAACGCCCAACTCGATAAAATTCAATTACCAGACAGGTTTTTGTTTGATAAAGCTGCAAGGGGAGAATATGATCAAGTTTTTGCTCAAGTAGAAGCGGGAGAAGAAGTATCTACAGAAATAGGTAGACGAACTATTACTGTCAATGGATTGTTTAAATTTGGTGCTTCCTTTGCTGCGGATGGTTTATTACTCTCCAGTGATGATAATTTTTTACGCTTGTTTCCTTCACAAAAAGCAAGCAGTGTCAATGTTGGTTTAATTTATCTAAAACCGGGATATGACCCTCTTCAAGTTGTCAATCAATTAAAAGCTCATTTACCAGATGATGTCAAAGTTCTCACTAATAAAGAATTTGTTCAATTTGAATTAGATGTACTTACCAAAGAAAGTCCAATTGCTTTTGTTTTTGGTTTTGGTGTAGCTATGGGGTTTCTTATTGGTGTAATTATTGTTTATCAAATTCTTTCAACGGATGTAAACTCTCATTTAAAAGAGTATGCCACATTCAAAGCGATGGGTTATGGAAATAATTATTTATTAGGAATCATTTTTGAAGAAGCAATTATTATTGCTGCCATTGGATTTATCCCAGGATTTTTTATTCCCTTAGGATTATATGCTGTAGCGGCAACTGCAACAAGTTTGCCTATATATATGACAGTTGAAAGAGCTATTACTGTATTTATTTTAACTGTAATATTATGCGGAATATCGGGAGCGATCGCCACTCAAAAATTACAATCGGCTGACCCGGCTGATATGTTTTAATTTTACCAAAAATATTTTACTAATAGACAGAATCATGAGCCAATATTTGACACAAAAACCAGCTATTTCTATCCAAAACCTCAACCATTATTTTGGTAAGGGTCAACTGCAGAAACAGGCTTTATTTAATATCAACCTGGAAATACAAGCAGGTGAAATAATTATTATGACAGGACCATCTGGTTCTGGGAAAACAACCCTGTTAACGATTTGTGGTGGCTTGCGTTCTGTTCAGGAAGGCAGTGCAAAGGTATTAGGAAAAGAATTATGTGGTGCTTCTGCAAAGGAGCTAACAGTTGCTAGGCGCAACCATGGTTATATTTTCCAAGCACATAACTTACATGGTAGTTTGACTGCACTACAAAATGTGAAAATGGGTTTAGAAATTCATTCCCATATTTCTAGTTCAGAAATAGACAAACGAGCCGTGGAAATGCTGGAATTAGTGGGATTAGGAAATCGAGTTAATTATTATCCCGATGACTTATCAGGGGGACAAAAACAAAGGGTAGCCATAGCGCGGGCACTCGTTAGTCAACCAAAGATTGTTTTAGCAGATGAGCCGACTGCTGCACTCGATAAAAAATCGGGACGAGATGTAGTGGATTTAATGCAAAAATTAGCTAAACAACAAGGTTGCACTATTTTGTTAGTCACCCACGATAACCGCATTCTCGATATTGCTGACCGAATTGTTTATATGGAGGATGGAAAATTAGCTACTCAACCAGACACTGTGCAGATTTCTTAATAATAGCAGGAATGCAGCAACGTAGGGTGTGTTATCGCGTAGCGTAACGCACCATGATGTAAGATTTTTGGTGCGTATAGCCCTTCGGGCATGGCTTCGCTAAAGACTAAAGTCATAACGCACCCTACAGATACTAACCAATTATTGTTATCCTTAATATGTGAATTTGTGATTTTTTCACAGATTAATGTTTTAAGTTTCAACTCTAAGCCATGCTTATCGAATTTAGTGTCGGCAACTACAGATCATTTAAAGAGCAAGTTACTTTTAGTATGGTGGCGGCTAATCTTGTCGCCAAAGATAAGAAACTAGATGAAAACAATGTTTTTGCAGTTGATGAAGATTTGAAGCTGCTTAAAAGTACTGCCATATATGGGGCAAATGCTAGTGGTAAAAGTAACCTTGTCAAAGCATTAGGCTTTATGAAGTGGTTTATGGTTAATTCATCTAAGAATACTCAGAGTACAGAGGTAATAAATGTAGAACCTTTTAGACTCAGCACAGATACAGAAGATAAACCATCTTATTTTGAGTTGGTATTTTTAATAGATGATCGAAAGTATAGGTATGGGTTTGAAGCTAACCAGGAAAGGGTTGTTTCAGAATGGTTATTTTATGTCCCCGAAGTGAGAGAAACTAGACTATTCAAGCGTGACATGGATAGTTTCAAAATCTCTAAAAGTTATAATGCTGATGGAATTCAACAAAGAACCAGAAATAATGCACTGTTCTTGTCTGTTTCTGCTCAATTCAATGTTGAACTTGCAGAGAATATTTTACAATGGGTGACTGGTACGCTAAATATTATTTCTGGATTAGATGATAGAAAATATTTTAATTATACAGTTGATTGTTTGATTCATGATAAAAATAAGAGTGATATTATTGAACTGATTAAAAAGCTAGATTTGGGTATCAATAGCATTCAAGTAGAAAAAAAAGATGCTCCGGAATTTCTTGCTTGGAGACATCCAGGACTTAAATTTACTTCAGTAGCTACTATTCATAGAAAATTTGATCCAGATGGAAATCCTCATTCCATAGAGGAATTTGATTTCAACACTCATGAATCTGAAGGAACGCAAAAACTTTTTGCCTTGGCTGGACTTATAATAACCACACTAAAGAAAGGTAAAATTATTATTGTTGATGAACTTGATGCAAGATTTCATCCCTTGATAACTCGTGCAATTATTGAATTGTTTAATTCGAGAGAAACAAATTCAAATAATGCTCAATTGATATTCATGACACACGATACTAATTTACTTAGTAATAAGCTTTTTCGTCGAGACCAAATTTGGTTTACTGAAAAAAATAGATATGGTGCAACAGATTTGTACTCTTTAGCAGAATACAAAATACGTAATGATGCATCCTTTGAGAGTGATTATATAAAAGGTAGATATGGTGCAATACCATATATTGGAGATTTAACTCATCTGATTGACTCTCATGGCTAGAAGAAACAGAAATTCTGGTAGAAGCTCTCGTGGATACTCACCCAGAAAAGTTAATACAAGGGAAGTCAGGCAGAGATTTTTGATAGTATGCGAAGGGGAAAAAACTGAACCCAATTATTTCAGGAATTTTCGCGGTAATAATCAGGTTATCGAAATAGATGTGCGAGGTGTCGGAGAAAATCCTAGTAAATTAGTTGATAGTGCAAAAAGACTTCACACACAAGAGGATGAGGATTATGATCAAGTTTGGTGTGTTTTTGATCATGATGATTTTCCTCCAGAAGATTTTAATAATGCTATTCAAAATGCAGAAACTTGGAAATTTCAAGTAGCCTATTCCAATGAAGCTTTTGAATTATGGTATGTTCTGCATTTTCAATTCCTCAATACTGGTGTTCCCAGAAGTGATTATAAAAATAAGTTAAATTCTTTACTTGGTTATAAATATCAGAAGAATAGTGCAACAATTTATGATGAGCTATTTGAGAAACAACCTACTGCTATTAAAAATGCGAAAAATCTGCTGAAACAATACAATCCTCATATCCCAGCTAGAGATAATCCATCCACAACTGTACATTTATTAGTAGAGGAACTTAACAAATATGCTCCTCCCTGAAACGAACTGAAGTTATCTGTAGTTGTAATATTATGTCCGGTTAACACTTATAATTCAATGTAGGTTGGGTGGAACGAAGTGAAACCCAACAATAGTTTTTGGTTGTTGGGTTTCGTCCCTCAAACGCCACTTCTCTCAACGCGGGGAACCCGCGCACAAGAGTGGCTCCCCAACCTACGCCTACTGAAGTTATCTGTAGTTGTAATATTATGTCCGGTTAAATACTTATAATTAAATGTAGGTTGGGTGGAACGAAGTGAAACCCAACAATAGTTTTTGGCTGTTGGGTTTCGTTCCTCAAACGCCACTTCTCTCAACGCGGGGCTCGCGTAGCGTATCCGCAGGATTCACCCGCGCACAAGAGTGGCTCCCCAACCTACGCCTGCAAATCTTTGAAAATTATAGTTTTTGTTTACGAATATTTAATCGGGCGGGGTGGGCACGGCATCATTAAGATTATGACCTATGCAAGAATATTGTGGATGCCGTGCCCCTACAGGGAAATTTATGTTTTGGTATTTCCTGGAGGAAAAACTCCAGTTATCCAGATGGATGAGGTTTAGTCATAATTACGGAGTTTTTGATTGAATATTGTTACCCGCATCACTGATGCTTAAACCCAATAACTTACTCAATTTCTGGGGAACAAAGTCAGTATCTTTAGCATTGGGAACTTGAGATAAATAACAATCACCCACCGCTAATAAAAAACCTTTCATGGCATCTCGCGCTCCATTTTTCAGCAAATCATCTACCTGTTTGAAAAATTGCGATCGCCATTTTCCATCATTATTACCCAATAGCTCCACTAAATACAATGCTGCCAGATACTCTGCTAAGGGGTCAAGACAGAAGCGAATCTGTTCTTTGGCATAACCGATGGTTTGAATCAGGTGGAGGCGATTTTCCAGGTAATCTAGATGGGTTTCGGCATCATCTATGCCCAAGTCTACCAAGGCATCGATCGCATCTATTAATTTAGCGGTTCCTGGTTGATAGTTTGTCTGCAAGCATTGCCATGCAATTACTTTAGCATCTTGGTGAATGGTGCGATCATCAAAGGTATCCCCTGTAACATCGTGATTGACTTCGTTGATATAACCCAACATTAAACCAGGAACGCTTTCTGGTAAGGAGTCTGTATGTTGTGCTTCTACCCTAGCTATCAATTGTTCGGCGTATAATTTGGCTAGGAGAACGGTAATATTGCGTTGATTTACCATCACCGACAACCGACTGCAAGCATCAAAAAATTCTTGGTCTGTGAATTTATCCCGCTTCCCTCGCTGCATTAAGTAGGCTTCCATAAAGGAAGATAGTTTATTGGCTTCAATCCTCAAAGGTTTAATAGTTGTTTTATTTACACGTCCTACCTTTTCCTCTATCCGGGAGGTAATCACCAAAGCATTGACGGGGAAGTCTGGAGAGTCTGGCTGGATGGCTTCCCTGGTGGTTTCACTCATTTCCGACAGGCGATCGACTATGACCAGGATGCGTTGTTTTCGTAACAGCTTTAACAGTAATTCTTCGCAAATTGGTTCCGGCTCGTCAATCAATGCTTGTAGCTGTCCCCGAATGGCTTCTAATAGGGGGGATTTATCTTCAACTACCCGAAAATCTTCCTCCAATAGTACGGGTAACATCAAATGTTCGCACAGTTGCTTGTCTTTAGTCTCCGCCATTGCCCAACTTGCCATTTGACAAGCTAAACTGGTTTTACCCACACCCCCTTCCCCCCAAATTACCAAACAGCTACGTTGTTTATTGAAGGTAGAACGTAAATTATCTGGGGTGAGTTGGGGAATAGTATTACCATCAACAACCACAGGTATGGGAATATAGGTAGTGCGATCGCTCACTGTATCTTTTTTGGGAAATTGTTCCTTGGCTGATGATATATACTTACCCACCCAAGCATCTAATACTCTGGGATGGTAATGAAAGAAACCAACAAACAATACGTATCTGAGCGGTACATTAATACTTAAAAATGGTAAAGAAAAGTCTGTATAAGGTTTGAGGGCATCATTAATGTGTAGCAACAACAGAGGAGATACCCGTAATAAAATTAACCATAAGCAAGGTAATAAAGTTACATAAGCCCCAATGCCCAACAGTATTTTATGCTTCAGCAACCAATCTAAAGCTCTGTCAAATAGGCGGGTGTCTTTCTCAGCTTTCAAAGCATTGAGGGGACGACGAATGCGAACAATTTCATCCTCTGTAAACTTATTCGGATTTGCTTCCAGGGTTTGTAATACCGGCTCAAATTCAGCGATGATTTTCTTTAACTTAGAACTAGATAAAGTTGTTGCCTTGTCCTGAAACCCAGCAATAATATTACCCAAACCCTTAATTGTCGCCAAACGTACATAGGGTTGCTTATCATCCAACAGCTTAATTAAATCAGGTACTGCGGATGTCGCCTCCGTGCCCATATTACCCAAAGCATAAGCTGCATTCAGGCGTACCCTGGCATTTTTATCTTGCAAAGCACCAATCAGGACTGGAACCGCCACCTTTGCCTCCACACCAATTTTTCTCAGGGCAGAAGGGGCATAAATCCGCACATATAGCTCCTTATCCTGTAAAGCCGCCATTAAAGATGGCACTGCTGGTTTTGCTGCCGCACCAATGTTACCCAAGGCGAGGGTAGCATATAACCGCACTTGTCCATCTTCATCCTGCAAAGCTTTGGTTAACGCTGGTACAGCTGGTGCTGCTTCCGTACCCAAATCGCTCAACACAGAAGCCGCACGCCAGCGCAAATTACAATCGGAGTCTTGCAAAGCTGCAATTAAAACTGGAACTGCTGGGGAACCGATATTTACCAAAGCATCAGCAGCATCATGGCGAATGTGAGCATCTTTATCTACTAATTTTTCAATTAGAGGAGAAATTTTGCTGTCAGCAGAGATTTGCGCCCAACTATTGCCCGTCCATAGGAGTAATAGTAATAAACACAACACAACCACCTTGAGGGCGGTTACTACTTTGAGCCTGGATGGTTTTGCCATTGAATTGGAGTGAATCACTCTTTCCGAACAACTCCAGTTGGATGAAACTTTATTTATTTTACTGCGACTGTTACCGATGTTCAGAAGTTACGATGTGTATTAGCTAGCATATATCTACATCTCTAAATTGGTATTTTTGGTAAAAGGCAAGATTTACATCTTACAATTGGAATAGGCAGCGATCGCATTTCCCTATTTTCAACCCAGATATGTCTTGATCGTTAGAACCGTAATTATTTAATAGTCATTTTTAATACATATATTTTTTCAATCAACAAGGCATGAAGCAAAAGGTAAGAGAGTTTTACCTGTTTCTTTCATTCCTAGGGAGGGGATTTAATTCTTGATTACTTATTACTTATTACTTATTACTTATTACTTACTGGTAGCCGATACAATCAATTGTGGAGAAGTTAAATGGGAATTCCCCAAAATTTGATAGATTCAGCATGGCAAGCTTTAGAGGCATCAATTATTCAATACCATAATCACCCCGTAGGTACTTTAGCAGCCAAGGACCCAGCAGCACAGGCATTGAACTATGACCAGTGTTTTACCCGCGATTTTGCCGTTTCTGCTTTGGCTTTCTTAATGAAGGGTGAGGTAGAAATTGTGCGTAACTTTTTGACTGAAACCTTGGCACTACAAAGTTGTAACAAGCAATTGGACTGTTTTCAACCGGGTCAGGGATTGATGCCTGCCAGTTTTAAAGTAAGGCACAAAGGCGAAAAAGAATATCTACTACCTGACTTTGGAGAACATGCGATCGCTCGGGTAGCACCAGTAGATTCCGGGTTGTGGTGGTTGTTAATGTTACGTGCCTATGTCAAAGCTAGTGGGGACATGGCTTTGGCTCATCAGCTAGAATTTCAAAATTGTATTAAGCTGATTTTGGATTTGTGCTTGACTTCCCGGTTTGATATGTTCCCCACCATGTTGGTTCCCGATGGTTCCTATATGATTGACCGGCGCATGGGGGTTTATGGTTATCCTTTAGATATCCAAGCTTTATTTTATATTGCCCTGCGATCGGCTAGGGAAGTACTCTTACCTGAAGATGACTACATTGCAGTGGTGGATGAACGTTTGGGTCATTTGGTCTATCACCTAAGATATTACTACTGGCTAAACATGGATCTACTCAATGAAATTTACCGCTACAGAGTTGAAGAATATGGTCCGACTGCCGTGAATAAGTTTAATATCTATCCCGCTTCTATCCCTGAATGGTTGAAAGAATGGCTCCCAGAAAAAGGCGGTTATTTTGCGGGTAATCTTGGTCCCGGACGGATGGATTTTCGCTTTTTTACCCAAGGGAATTTAATGGCTATTATCTGCAAACTAGCTTCTGAGGAGCAATCCCAAGGGATTATGGATTTAATCGCCTCCCGTTGGCATAGTTTAATTGGTAGAATGCCCATCAAGCTTTGTTTTCCTGCCATAGAGGGGCGAGATTGGGAAATTATTACTGGCTGTGATGCTAAAAATACTCCTTGGTCTTACCATAATGCAGGTAATTGGCCTTTCTTGTTATGGCTGTTAGCAGCTGGGGCACAAAAAACAGGTAGGGTGGATTTAGCAGAACGGGCTTTAGAACTTGCCATTGAACGCTTACATAAACATCAATGGCCTGAATATTACGATGGTAGGGATGGTCGTTTAATTGGTAAAGAAGCACGCAAGTTTCAAACTTGGACCATTGCTGGTGTTTTGGTAGCACATGAGTTGTTAAATAATCCTCAGCATCTGGGATTAGTTGGTTTTGATGAGGAATCTGCCATGCTTTCTTGCTCTTTACCTATACCTTTTTGATTGACAAGTAATTGCCATAGCATTAACGCACAACAAAACCCACCTGTTTCCGCAAGTGGGTGAAAAAATAATTTGATAAATTTTTTTATGCTTCCATCGGATCTGGTCTACCAATTCCTAATTCTAGTAATTTAGCTTTAACATCTTTCCATTCAAGACCACAGTAGTAGTATTTTTTATAGAATTGGTCGAAGTTCAAAACTCCCAGCCTTTAGGCGGGAGATGTAGAACGAGGTAGCAGGTTTACGTGCTGTCTCCTTAAGTTACATCGTGGTGACGCTGCTCTTCAATGTATCTCCTAATAGTTTCATTGCTGACGTTGCCAGCGGTTGAAACAAAATACGAGTGAGTCCACAAGCTGGGTAATTTTAATAGATGTGGGAACTCTTTTCTTAAGTATCTAGAACTTCTTCCTTTAATTTGTGCTGCGACCTGACGCGCTGCTATATCAGGTAATACATTAACGAATAAATGAACATGGTCTGGCATGATTTCTAATGCGATAATCTGCCAGTCTTTTTCTTTACAGGTATCCCAGATAATTTCTCTTAGTCTACTCTCTACATCTCCTACCAATACTCGCTTTCTGCGCTTTGGTATCCATACAAGATGAAAATTAATCATTGAAACGGTATGATTTTTGATTCTATATTGTTGCATTTTTACGGATTTGTACGTTATAGTTATGTAGACAATATTAACACATCTACATTAACACATCTACAATAAATATCGAAAAAATGCTTTTAGGATATCGATACAAGTTAAAACCAAATAAGGAGCAGACCTTAAAGGTTCTTAGATGGATTGATATGCTAAGGGCAAACTACAATTACAACCTTGCTGATAGGGAGGCAACTTATCAAACAAGATTTCTACAAGGTGAGTACTGTAATTTAAGGAATAAAAGTGCTGCTTGCCCTTTAACCTGTCCAATATCTACTAATTCAGCTACTTCCGATACTGGAGAAGTTTATAAGGTTAAAAAGAAAACTGGCGAGATTAAGTTAAAAACTGCTGAAGAAATACAGATAACTAATCTTCCAGTGTTAAAGCAAGTACGTCCTTGGTACAAAGAAATAGATTCAACTGTACTGCAACAAAATGTTAAACGATTGCAAATTGCGTACAATAATTTCTTTGTTGGACGTGGTAAGTATCCAAAGTTTAAAAATAGAAGTAATTTTCAATCATTTACTTTTACAACTGGTATTAAGGTTGCTGATAAAGCCATCTACCTTCCTAAATTAGGTTGGGTAGGATATTTCAATTCTCGTCCTATACCTGAAGGTTTTAAAGTTAAGTCAGCAACCGTGAGACTAAAAGCTGACGGTTTGTATGTAACTTTGAAAATAGAAGACAAAGCTGTACCTTCATTACCCATAATTCCTACAGAAGCAGTAAAAACAGTTGTAGGATTAGATATGGGAATTACTCAGTTAGTACACGGCTCTGACGGTTCCCAGTACAGCAATCCAAAGCATTCTACTAATAAGAGAACTCGTAAGCTTTTAAAAGTTAGACAACGTTCCTTGTCGCGTAAAAAGAAACGCTCCAATAATCGCAAAAAAGCGCGAGCAAAAGTCAGTAGATTGCATCAAAAAATAACTCATAAACGCGAAGCTTTTCAATGGAACCTAGCGAGAGAGCTAACTAAAAAAGCAGACGCAATCATAGTCGAAGATTTAAATATTTCGGCTATGAAAAAACGATGCAGCACTAAGGAGGATAGCAACCAAAAAGGGCGATTTCTTCCTAACGGTCAGTCAAGAAAGCGCGGTTTAAATCGCAGTATATCTGATGCGTCTTGGTATTCTTTAACCAAAAAGATTGAGTATTTAGCTGCAAAGCAAGGAAAGATTTTTGAGCGTGTTAATCCTAGATTTACTTCGCAAATTTGTTCTTGTTGTGGACATAAAGACAAGGCATCTAGAAGTAAAGAAAAGTTCATTTGTACGAACTGTGGACATCATGCCGACGCGGATATAAATGCTGCACGGAACATAAAGAAACGCGGAATTGAAATACATTCCTTCCCTGCTTCTTGCAAAGTAAAAATAAAAGTGGTACCGGAGGACTTTCGGGAACCAGAACAGCTTCGACTGTTTGAAATGCCCACCACTGAATCAACAGAGGGTAAAAGGAGACGCGCCGCTCCCAAGAGCAAACGGCGGGTGCCTGGGAACTCGGTTAGACAGCTAGAGCTGTTTGAAGATATATCAGCCAATCTAGCCTAAGCTGATAGAATCTCCCGTGCTTCCAGCCGGGAGAGCGTCAA
>JASJDS010000106.1 GCA_030065055.1 Calothrix sp. MO_192.B10
AAACACCTCATATTCTGCCTTCGGGTCCATGGCACTGGTAGGTTCATCCAGAACTATTAATTGGGAGTCTCGCAAAAATGCCCTTGCCAAGGCAATTTTCTGCCACTGACCAATACTCAGTTCTTCTCCCTGGTCAAATAACTTACCCAAAATGGTCTGATATCCTTGGGGTAATTTATTAATAACATCATTTGCACCAGAACGGCAAGCTGCAGCAATAATATTTTCTTTTTCTGGTGGTAAATCAATGTTTCCTAACCAAATATTTTCCTGGGCGGTGAAATTATATTTAGCATAGTCTTGAAAAATGACGCTAATTTCCCGACGTAGTTCCGCGATTTTAAATTCCCGCAAGTCAATACCATCAATAGTTATTTTGCCAATGGTTGGGTCATATAATCGACATAAAAGTTTAATTAAAGTTGTTTTTCCCGAACCATTTTCTCCTACTAATGCCACCACTTCCCCTGGTCGAATAATCAGGTTAATATCCTTAAGTGCCTGACGGGTGGTGGTAGAATATTGGAATCCTACACCCTCGAATAAAATACCTTTCTGCATCGGTCGGGGAATGGGCAATGGATGTAAGGAATCGACTAATTTGGGTTTGAGGTCGAGGAATTCATAGAGGTTAGCAAGAAATAAGTTGTCCTCATAAAGAGCAGATAAACTAGTCAATAGACCTCTAATATTATTCTGTCCTCGCTGTAAGGCTTGGTGATAAAGAACTAAATCACCTACGCGCAAAATGCCATGAATAGCTTGATAGACAATGAAGGCATAAACACCAAAAATTAAAATTCCAGCTGTAGCTTCAGCAGCAAAATTAGCCAGAGAGCGTTTGGCAAAAATCGTTATACTTTCTTTATGTATCTGTTTGCGGATGCGTAGATACCATTTACTAAAGTAATCACCTAAATTAAATAAGCGAATTTCCTTGGCAAATTGATCTGAGGTTAGCATCCAACTCAAATACATCCCTTGCCGTTGTGGTGATGTCCATTTGCGTTGCCAATCATACATGATACGGCTAAATTTTATCCGTACTACCATGGCAGGTAGAGCACCAACAAATAAGATGCCGATAATTCCCCAATGTAGTGATAGCAATAAGCCAATCATCGCTAACAAGGAAACAGTATTTTGACCAACCTGTGCTAAACGATTTAAGATTTGGGGAGGTCGATAGGATGCTTCTTGTTGGGCGCGTTGCAGAGTATCGTAGTAAAGAGCATTTTCGTAATATTCTAGGTCTGCTGCCACTGATTTAGCGTTGATAATGCCCTGCATATGGTCCGTTACCCGTTGGGAATGGGCTGTGACAACTAATTCTGTTAAGGAGTTACAGAGGGCATTTATTAAGGTAACTACACCTGCTATGGCAATCAAAAATAATACTTGATTGAAGGCTGCTGTTTTATCTACATTAGTGAGATTTACTGCAACTGTATCTATAATTAGTTTAGTTAGATAAATTGAGACTACGGGTAGTATACCTTGGATAGTTAGTAGTACTACACGAGCTATTGTCCAGCCGGGACTGCTTTGCCACACTAAGCGTAGTGCAGGCAACAAGCGTAATGTTTGCTGGATTTTATTTTTTAAGACCTTTCCTGCTCCCATATTTTCATCCTCTCCTGATATTACTTACAGAAACTTTTGGGCAGGGAATTTGATTAAATTGTTGATCGGCGGTTTCTGTTAAGTTTTCCACAACTAAATTGATTAAATCTGGAATTTCAGAAAAAGAAATTTATCTTTGAGAACAATAAACGGGTAAATATCTAAATTTATAGCACTACGCAATTAGGTTAGGCTGTACCTACTTTATCTTGATTGAGTCAGATGCAAGATGTAAACAAGAACTGTATATTGTCAAAACTATGAGGCAACAAAATTAGTTATGCCATTAGGTTCATAATGGCAATAAACGCAGCCTTTATCTGACTAATTCTAAGAAGCTAAATATGTTGGTTACAAGTTAGCTATAGCTAGCTTCCAAGCACAGAAATTTATATCGACAATTATTGTGTTCTTAATATATTTATAAAGATACCTATTATGACAGTAATGTTACTGCCATAAAATAGGCAAATATAGTTATTTGCATTTACTCCTTGTTTTTAGTTAATTTTTATAAATTACTGTTTTAAGCATATATGCAAATCAGGCCTTTTTTATGAAAATTATAATAATATCACCATGTATTGTATAAAGTGTTATTGTAAAAGGCCATCTGTGATTTTACTGGTTTTATCGAATAAAAGTAGAATTATTCCCCCCAGTAATCGCCTTCAGCCTAGATTACCTCTGATTTCTGCCTTTTTCAAAAATAATCTCCAACTATTGATGGATAGCTATATAAGTAGGTAGGCGTAATTAAATGTAACACTGAACCTCACCCCGCCTGACGGCACCCCTCTCCTTGTTAAGGAGAGGGGCTAGCTAGGGGTGAGGTTTTATATTTAATTTGACCTAGTTACTTAGTTATTAGATGTACTTACCCTAAGCCATAAAATGGATTAGATGAAATTCTCATGTAGCGATCGCGTAAATTCAAGCTGATTATTAAAGATTTTGTAAGAGAAAAATAAAGTGTATCAGCATAAACACCATTTTTCAGCAGCGATCGCTTAATAGTTATGAGGGCAGATTCAGCCAATTACCTTATCTATATAATTAACATATTGATGATTCATGATATTCACCGAAACTAAACTCAAAAGCGCGTTTGTGATTGATTTAGATAAAAGACCAGACCATCGAGGTTTTTTTGCACGTACTTTCTGTGGTCAGGAGTTTGAGGCACATGGTTTGAAACCAATGGTTGCTCAATGCAATACATCCTATAACTATAAAAAAGGTACCCTCAGGGGTATGCATTATCAAATTCCTCCAGTTGCCGAGACTAAATTAGTTCGTTGTATTCGCGGTGCTATCTATGATGTGATTATCGATATGCGTCCGGAATCTCCCACATTCTTATCGTATGTAGGAGTGGAACTATCTGCGGATAATCATCGTGCCTTATATGTTCCAGAAATGTTTGCCCATGGTTATCAGGCACTCACAGATGATAGTGAGGTGATTTATCAGGTGGGTGAATTTTATCAACCAGGCTATGAACGAGGTTTGCGTTATGATGACCCTTTCTTTAATATTGAGTGGCCTCTGGCAGTAACAGAAATTTCTCAAAAAGATAGTAATTGGCCTTTATTACGCATGATGAGCGTTGGTGGTGGCTATCCTAGATAAATTATGGATGGAGAGATGAGGTAATAGGGGGTGAGGGAAAATAAGTAATAAGTAATGAGTATTTTGGCTCTCCCACACATTTTTTCGTTCACCCGGTAATAGAGGTGATGGGTAAAGACAGTCTTTGACAAGCAAGAAATTGCCTACAACCGAGAAGTTAGCCATAAATACATTATTTCCAATAATTTGTGAGGAGTTTAGTTAATGATTATTGTAGATCGCGCCTTACAAGCCCGTGCTGCATCGGGTAATCCCATCAAGGTAGGGATGATTGGTGCTGGCTTTATGGGTAGAGGTATTGCCAATCAAATTATTAATTCTGTGCCAGGAATGGAGTTGGTAGCTATTTCCAACCGCCATCTAGATGCTGCCCAGAAGGCTTATGCTCAAGCGGGAGTGGATGAGGTACAGGTAGTTTCTACTGTGAGTGAATTATCCACCGCCATCGCCACTGGTAAATATGCGGTGACAGAAGATCCGATGTTACTTTGTCATGTGGGTGAGATTGATGCCTTGATTGAAGTCACTGGTGCAGTGGAGTTTGGTGCTCAAGTGGTGATGGAAGCGATCGCCTACCGCAAGCATATAATTATGATGAATGCGGAACTTGACGGTACCATTGGACCAATCCTGAAAATTTATGCTGACAAAGCCGGGGTAATTCTCACAGCCTGTGATGGGGACCAACCAGGGGTACAAATGAATCTCTATCGCTTTGTTCAAAGTATTGGTTTGACTCCTTTGCTATGTGGCAACATTAAAGGATTGCAAGACCCCTACCGCAATCCCACTACCCAAGCTGCATTTGCTGAAAAATGGGGGCAAAAAGCCCACATGGTGACTAGTTTTGCCGATGGGACTAAAATCTCCTTTGAACAGGCAATAGTTGCCAACGCCACGGGGATGAGAGTTGCTCAACGGGGAATGTTGGGATACGAGTTCAAGGGTCATGTGGATGAGTTGACTAAAATGTATGACGTGGAGCAGCTCAAGCAATGGGGTGGTATTGTTGACTATGTAGTTGGTGCTCAACCCAGTCCAGGGGTATTTGTATTTGCTACCCACGACGATCCTCAACAACGTCATTATTTAAACTTGTATAAATTAGGTGAAGGTCCCCTCTATAGTTTCTACACTCCCTATCATCTTTGTCACTTTGAAGTACCAATATCTGTAGCTCGTGCAGTCTTATTTCAAGATTGCGTACTTACACCCTTAGATGCTCCCATGGTGGATGTAGTAACTACTGCAAAAATCGACCTCAAGGCTGGGGAAACTATAGATCCCATCGGCTACTTTATGACCTATGGACAATGCGAAAATGCGGAAATAGCTCAACAACAGAACCTATTACCTATGGGTTTAGCCGCAGGATGTCGCCTCAAAAGAGATATTCCCCAAGATAGTGTTCTGACCTATGAGGATGTAGAATTGCCTTCAGGAAGACTTTGCGATCGCCTCAGAGCAGAACAAAGCGCCTATTTTTATCCTAGCAAAACTTTAGTGAGTGCTATGTAGGCAATTGAGCTAGTGCTTTGTCCCATTAATTTTGACGAGTCGTCAAAATTAATGCAACGCACCTAGGGACTGTTTTCAAACTATGGTGTAGGTTGGGTAGAACGAAACCAAACCCAACTGGGTGTACGAAAAATGTTGGGTTTCGTCCCTCAAACGCCACTTCCTATAAGGTCGGGAACCTCCCTTCGGGTGAATCCTAAGCCCTTCGGGCACGGCAAAGCCGAACGGATACGCTTCGCGTTAGCGAAGCTCCTCTGAAAGAGGCGCAACACTTTGCTTATGCCGGGGAACCCCTTCGGGTTGCGCCACTTGACGGCAGTTGCTTTATGCCGGGGAACCCGTCCACCGCAGTGGCTTACCGTCCACCGCAAGTGTTTCACCGCAACGGAGTGGCTCCCCAAGCTACAATTGATGCCAATTTTGGGTTTGAAAACACGCCCTAGCCTGGGACAATCTCTAAAGTTTTCCTAAGGTCTAATTCATACTTCTATTCAGCAACGCCGAAAATACCTTTAAATCTGACCCAAACCTATATTTTCAAAACAGTCGTGAGTTGAGATTGGCATCATTCAATCTCAACTCACGACTATTGTCTATTTTTCTTTATAACTCTTAACAATAAGACCAATTCAAATAATAATGGTATTAATCTATTATTTTTTTCTAAATTCTAAATTCAAATAATGTTTGCGGCACATACATTCTTCGTAAGGGCACGGCATCTACAATCTTTTGGTGTGTAAAATTATCTTACTGGTGCCGTGCCCCTACCCATCTATCCATCAGGTGAGCGAAAAAGACTGTGGTCAAATAATAAGTAATAAGTAATAAGTAATAAGTATTTTGGCTCTCCCGCACATTTTTTCGATAACAAGAGTGTAACAAAAGTGTGAAGTGGTACGTCAGCATTCCCCAGATTCATTGATGGGTCAATCTAAAATCTAAAATCTAAAATCTAAAATTGTATGACTGTTATAAAAATCAGAATAATCATATCAATGTAAATTCTGAACACATGAATAATTCTGATATCCAGTATAATTATTTTCTAGAAATATGAATCAATATTTATCTAGGTATTTTGTACATATAAATCCAGATGGATATCACTATTTTGCAACTATTTTTGCTACTCTGTATACCAAATTAATTCACAATATTTTGAAAAGCAAGAATAAAGAAAAGATAGTGCTTTTACCAAGATTTAGGTTGTTTAATTGCGCGGATAAAATAGGCAATTAATATCTAAAAAATGCCATAACACTAATCATTTTCTTTACTTGATAGGCTATTTATTCTTTTCAAATACACTTCAGAGACAACTGAGAAAATAATTATGAAAATAGCTCTAGTCCATGATTACTTAACGCAACGGGGAGGGGCAGAGCGGGTATTTGAATTACTTTGTCAACGCTACCCACAAGCAGATATTTTTACATCTTTGTATGCTCCGCAACAAACTATTGATTTGAGTGAACGTATAGTTAACACTACATTTTTACAAAAAATTCCTGGTGCGGCAAAATATTTTCGGTTAATGGCTCCTCTGTATTTTCCAGCATTTCGCTCGTTAAATTTACAGGAGTACGACCTAATTATTAGCAGCAGTACCAGCTTCGCTAAAGCAGTAGAAAAAAGACCAGAGGCACGCCATATTTGTTTTTGTCACAATGTTACCAGATTTCTATGGGATACCGAGACTTACTTAAGAGAATATAAAGATTATAAATATTTTGCTCCCTTAATTACACGCATTTTCCAATTCATGCGATCGGTTGATTTAAAATATGCTCAAGAGCCAGATTTATATATTGCCAATTCTCGTGTTGTCGCCGAACGCATCCAAAATATTTATGGGAAACGAGCGATTGTAATTAATTTTCCCATTGATACTAATAAGTTTGCATTCTCTGACAATAAAGATGAATATTACTTAGCTGCAGCTAGAATGATTAGTTATAAGAAACTGGATGTCATTATTGAGGCTTTTAACTGGTTGGGATGGCGGTTATTGATATCTGGCAATGGTCCTGAAAGGGAATACCTCCAATCAAAAGCATTAAAAAATATTGAATTTTTAGGACATACAACTGATGCGAAAAGAACTCAATTATTTGCTAGAGCCAAATCTGTAATTGTGGCTGCTTTAGAAGATTATGGCTTGGTTCCAGTAGAAGCAAATGCTAGTGGTACGCCAGTGATTGCTTATGGGGCGGGTGGGGTTTTAGATACTCAAGTACATGGCAAAACTGGGGTACTATTTAACCGACAAACTCCGGATTCCTTACAAAATGCACTACTCAAAGGCAGAGAAATTAACTGGAATTATCAACAAATTCGCAATCATGCTGTAACTAATTTTTCTGAAGCAACATTCTTTCATAAAATTGAGCGAGTAATTGAAGAAGCCTGTCAAGGGGAATTTATAATTTAGAATGGAGAATTTATAATTATTACATCGATGAATCGAGGTGTTAGAAACTATAGATTCATTTGTGACTCTCCACAAATGAATCCACACGGCTTGTATCCAATTTTTTTTGGTCATTGAAGAAGGCAGCAGGCAGTCCTAATGAAAAAACCTCACCCTCGCTTTTTGCTATGCAAAAATCTTTCCCTCTCCTTATTAAGGAGAGGGATGTTCACTCTTGTTTGGGTAAGGTTACTTACAAGTCAGTCTTCCATGAACTTTGGTACACAACCAAACATGAAAATAATTCCCTCACTCCTTCACTCTCTATTTTTAAGCTAGGAGGCAGTCAAAATGAACTTCTTACATCGTCAAGCATGAAAGTATAGATAGCTTTCCCTATTCCCTGTTCCCTGTTCCCTACTATAAATAGTAACCATATTTTTTAAGTTGAGAGATAAAAAAGTGCCTCATACGAATTCAAATACCCAAGTTAATCCTGCAATGGAGAAAGAGCCTGGTTATGGGCAATTATTTGCAGTTTTAATTCGTAGATTACCTTGGTTGTTAGCTATATTTATAACCACAGTTGGTATTGCTGGTATTATTACTATTTTTACCAAACCTACTTATAAAAGCTCCATGCAAATACTTGTGGAGTCTAATTATCGAGGTCGAGATCAAAAAGAGGGTTTTGGCAAACAAAAAGAATTTACAGATGCTTATTTTGTTGTAGATACAGTCACTCAACTAAACTTAATGCGGACATCTGGACTGATTCAAAAAGCTATTGAGCAATTACAAGCTGATTATCCAGATATGAGTTTCCAAAAAATGCAACGTTCTTTTGTTTTAACTCAAATCAGAGATAAAGAAGATAATGTGGCAACTAAAATATTTTTGGCAGAATATACAGATCAAGATCCAGTTAAAACCCAAAAAGTCCTAGAAGCTGTTCGGCAAGTTTACCTTGATTACAATAAAAAACAACAAGAAGAACGATTAAAAAAAGGCCTGAAAGTTATTCGAGATCAATTAAAACAGGTCAAAAATGAGGTGAGAATTGCTGAAGCTAATTTACAGAAATTTCGCAGAAGTAAGAATTTAATTAACCCGGAATCCCAAGCACAAGCTTTAGAACAGGCTCTGAATAAAATTCAACAGGAACGACGTTCTACCCGCTCTCAGTATGAAGAAGCGATCGCTCGTTACAATTCTTTACAAGAACAACTCAAACGCACGCCCCAAAATGCCCTGATTTCCTCTCGTCTGAGCCAATCTACCCGCTACCAGAAATTACTCAACGAAATCCAAAAAACAGAATTGGCTATAGCTCAAGAAAGATTGCGGTTTACGGATGGTACGCCTCAGGTAAGAAAGCTGATTGAGCAGCGCAATAGCCAGGTAAGATTGTTACAAAAAGAAGTGTCAAGAACTTTAGGGGGAGCAACAACCACAACTTCAAATTTAAATATTCTCCAAAAAGGACAATTGGGTGAAATCGATCTTAATCTTGCCAAAGAACTTGTAGAAACTCAAACTAATATATTAGCTTTGCGAGCGCGGGATCAAGGTTTAATTAAAAAAGAGGAGTCGCTACGGACGACAATTAAACAATTTCCCACGATTTTGGCTGAATATAGTCGCCTCAGCCCCCAGGTAAAATTAAGTCGGGAACGACTACAGCAGCTTTTGAAAGCAGAACAAGAACTTAGGCAAGAATTGTCGAAAGGAGGATTTGATTGGCAGGTGGTAGAAGAACCACTATTGGGAATGAAAATAGGTCCCAATCTACGACAAAACCTGTTACTAGGGGGAGTGGTAGGATTAATGTTGGGAAGTATTACCGCCTTTGTCAGAGATGCATCTGATGACTCTGTACGGACTACAGCAGAGATTGAATCAAGAATTTCCCTACCGGTGTTAGGTGCTATTCCTAAATTATCCCTAAATCAATCCCCAGATTCATTAGTGCAACTACCTGGTGGTAAATCATCGGAAACAGCATCCCAGACTATTCAAGTTTTGCAATCTACACCCCGGTGGGAATCTCTAGATTTGCTCTATAAAAATATTGAACTCATGAGTCTTGACTCTAAGTTCAAATCTCTGATGATTACCGCAGCCATTGAGGATCGAGGGAAATCAACAATGGCGTTGGGGTTAGCCATGAGTGCGGCTCGTTTACACAAAAAAGTATTGCTGATTGATGCAAACCTGCGCGCTCCCAATTTGCACAAACAACTAGAACTTCCCAATGAACAAGGACTTTCTACTTTATTAACCACAGAAGTCACATCAGCAAATCAAATCAGTGTTCCATCTAGTGGTTCATCTTATATTGATATTTTAACTGCCGGACCAATCCCTACGGACCCAGCCCATCTGTTGAGTTCGCCTCGCATGGTACAGTTAATGGCAGAATTTGAAGAAACCTATGATTTGGTGATTGTTGATGCATCTCCCGTTCTGGGGTTAGTAGATGCTTTATTAACTGCCTCATGCTGTCAAAGTGTAGTTATGATAGCCAGTATGGGTAAGGTAAGTCGTACCCAGCTTGCTCAAGCAACAGAGATATTAAATCGTTTAAATTTGATTGGGGTGGTGGCGAATGAAGCTTCTAACTCTAACTATAGTTATGTTCCCTACAATCAACGGAATCAATTAAAACTACAACCAGTAATTGAAGAATAATCTGATAAACCGGGTGTTTTACTTGGGGAATCAACCCGATTTCTCTCGTTAGCTGATGAAATACAGCATATTTCATCTTAGTGAAGTACATTCGGACGGGCAGGGATGCCCATCCCACAAGATTTTTAGTATGTAGGCTTATACTTCATTTACCTGCAAAGGGCTGTAATATCATGTCCGCTTACATACCCTTAATACAACTCACGTATTAGACGATAATCTTAAGTTTCCACGTACCTTTATGGTTAAGGAGGCTACATTTTGTATGCTTAAAGATATAATGGTTGAAGATTAATAGTGTCTTCATATTTAATTCAAATAATTTAATTATTTAAAGAGTATGTGAAGAATCTCTTGATAGTGATTTGGTTTAGAAATCGTCTTATATCCTAGTATGTATTGAATTCCCTCAATATTCAGCAGGTGATAATTTTTAAGGAATGGAGTTGAGGAATTTTTGTCCATATAAAACAATTAAATGGAATTATCTCAATTAAGAAAAAATCAAATCCTCTGGTTGAGTATTGACGACAATAATTTAGTATTGCGCCACATTAATTCTGAGGGCTAGGTAACAGATCCCCGACTTCTGAATCAATATCCACACATTGTAGCAATTCCTAGGATAGAAGTCGGGGATCGCTCACACCCGCGACTCGTCAAAATTAATGAAAAAGACCACTAGATTTCCGCAATTTTCAAAGTAAGAGTTGAATTAAGCTGTCTATTTTTTTGGTACAGCTATGGTATTTGACTTGGAACAATTAGAGAATTATTATCTCCATGAAAGATGGATTTCTTAAATAAATAGTGGGATATTTATGCAAATTAAAGTTGGGACATTATATTGGGAATCAAATTTGTAGTAAAAAGGCAAATAAGATTACCAAAAATAATCGCGATCGCATTTAATCTAACTTTGGTAAATTCTCACTTCACCTGATACTCCAAAATATGACAACCTCAACTATTTACAATTTTCAGACTACAAGTCATGCTGTCAAACAGGATAGAAACGAGGGTTATGTGCTTCTATGGCGCAGAAATCAATTATTAGTAAAATCTACTGAAACTTTAAATTGTACATATCTACCTAGATTGGATTTACAACAATCTTTGGTAGATTGTTTAAAACATTCTCCAGTGAATTTAGTCCGCATAGATACGCGTTTGGGTGAAGAAAAGTTAAAATTATGGGCTGATGCTTGTCAGTCAGCTAATAAACCAATATACCTACGCATTCCTCATATAAATAGAAGCAATACAATAATTCGTCTGTTTGGGCAATGGTTGCAACAATCAACTAATTGGTTATTAGCTTTGATATTATTTATGGTGTTCATGCCATTTATATTAGCACTAACTTTATGGATACAATTTTATTGCCGGGACTCACCTTTTACTTATGAATGGCGAGTAGGGAAACGTGGTAAATTGTTTAGATTCATGAAGTTTTGTATTACGAATAACAACTACGGGGAATCAAATGATATTCTTATCTCTACGGATCAGGATTTATGTATTAATAGAAAACAAAAAAATATTATCATTCTTGCCAAATTAATGCATAGATATGGTGTTGATAAATTACCTCAGTTACTTAATGTACTGCGGGGTGAAATGATGTTATTTGGTTCTAACTGTTGGAGTTTGACAGATGTAGTTAGTTTATCTTATGTAGAGCAAAAACAGTTAAATCAAATGCCGGGAATTATCAGTTTATATCAGATTAATTGGCATTCAAAGGTATTAAACATAGATAGTCAAACTCTATAGTTGTTATGGACTTAAGCCTCATCTGTCTTGGTAACTGTAGCTTTCTTATAGAAGTGTGGGATTGATTACTTGTGTTTAAGACACATAATAATTGTAAACTCCAGCTTTCAATATAGATGAGGTTTAATTTTAGTTGTAATTTCCAGGTTTTATATGCTTAGGAACTCACAAATTAAAATGTTGATGTATTAATATAAGTTAATTATGAATGAAAAATATGGATGCTAAAATTTATAGACCGTTGCCCAATATTTTCAAAAATATACTGATAAATACAAGTGTATGGCGAAATAATCATTTGATTTTGCGGGAATTTAAATATTTTCGACAAGTTGCCATTCTCGCCTTACTATTTTCGATAATTGCTGCTGCTTTTGAAGGGGTTAGTATTGGTTTACTGCTTCCTTTTTTGCAAAAATTAACTACTCCCAATGCAGAGCCATTTCGGATTGGAATCAATTGGTTTGACACTTGGATTTTAGGAGTTAATACATCTGCAATTAGTCGTTTATATAGAATATCAATTCTGATTCTATGTACAACTTGGGTTCGAGCTGGGTTTAATTATTTAGCACAATTAAATACGGAAATAGCTCAATTAAATCTTGGCGATCGCCTCCGCAAACAAATCTTTGAACAATTACAATCTCTGCCTCTTAACTACTTTCATAAAAATCGTTCTAGTGAAATATTAAATACCCTCACTACAGAAATTGAGAGAATTAAACAGGGTTTTAGTGGAGCGTCATTTTTATTAACTAGGACATTAACTATTATTGTCTATTTGGTATCCATGTTAATGATTTCATGGCAATTGACAATAATTTCAGTATTATTATTTTCACTGTTAGGTGTTGGGTTTAAAACTTTGAATGCCAAAATTAGGGAAAAAAGTTTTGGTCTGTCAGTTGCGAATGGTAAATTTACGTCCACAGCAATGGAATTTCTGCAAGGGATTCGTACTGTCCATGCATTTTCCACCCAGGATTTTGAGCGTCAGCGTTACTATCAAGCCAGTGAAAATATAGTTAGTGCTTCTAAGAAAGTTGCCTTGACATGGACTTTAATTAAGCCATTTGCGGAGGGTGTAGCTACTACCGTTTTGGTAAGTATGATTATTTTAGCTTTTAGTCGGTATGTAGTTGCTGGCAGTTTAGAAGTTGCTTCGTTATTGACATTTTTCTTTGTGTTATTCCGCTTAGTACCAATTATGCAGGACGTGAATGCTACTATGGCGTTCATTAGCACTTTACAAGGCTCAATAGCTAATATTCAGGAGCTTTTAAGAACGGAAAATAAAGTTTATTTTCAAAACGGTGCAATTCATTTCCCAGGGTTAAAACAGGGTATAGACTTAATCTCTGTTGATTTTGGGTACAATACCAAACATCTGGTTTTGCAGAATATTACCTTAAGTATCGAACGGGGAAAAATGACTGCTTTGGTGGGGGGTACTGGTGCCGGAAAAACTACCTTAGCAGATTTAATTCCCCGCTTTTATGATGTTACCGACGGAATTATCTCTGTGGATGGGGTAGATATACGACGGTTAGAAATTAACTCCCTACGTGACAAGATAGCTGTCGTCAGTCAGAATACCTTTATTTTCAATGATTCTGTTTGGAATAATATTGCCTATGGAACAGTGGGTGCAACGAAAGCAGAAATTGAACAAGCAGCACAACTAGCCAATGCCATTGATTTTATTCAGGAAATGCCAGAAGGCTTTAATAGTATTTTAGGCGATCGCGGGGTACTTTTATCGGGAGGACAGCGTCAAAGAATTGCCATTGCTCGTGCTTTGTTGAAGAATCCAGAAATTTTGATTTTAGATGAAGCTACCAGTGCCTTGGATTCCATGACTGAGAAGTTAATTCAAGAATCTCTGGAAAAATTAGCGGTGGGGAGAACTGTAATTGCCATCGCCCATCGTCTTTCTACCATTGCCAAGGCTGATAAAGTGGTGGTTTTAGAACATGGACGAATTGTGGAGCAGGGTAATTATCAAGAGTTGCTCAAACTGCGGGGTAAGCTCTGGCAGTATCACAAAACTCAGTATGAAATGTAGGGGAAGTGATGGGATGATAGTTGTTAGTTGTTAGTTGTTAGTTGTTAGTTGGTGGTTGTTAGTTGTTAGTTGTTAGTTGTTAGTTGTTAGTTTAATTAATCACTCCTTCCCTCCTTTCCTCCTTCCCTCCTTCACTCCCCACACTCCCCACACTCCCTCATCCCTCTTCTCTGCGCCTCTGCGCGACGGACACTTTGCTTATGCCGGGGAACCCGTCCACCGCAAGTGTCCTCCTCTGCGTGAGCTTCATGAGCTGGAATACTCAGTGCAACTTCATAGAGAAATGTAAATCACAAAATATGCTACCCAATATAGAACTAGAACAACCTTTAGTTAGTATTATTATCCCCACCTATAACCGTTGCCACTATCTACAACAAGCCATTGATAGTGCTATTAACCAAACCTATCAAAACATAGAGATTATTATTTCTGACAATTGTA
The DNA here is from genome assembly GCA_030065055.1 of Calothrix sp. MO_192.B10. Taxonomy (GTDB): domain Bacteria; phylum Cyanobacteriota; class Cyanobacteriia; order Cyanobacteriales; family Nostocaceae; genus Calothrix_A. The sequence continues at coordinate 14,166 of JASJDS010000106.1, forward strand.
GTATTGATGATACCCAAGAAATAGTAGAATCATTCCTAGATTCCCGTATTAAATATTGGCAACACCCCCAAAATATTGGTATGTTTGCCAATCAAATGCATGGCTTTAAAATGGCACGGGGCAAATATATTGCTAGTTTACATGATGATGATATTTGGGAACCAGATTTTTTAGCCAAGTTAGTCCCCACTTTAGAAGCTCATCCCAATTCTATCCTGGCTTTTTGTGACCAATACATCATCGATGGGGAAGGTAATATTGATAATGTGGCAACGGAAAGATATACAAAATCTTATCAACGACATCTACTTTTAGAAGGGGTTTATCAACCATTTTCGAGAATTGCTCTCATCGATAAATCTATACCAACTGCTGCCGCTTGCTTAATTCGTCGAGAGTTTGTCAATTGGGATAATATTCCCCCAGAAGTTGGGGGTATGTGGGATTTATACTTAACTTACCTGTGTTGTACTTCTAGTTATGGAGCTTATTATGTTCCAGAAAAGTTAACTAGATATAGAGAACACTTATATACAGATACTATGCTCAGTGGACACCGGGATGCTCAAGCCAAAATCCGCAAAGCTAAAAGTGAAATTTTCTGTTATCAACGATTTATGGAGGATACAAAGCTGAAAGAGTTTCACAGATATTTCCGGAAAAAGTGGTTAGAAGCTCATACTACTTTAGCAATTGGCTTACTCAGAATTGAACAGGTAAAGGCAGCTCGATACTATATTTGGCAAGCAATTAATCAACAGAAGTTTAATTTAAGAACTTTGGCGGCTCTTACCTTGAGCTATGCTCCCCGTCTTGTGGCTCATCATTTATTAGGAACTTCTAAACAAGTATGAAATTGGTGAGTTTGAATTTGTAAATAGGCGTTGCGGAATAAAACAATGAAGTATGAACCACAAAGACGCAAAGGACACGAAGTTACTGATTGAAAAACCGCAGAGTCGCAGAGAACACAGAGGATAGAGAGGTTTAGGAGATAGGTAATCTTACACCGAGAAGGGAGTAATTCATATTTCAATTATGCAACGCCAGATTATTAGAATGTTTCGAGGTGTTATGTGAAATTATGCATTATTAACCATAAGTTCCAAAAAGGGGATGGGCAAGGAAGGGTTAATTATGAAGTAATTAAGTCAGCTATAAATCGTGGTCATAAATTAACTTTAGTCGCTAGTGAAATAGCACCAGAAATTCAATTGCGAACAGATATTGTGGGGGTTTACATCCCTGTTAAGGGTATTCCCACAGAGTTGCTACGGAATTTATTCTTTGCTCGCAAAAGTGCTGCTTGGTTGCGCCAACATCATCAAGAGTTTGATGTGATTCAAGTCAATGGTGCAATTACAAATAGTAGCGCAGATGTGAATGCGGTACACTTCGTTCACAGTTCTTGGTTAAAATCCCCCGCTCACATTTCCCGCATCCGTCGGGATTTATATGGTGCTTACCAATGGTTTTATACGGCTATAAATGCTACTTGGGAAAAGCAATCTTTTCGACAAGCTAAGGTGATTGTGGCTGTATCCCAAAAGGTAAAGGATGAATTGATTGGCGTTGGTGTACCATCTACCAAAATACGCACAATTATTAATGGTGTAGATTTAGCAGAATTTTTCCCTGGCAGCAGTTGCCCCACTGAATTAGGTTTACCAGAGAATGTACCCTTGGCACTATTTGCAGGGGATATTCGTACAACTAGAAAAAACTTAGATACTGTCCTTCACGCTTTGGTAAAAGTTCCCCATCTACATTTAGCGGTGGTAGGGAGTACCCAGGGTAGTCCTTTCCCTAGGTTAGCTGCTTCCTTGGGATTAACCAAACGGGTACATTTTCTCGGCTATCGTCGAGATATAGCCGAGATTATGCGGGCAGCAGATGTATTTGTTTTTCCTTCCCGTTACGAAGCTTGCACCCTGGTGTTATTGGAGGCAATGGCTTCTGGATTGCCCGTAATTACCGCTACTGCTACTGGTGGTGCAGAATTAGTCACCCCGGAAGCGGGGATAGTTTTACCAGATTGTAATGATATCGATGGTTTAAGTACAGCTATGTCATCCTTAGTTGATAATCCCCCCCTGATGGAGAGTATGGGGAAAGCAGCGCGGGGTATTGCTGAACAACATAGCTGGAAAAATATGGCGCGAACCTATGTGGATTTATTTGAGGAGTTGAATCACAAATGAAGAACACTGTTCTGATTCCAACTTATCGCCGTCCCCTAGATTTATCATGTTGTCTGTTAGCACTTCAAGCCCAAACGAAACCAGCCTTTCAGGTAATTGTCGTAGTTCGGGATACGGATACGGAAACATGGCAATTTCTGTCAGAATTTGACCCTGGAACTTTACCATTGGAGACTGTCACAGTGTCGGTTCCAGGGGTGGTAGCTGCGCTCAATGCTGGATTAGCAGCAGTGAAGGGGGATATTGTTTCCATTACCGATGATGATGCGGCCCCCCATCCTACTTGGTTAGCAAGAATTAGCGATCGCTTTACCCATGATACTGTCATTGGTGCTGTGGGGGGAAGGGATTGGATTTATCAACACAATCAGTTAGATGATGGTTGTCGTCAGGTGGTGGGAAGGGTGCAATGGTTTGGAAGAGTGATTGGTAATCATCACTGGGGTGTGGGAGAAGCTAGGGAAGTTGATGTGCTCAAGGGAGTGAATATGAGTTTTCGGACTCGTGCGATTGCTAATTTGCGTTTTGATGAGAGAATGCATGGTACGGGGGCACAGGTACATTTTGAATTAGCATTCTGTTTGGCATTGAAACGATTGGGGTGGAAGTTGATTTACGATCCTCAAGTACGGGTAAATCATTATCCTGCACAGCGTTTTGATGAGGATAAGCGACAGCAGTTTCACCAAGTTGCTTTTATTAATGCTGTGCATAATGAAACTTTGGGGTTGTTGGAGTATTTTTCTCCACTACAAAGGGTAGTATTCCTGGTTTGGGCGATGTTGGTGGGAACTAGGGATGCATTGGGTTTGGTTCAATGGTTGCGTTTATTTCCCAGTCAGAGGAGTTTGGCTAGTCGGAAGTGGTTGGCTTCTGTGGAGGGACGTTGGCAAGGTTTTTGTACTTGGGGGGATATGCGTGGGATACGGTTTTTGGGTGTGTCTCACGCAGAGGCGCAGAGGCGCAGAGAAGAGGGATGAGGGAGTGTGGGGAGTGAAGGAGGGAAGGAGTGATTAATTAAACTAACAACTAACAACCACCAACCACCAACTACCAACCACCAACTAACAACTAACAACCAACAACCACCAACTAACAACTAACAACTAACAAATTGAATGACTTTCAGACAACCGTTTTCCCCTGATTACCCAAATATTCATACCTATCCCCAACAGCAATCAACTTTGGGTTGGTTGGCGATTGGAGGATTTATTCTGTTAACAATTGCCTGTATTATTGTTGGTGCTGGTAGTATTATTCGCCCAGTGTTTCCCCTCACATCTTTGATTGTGGGCTTGTTTTTATACTGGCGTTATCCGATTCTTTACTTAGGATTTACTTGGTGGATTTGGTTTCTGACTCCTTTGGTACGCCGCGCTGTAGATTATCGTAGTGGTTGGACAGATCCTAATATTATTCTCCTGGCACCATTTTTAGTCACTCTGATTACTGGCATTACCTTTATCAAGTACCTACCCAAGTCTTACCGCATGGGTGGTTTTCCTTTTGTCATGGCGATTTTTAGCGTCTGTTATGGGTTTCTGGTAGGACTAATTTACTTTGATAAAATGCTAGTCTTTCGTACCACCCTAGACTGGCTCACCCCCATTCTGTTCGGTTTCCATTTATTTGTGAATTGGCGCGACTATCTCCAATATCGGCGAAATATCCAAAATGTCTTTCTATGGGGGACATTTATTACGGGAATATACGGAGTATTACAGTATCTTATTGCACCAGAATGGGATAAATTTTGGCTGCTGCAAACTAAGCTTACCACCTTTGGCGATCCTGAACCTTTAGGGATTCGGGTGTGGAGTACCATGAATTCACCTGGACCCTTTGCCTTGGTGATGATGGCGGGATTAATATTATTATTCAGCAGTCAACATTTCCTGCGTATTTTTGCTTCTGTGGCGGGTTATTTGGCATTTTTGCTGAGTATGGCGCGTGCTGCTTGGGGAGGCTGGTTGGTGGGGGTAGTTTTCTTGCTGACGAATCTCAAGCCTAGGTTGCAAATGCGGTTGATGGTGACTATTTTGGTAATGGCATTGTGTGTGGTGCCCTTGGTAAATATTGAACCATTTTCAGAGGTGATTAGCGATCGCTTTGGGACTTTTACTAATATAGAACAGGATCAGAGTTTTAGCGATCGCTCGCATAATTATGAAAAGAATCTCAACATAGCTTTATCGAAGGTGTTTGGGAATGGAATTGGTGGTACTTGGATGGTTGATAGGGATGGGAAGTTAATTCAAATTGTTTTGGATAGTGGTATTTTAGATACGTTTTTCTCCTTAGGGTGGTTTGGGGCAATTCCTTACCTGGGTTCGATTTTGTTGATACTATATGAATTATTTCAAGGTAGTGAAGGACGTAGTGATTCCTTTGCCAGTGCTTCCCGCTCTATTAGTGTGGCGATTGTCTTTCAGCTAATTTTTAGTAGTTTGATGATTTCCCTGGCTGGTGTGGTGTTTTGGGGATTTCTCGGTATGGGGATGGCGGCGAGAAAGTATCATCAATATCAACGAGTGTATTTTGCAAATAAGCAAAGTGAATTGATTTGACATACTCCCAGGGCTATATCTGCGGGATGATGAATAAGGGGTGGAGCAATCTCCCAATAATTACCCTTCTCTATTGCTGTCTGTTGTGGTTAACCTTGAGCAAAACTGCGATACAGGGACTACAGCATTATGAATTTATCTCGTTTGAAATGGGTGAAGGTAGTTACTCCTCCCAAGGGTTGGCATCGTTATTGGGCATATTCTCCCCAGGAAATTGCAGAAATAGGAAAAGAAAAGATTATTGACACCCCTCATGGACTTACTATCTTTCCTCTGGGCTTCAAAAACGAAAAGGCAAAAGACATAGATACTGGAGACATGATATTGCTAACTCAACATGTCAAAATTACCCATATTGTTGAGGTGTTAGACAATGAAGCCTATGAGAAAGGTTCTCACGAAAAAGGTTCATGGTTTCATCGGTATGTCAAAATCGTTTGGTGGAAACCAGATATAAGTTGGGAAGAATTACCCCATCGGGAGGATATTCTGAGATTCGAGCTATTCGTTTTTGACGGGAATCCTCACCTGTTTACTTGTTTTAAATCTTTCCGAGAAAAATGGGGTGATAAGGATTTAGAAGCTTTTCAACAACACTTGTTGAATCAGCTGTGCTAATACTTGACCACATTAATTTTGCCAGGTTAAAGAAATGGAAGCCGGAAAGCTCCCTGATTGTAAATAGGGAGCGAGACGCTCCCACTACAGCAATCCCTCGTAGGTTGGGTGAAACGAAGTGGAACCCAACAAATGCGAACTAAAACAGACATTGTTTAACAAAAATATTTTCAAACTCAACCCAAACATATTCCCTTCACCATTTTTGGTATGAGGTGCAATTATTCCAAAAAGCGGCATTGCTGAATTAGGATATGAAACGCCAAAATTACCCTTATTTTTCTTTGTAACTTTGCGCCTTTGCACGCCAGTTGCTTCAAGTCGGCGGAGCCCTTTGGGTTGCGCCACTTGCTTTATGCCGGGGAACCCTTTCGGCAGTTACTCCACTTGGGGAGACCCCAAGACCGTACTGCCTCACCACCGCAGTGGCTTACCGCCCAACGCACTGGCTCGTCTTTGCGCGAGATAAATTCATATTTCTAATCAGCACGCCCAAAAAGTAATATTTTAATACCCAATAGGGTTAATTTGTATTAATTTCCCATATTTTTTGACCCAAAAATCTGTGTTGGGTTACGCTCCGCTTCACCCAACCTACTTTTTATATTGTAAGGGAACTGATTATCCGTTTGTCTTTGGCAAAAATTGGGGTGTTCTCCCCTATTCTCTGTTCTCCACTACAAAATTTGTGATCTGCTGCAAATCATCAATTGTAGTTGCGGTAATGACAATCCGTAAAATACCTTTTAATTTCTCTACATCATTAATATTCCGGATTTGTGGCATTAATTCCAAACCCTTGCTACCAAATTTTGCATCTAAATTCATTTCAATACCTGTGATCAGACCTTGAACTTCTCCTCTTGCTTCTCCCCTTGCTTCTCCCCTTGCTTCTCCTCTTGCTTCTCCCTCGCGTAATATTTCCTGATACCAAGGTGACTCGCGTAAAACCCCCATATCCCACCTCATAATCTCTTGAACAACGGCACTCTCTAATACAAAGGTAGCAAAAAAGGCTAAAACCGTTTCCAATTGGTTTAAGTCTTCATCTCGACGGAGTATTTGCAATGCTTCCCTAATTATAGACTCATCATTTCCCCCTTGAAGAATGGGCACAAATGGTAATAATGATGGCAAGGGTTGTTGAAAGGGAATGTTAACGTCAACTTCCCATAAATTAATTACTCGGTAATCTTGAATTGACCTTAAACCATAAACATTTGATGTAAAAGTTGTTGGTATTTCTACATCCCCCGTTGGTAAGATATTAATTAGTACCGGATAGACTGGTAATTCATACTTCTCTTCTGCCAGTGCTGCATAGGAACGCACTCTTCGAGGCATTTTATTAGTGTAACGTAATTGCAATTCATTTAGTACTAAAAAATCCTCATATTCCGGACTTCTAGCACGAATTAACACATCAGTTTCACGACTAATCCATTGAAATTCCCCTGACAAAATTTCCCCGGCTTGAATATTGGGTATATTTGTCACCCATCGCACCCAATTATCCGGTGCAAGACTAATGAGTTTTTTGGTGCTGGTATCTGCGGGTTTTGGCACTGATTATCCCTTTATCTTTGGCAAAAATTGAGATTTTCTCCCCTATTTCCTTGAAGGAAAACTACAAAATTTGCGATAAAAATTGGCGCGTCCGTTCTTCGTGGGGATAGTTGAAAAAATTGTTTGGGGTTGCCGACTCTACTAAAGAACCCCCATCCATTAAAACTACGCGATCGGCAACTTCCCTGGCAAATCCCACCTCATGGGTAACAACTACCATTGTCATGCCATCCTTAGCTAGGGTTCGCATTACATCTAGTACTTCCCTGACCATTTCTGGGTCTAAGGCTGAGGTAGGCTCGTCAAACAGCATGATTTTTGGTTGCATGGCTAAGGCGCGAGCAATGGCTACCCGTTGCTGTTGCCCCCCAGATAATTGTCCGGGATATTTGTTTGCCTGTTCGAGAATACCTACCCTTTCTAAGAGTTGCATTGCCAAATCTTGTGCTTGTGTCTTTGACGACTTACGTACCCAGATGGGAGCCAAGGTAATATTTTGTAATACGCTTAAATGGGGAAATAAATTAAATTGTTGAAATACCATCCCCACTTCCCGACGAATGGCTTCAATGTTACGCAAATCATGGCTGAGGGTAATACCATCAATTTCAATTCGGCCCTGTTGATAGGCTTCTAAGGCATTGAAAGTGCGGATAAAGGTAGATTTACCAGAGCCAGAAGGACCCATTAATACCACTACCTCCCCCCGGCTAACAGTCAAATTCACACCACGCAGTACGTGGAACTTGCCATACCATTTATGAACATCTTCGGCAATGATTATGGGTGTTTCTTCTGACATGGTAATTAATAATCAATCTCTAGTTAACAATAAGCTGTTTGTGGTACTAATTTGTATATTTTTGCAGCAATTATGAGAATATGAGCAAAGTAAATGGTTTAATTGGTAAATTCATCGATAAAACTGATTGTCAGCTAATTTTTCATCTACAAGACTCCATATGAAATCCGTAAAACTACTCTAGACAAAGTCCTAATAATCTGCAAATATTTCCTTATTCTTGGATAATACTTTAGTATACTTGTGTACCAAGGAACCAAAAAATAGGGTGTACGTCCAATTAAGTTATACGTTACTTAACATTCCATGTTCCGACAAACTGCTTTTGGCATTGCTTTGAGTACGCTTGTCCTTGGCAGTGGATTAACGACCATTCCTGTGCCAGGTCACACCTCTACAAAAGATACTACAGATAGCCAGCCAACTGAGACTTTTTCCCGTTTGGTAGCAACATCTACAAATTTTCATGCTAGTGCCATAGAAAAGTCAGTTTTTGAGCAGATTAATCGCTATCGCACTTCTAAAGGTTTACCGAAACTAAAACTGAGTCAAAAAGTTTCTCGACAGGCGAGATTTCACAGTCAAAATATGGCTTTGGGAAAAGTCCCCTTCAGTCACCAAGGATTCGAGGGACGAGTTAGTCTGCTCCCCATTGCTTATAATAGTGCATCAGAAAATGTCGCTTATAATTACGGTTATGAAGATCCAGCATCCCAAGCTGTAGAGGGTTGGTTGAAAAGTAAAGGACATTTAAAAAATATTAAAGGTAATTTCAATGTAACTGGTATTGGTGTCGCCATCAACGATCGCAACCAAGTTTACTTAACCCAAATTTTTCTTCGCACTAGAAAATAGATTCCATTCCTATTTTTTGCTGCATAATGTAGTGTCTAGAAAGGCTGTCGTCTGCTAGATACTACATTTTATTTTGGGGTAGATTATGACATTACCAGATTTTCATGTTTGCGATCGCGATATTAGTGATACTGTTACTCAGGAGTATTTACAATCGGCGGCGATCGCAGTGGATACGGAAACCATGGGACTTTTACCACAACGCGATCGCTTGTGTTTGGTGCAGTTATGTGATATGGCAGGTAAAGTTACTGCGATTCGGGTGGAGAGGGGACAAAGGGAGGCTCCCAATTTAAAAAAACTCATGGAAGCGGCAAATATCCTCAAAATATTTCATTTTGCCCGTTTTGACCTGGCAGCTTTACGGTACCATCTAGGTATTTATGTCAATCCGGTTTTCTGTACCAAAATTGCTAGTAAATTAGCTCGTACCTATGCCCCACGCCACGGACTGAAGGATGTTGTCAAAGAATTGGAACAAGTAGAGCTGGATAAAAGTGCTCAAAGTTCTGATTGGGGAAATGCAGCTAATTTAACAGAAGCACAGTTGAGTTATGCAGCCAATGATGTACGCTATTTAATCAGCGTGCAACAGAAATTGATGGCAATGCTGCAAAGGGAAGAAAGGTGGGAAATTGCCCAGGAATGCTTTCAGTGTTTACCGACAATAGTCAAGTTAGATTTATTGCAATACAAGGATATATTTGAGCATTAACGAAGGAAGAAGGAAGAAGGAAGAAGGAAGAAGGAAGTCCCGATGAAAAAGGGTTCTTTTCCCTACACCCTACACCCTATACCCCACACCCTCTTTCAAGTTAGCCCCCCACGGAAAAATCCCACAACCAAGCATGAAAATATATCTCAAGTGCGGCTCCTACACCTAAGCTGTCAAACATCAACTAACAACTAACAACTAACAACTAACAACTAACAACCATTTTCAAGCTTGTCTCTCATGGGAAAATCCCATAATCAAGGATGAAAATGCTTTGTGACTAATTCTTCAAGGGCGCACGCAATGCGCCCCTACTGCGCGCTTCTGAACTATTTTCAAGCTAGCCCTCCACGGAAAAATCTCACAACCAAGGATGAAAATGCTTTGTGACTAACTCCTCAAGGGCGCACGCAATGCGCCCCTACTGCGTGCTTCTGAACTATTTTCAAGCTAGCCCTCCACGGGAAAATCTCACAACCAAGCCATGAAAAATGTTTCGGATCCACTGTCAACCGTCAACTAACAACTAACAACTAACAACTAACAACTAACAACCATTTTCAAGTTAAAATTTAGCAATTACCATTGGACTTACATCTACTTGGCGATCGAATAAAATCCGTGGTTTCAATACTATTCTCAATAGTAACCACAGAGAATGCCACTCACTGGGAGCACAATGACGTTTCCACTGTCCTGGACGACAAAATAACATTTCCACTAGGCGACGATGTTGAGGCAAACTAACTGAGGGAAACTGGACTCGGATGCAGGGAAATTCATCTTTAACACCGATTTTGACTATCTCTGCATCTAGTTGTAAGTTCTCTTCCGCAATTTCTAAATGTAACTGCTGAGTGGGGAGTAAATCCAAGGGAGGTTTTTGAGTTAGCGCTACTTCTGCTCCTACTTCCGAAATCATGGTTGTCACACCCCAAAAATTTTGCCCTCCCATACTTAGCTTTACCACCCGTCGTAAGTCGAACCATTCATAAATATCTGCCTTGGGAACATCTAGTAAAATTAGCAAGGCGATGCCGATAATCAATAGGTTGTAACCACTCCACATCCAACCCAAGTCTAATCCTTTGAAATGCTGTACTATTTCCGGAGTACTGGCTTGTTCCCACAATAGGGATAGACACATACCTAGATTGCGCCAAAGGCTAATGGCAGTAGCAATGAACATTAGGAGTAAAGGGAAAGCTAAACCCCAATTAAAATTATAGCGATCGCTGGCTGTTCCTTTGGGGGTTACTTTAAATCCTCTACCAAAGGGATTTAACATCACTTTTATAATTGTTAATGCTAAGGGAAATGTCAGTACTAAACTGTAAATTTCTGAAAGCAGGGCGGAACGGGAACGGAAATTTAACCAGGAAAATACCGTTAACTGCACTACATAGAAAGGAATGAAGAAATATAAGAATTCTTCGATGGTGGCTTGCACGGGAATAACGCCTAAAAAAGAATAGGCTAAGGGCATTAATAGAAATCCCACCCTAGAAATACTAGCAAACCAATTTATTAGTCCTTCTAAATGAGCTAATCTTTGAATTGGTCGTAATCCTCTAATTGTTAATGGATTTGATTGAATAAAAAATGCCTGCAAGGTTCCCTGTGCCCAACGTAAGCGCTGGGTTGCATGGGCTGCGATATTTTCTGCTGCCAAACCAGCACTTAATTTTTCATTTAAATAAATTAACTGGTAGCCTTTTGCTGATAAATTAATGCCCGTAAAGTAATCTTCACTCAATGATTCTGTGGTAAAACCTCCCGTAGCTTCTAAAGCACTGCGTCGCACTACAAAGGAAGTACCAGCACAAACTACACTACCCACACTATCTTTTATGGGTTGAATTTGGCGATAAAATACCTCTTCTTCTGGGGTGACAACATTTTCTAAACCTAAATTACGGGCAATGGGGTCGGAGTTATAAAAGCTTTGTGGAGTTTGTACCAATGCCACTTGTTCATTTTGAAAGAAACCAATGGTACGAATGAGAAAATTTTTAGTGGGGATAAAATCTGCATCAAAAACTACTATTAATTCTCCATCAGTTTTCGGAATTGCGTGATTTAAATTCCCTGCTTTTGCATGGCTATTATCAGGTCTAGTAATATATTCACAACCTAATTCATCAGCTAAAGCTTGCATTTCCGGTCGTCTAGTATCATCGAGAATATAGATATTTTTATGATTGTAATCTAAAGCTTGGCAACCGATAACTGTACGTCTGAGGATGAATGTTGGTTCATTATAAGTGGGGATCAAAATATCAACTGAAGGAGTGAAGCTACCATCAATCACAGCAAGGGAGTTTCTATCTGCTTCAGGGGAACGTTCTTTCACATTCAACATTAAAAATAGCTGAATGGTAGAACTCAATATAACTAGCATTTCTAAAGCAAATAATCCTAGGCTAAATACTCCATTTAATGGGTTGGAAAGATTGAGGGTAGATAAAGAACGCCAAGCAATATAACGACCTGCTAACAAAAGCAAAATTCCCACTACTAATCGCCTAGACCAAATGCGGGGTTGGGGAGATATTTTCATCACTCCTAAAACAAGTAATAACAACAATACGGTTGGTGCCAATAGATATTTACCAGTCACCATTGGTACTTCTAACCACAAGGGAGGATTAGTTTGTAAAACATTAATTTCGGCAAAAATTGCACTAATTTTGTTTTCTCCAATAAACCATCCCGCAACCACGATCGCGGATAAAATTACAATGCTAAATAGAACTATAGTTGCAGTATGAAATTGACGCGATCGCTTGTTAAAATTTACTGAAGATTTTTGATTGGGCGACTGTATTAATGTCATTAATTAATTCCCCTCTTTTTTAAATACCTTTAAAACCAACCTCATCGGACAATTCCTCTTGAGAAGTTTCCATCCCAGTAGGAATTGTAGAAGTAGATTGTAACCAAACTCCCACTTGACTTAAAAATATCCCTAATAGAACAATAGCACCGCCTACATACTGAGCAGCAGTAGGAATTTCTCCTAAAATTAAATACGCAAATAATATGCCCGCAATTGGATTAAAAGAACTAGCTAATGATACTTGGGAGGCAGAAGAAGTTTTTAACCCATTGAACCAAAACAATTGACCCAATACCACAATCACACCGCCATAAATTAACATCCACTGCCATAAAAAAGGTGAACCGACATCCATAAAATGATTGATGCCATAGAAGTATAAAACAACAACAAAGAATAAAATTGTAGCGACAACTGTACGGAAGATACTGAAAATACCTAAAGGTATTTGTGTCAGGCGGGTTTTACTAATAACTGTAGCCACTGCTAAAGCAATAGCGGCTACTGCTGTCATGATTTCACCTTTACCCACAGTAATAAAAACACTGGGACTCATCATGTTTTCCCATAAAGTTTGTAGAATAACTGTGACTACTACCCCAGTTAAAGAGACTATGGCACCAATAATTGACCAAATATCAACTCTTTCTTTGAGTAACAGGATAGATAAAGCTAATGCTAAAGGAGGTTCAATGCGTCCAATTAGAACTACATTTGTAACCATTGTCAAATCAAGTGCCATAAAAAATAAACTTGGTGCTAAAGCTCCTGATAAAATTGCTGCTGCCCCCATACTCAGCCAATTTTGCCCAGAAATTTGTTTCAGGTTGGAACTACTCCATTGCCGATAATAGATAACAATCAGCATTAATAAGGCACAAATATTCCCAACAAATAAAACATTGCAAAAAGAAATCGGATTTCTACCATTAATTAAGTTGTTTTCCCCCAGTTGTGTCAACTGACGTGTGACTGCATTAGCTGCACCAAAAATCAGGATCGCTAACCAGAGAGAAATTTTGCCCAAATTTCTACTGAATAAGGAGGAGGCTTTCGTCATCATATCTATCGTTTTGCTACAAAATATTTGAAACTGGATATAATTAAAACTACTACAATCCAGCTCCATTATTAAAAGAATGTAGAATTTAGAATGAGCGAATTTAGAATTTAGAATGAGCGAATTACGTAGGAGCAATGGGAATTTTACTCCGACGCAAAACGCACTGCTTATAGAAGTAGGGGAATTCAACCCCCCAAGGTTGGTTAATGAAAATCCATGTCTAACACCAAATAGATAATTTGTGGTCATTTTTATGCAAGAAGGTAGAGGTATGTGCCTCACAAATCTTGATAAAAATCAATATAATTTGAATTATCGTTAGTTATATTAAAATCAGATTAAAAAACCTCTGCCAAAATTCGTTAATTTTTTACCAATTTCTCAGTCTGTATTAATCTTGTGACTGCCATGAAATCTTACACTGTAGTTACGAGAGTTAGAAAAAGTCAGACCCATGAAGTTGCCATCTTTCACAGCTGCCAGTCTTACAGCCTTACTAATAGTGGGTTGTTCCCAAACTGATATTTCCCAACAGCCAGATACCCAGACACCAGTAGCAACAATTGCATCAAAACCAGCTTCGAGTAATGCTTCTGGCTCAGGTATATTCCAAGACGGGGAACATCCTACCACAGGAACTGTGAAGGTAACTACGGAAAATGGTCAATCCTACCTGGAATTTGGTGCTAATTTCCAAACTGATAGTGGACCGGATTTATTCGTAATTTTACATAGAGATAAAACCCTGCCAATTTACGGCATTAAAGAAGCAGACTACACCAGCATTGCTCCTTTAAAAAAGACTAGTGGAACTCAACGGTATGCCATTCCTGAAGGTGTAGACTTAAAACAATTTCAATCTGTTGCTATTTGGTGTCGCCAATTTAACGCTACCTTTGGCTACGCTCGTCTATCAGTTTAGTCAAAAGATTTTGATTATTTGGCAACGAAAAACTTTATTATCGCAGTAGATGGTTTCATTGCACTGAACCGGGTTGTATTTACGGATATTTTATGGAACTTACAGATTTTTTGAGTTTAATTCATCCAATGATCGCAGTTATTTTTGTCTTTCCCCTGATTGGCAATGTAGCTAATTTAGCATGGCAGGCACGCCAACGCCGCTTGCAAACTGCGAATAAAGGTAAAAGTAAAATTCCTCCAGTGTCTGGTCCAGAACATCGACGTTTAGGGGAATTACTTACAGGTGCAGTTGTGGGTTTGACTTTGGTAGGATTGGCTTACCCTATCGGCAAAAATATTATTAAAAACCAATTGTGGTCTGACCCTACTACTATTTTTATCTTGTTGATGTTTGCAGCTACCATTGCTTCGTTAGTATTTCTTTACCGGGCAAAACAAAAGCTATGGCGGGGAGTTTTTGCCACTTTAACTGGTGTTGGTTTAGTGGTTCTCGGTGCTCAAGATGGGGTATTTCGTCGCACTGATGAGTGGTATTGGTCACATTACTACTATGGCATTACCGCTGCCTTACTAATGATTTTTTCTTTAGCGATTATCCAAGAAATTTATCGAGATAGATCCCATCGCTGGCGGATTATTCACACAATACTTAATTGTATTGCTCTGTTATTATTTATCGGTCAAGGTTTCACTGGCACCAGAGACTTATTAGAAATCCCCCTGAGTTGGCAGGAATCCCATGTTTATCAGTGCAATTTTACCAATAGAACTTGTCCTACTCCTAACCCGAAACCATCACAGTGAAGCACATCAATCATATTTTCAAGAACATAGATCCTAATTCACTACGAGTTCGTTT
Organism: Calothrix sp. MO_192.B10; assembly: GCA_030065055.1. Classification (GTDB taxonomy): domain Bacteria; phylum Cyanobacteriota; class Cyanobacteriia; order Cyanobacteriales; family Nostocaceae; genus Calothrix_A. The sequence goes on from JASJDS010000106.1 coordinate 29,178, forward strand.
AACCATTGTCATAGCTGCATTTTCTGCTATGGGATTAGGTAGTCTGGCGATTTGGACTACTTGGAAGATGCAGCATATTTTGATTGACAGTCACAAACAAACTCTTCAAGAATTAGCGGAACGCTTACCCAGAGATGTGCAAGTTTACAATGATATGTATCCCCTACAAACCTCTCTGGAAAAGGCTGTTAAAAATTCAACTACTAGCAATACTGTTTTGTGGGTCAAAAACCAAAATAATCAAATTCTAGTTACATCTAACTCCTTTAAACAAGCATCTGAGTCTACCCAAAACAAATTAGTTTCCCTGACTCAGATGCCAATTACGCCCCAAATACATCAAGTTAATCAAAAATATTTTGTGTTATGCAGTAGTCCACTGCAAATTAAAAGCCAGCTTATAGGTGATTTATCGGTAGCACATGATATTACCCGCGAGCAAACCATGTTTGTGGCAATGGTACAGAGTTTGAGTGTTGCTAGTATTTTAGTAATTATTATTATCTCTGGAGCGATCGCATTTTACATCCGCCGTTCTTTGCAACCCCTGCGCCAGTTAAGCCAAATGACAGAGGCAATTTCCGCCGAAGATTTAGGTAAGGCACAATTATATTTGCAAAATGCACCCAGCGAAGTCAAAGAACTGGCTCAAACCTGCAATCAAATGTTAATGCGTCTCTCGGATTCCTGGGAAGGGGAACGGCAATTTGTGAGTAATATTTCCCACGAACTACGCACACCCTTGACTATAGTACATGGCTACTTACAAAGTGTATTGCGACGACGGCAGAATTTGACGGAAACCCAGACAGAAGCCTTGCAAACTGCCGCATTGGAGGCAGAAAATACTATCCAGATGCTAGAGGATTTACTTAATTTAGCACGAGCTGATAGTGGTAATTTACACTATAAAATCCAGGTTTGCGTACTTAATGACCTAGTTGCCGAAGTTGTGGGAATGGCAAAACAACATAGCGATCGCCAAATTGATATTGAAGCAGAAGTTAACCCCATTGAGGTCAAGCTAGACTACAACTATATGAAGCAAGTTTTGCTGAACTTAATTGATAATGCGGTGAAATATTCTGATGCTGGTACCCCCATAACTTTGAAGTTAAAGCGGCAAGGAGGTCAAGCCATGATTCAAGTGTGCGATCGCGGTTATGGTATTCCCTTACAACAGCAATCGCGGATATTTGAGCGATTTTACCGGGTAGATGAGGCTCGAAACCGTGCTGGTGGTACGGGTTTGGGTTTATCTATTGTGAAAACACTAGTGGAAGGTATGGGGGGAAATATCACAGTGCGATCAAAACTAAAACAAGGAAGTATATTTCAAATTAGTTTTCCTGTACTAGTTTGAAAATGGTTGTTAGTTGTTAGTTGTTAGTTGATGGTTGACAGCTTAGTTGTGGGATTTTCTCGTGGGGGACTAACTTGAAAATAGGGAGTTCGGAGTTCGGAGTTCGGAGTTCAGGAGTAGGGGCGCATTGCGTGCGCCCTTGAGGAGTTGTCACTTAATTTCTGGTAGACCTATCCGCAGACTCTCATTAACTGTTGAGATATCGCCACATTGAGTTTCTGTAATTAAACAGATGTTACTAAGTGCCTTTTGATAACTCTCCATATCCTTTTTTTCCAGGGAGATGCGTGCAGAGATTTGCAAATCAGCGATCGCTTGATTTTTCTGCTCTTTAGGGTTTTTGTCAGAATATTGACCTAGCTCGTACTTAACAATACCCCGTTTGAGATATCCTTTCGCCATACGATCGTCGAGTTGTAAAGCCTGGTTAAAGTCATCGATCGCCCGTTGGTATTCTTGTTGAAAATTGCTGCTATACTGGGCAATTTGATAGCGAACTAGACCCCGCTGAAAGTATGCCTCTGCCCTGGATGGGCTAATTTGAATGGCTTGGTTAAAGTCTGCTAGGGATTTTTGAAAATCTGGTTGGTAATCTCCATGATATTTAGCCAACTGGAAACGAACTATACCCCGACGGATATAAGCCTCTATCTCTTGGGGATTAATTTGCAAAGCACGATTATAGTCAGCGATCGCTTGCTTATATTCTGCATTGGGGTCTTTGCTATACTCAGCCAGAATTTGGCGCACGTTACCCCGATTTACATAAGCTTTAAATTCATTGGGGTTGATTTTGATGGCCCGGTTGTAATCAGCGATCGCTGCTTCATAGTTTTTCAGGTTAAAACTAGCATTGGCACGATCAATATAAGTTTTGGGGTGTGTGGGATTTTTTTTAATTGCTTGGCTAAATTTATCTATTGCTAGGTCATATTTACGGATTTTATAAAATGCATGTCCCTGTCGATAATAATCATTAAAAGAGAGGTTTTTATCCTTTTTACGGTTAATCCAATTTTGTTGAGTATAGTTGGTAGCCTGAACAAAAGGACGATTGGTCAATTTGACCATGAAATCTAAATAACCCAAAAAACCAAAGCCCAGCAGGCACAAAATTACTGGATATATTTTGGGATTTGTGCGAACTTTTTTGTTGTAGTAAGGAAATTGATAGGGTAGTACGGATGGTCGATAATTGACGCGGTGGGTGGGGAGAACTGTTTCTGGAGAACGCTGGCGTTGGGGATATTTCTTTTTCGCCTTCACCCGTGGCTTGAGATGCTCTTTTTTGGCAACTGCTTGTAGGGATGGAAAAGGGTCCCGTCCCCCTAAACGCAGGGTTCGTTCGCACCAAGGACATTTATGCAAATGGTTGCTATAGCGATGCTGGGGATTAACACTACAGCTGCTTAAGCTATTCTCTACTTGATTTAAAGCTGATAGCCAAGTTTGGGCACTAGGGCGGAGTAAAGGGTTACTATGACCATCCTCAAAACAACGCACAAATAGCTCTTGCAAACAGGGATGTAGAATTTCCCAAGCAGGAGCTATGGGAGATGGTTTGTATGGTACTGTGTGCTTTTGACTATAGGTAAAATGACCGGCGATAATTCTGGCTTCATAGGGCGGTGGCTCCCCTTCATTTTCAAAGATGCCGGCAAATGGGTGAGTGCCTTCCATTAACATTTGGAATAATAGCACCCCCAATCCAAATAGATCGTGGACAATTGCTCGATCATGTTGGGCAAAAGTTTTATTTTGTAACTCTGGAGGGGTAAATTCCGGTTTCCCAACTTCGCAACGGAAAATAATATCGCGATTTGGGTCCTTAACCTGAAAGGAGTCTGTATCAACTAAAGTTACTAGGGCGGTGTCACTCACCAGAATATTGGACTCGTTGACATCACCTACGCAATATCCACTATTATGTAAAGCTGCAAATGCAGCCGCTAAATTACGGGCAGCACGGATTAAATACTGATAATTAAATAAAGGACAATGTTGTCGCCTGGTAAGGGGATTATAAAAATCTATTGCCGGACGCATTCCCCGAATCCGAGGCATTAAAAAGCCAATAATTTCCTGCTTGCCATCTGCAGATCGCAAAACTTCACAAGGCCAAGCAATGGAAATATGTCCCAAACTGGCCATGGGATTTTCTGGAGGATGGGCAAGCATTGCTTGGAGTTTACGCGCGTGCTGTTTTGTCGGCTTATGATATACCTTTGCCACTAAATCACTATCAGTGGGTACTGTATACACACAAGCTTCTCCACCACGCCCCAAGCTGACGCTGAGGTTGAGAGGAATAATTTCTTGGTTAGTCAGACAACGTAGTACCTGCACGTTCCTTAGTATGGTTATTGTTTACGGGCAAAGGATTGGCGATGGGCGATCTGTGATCAATTATTTAAGGCCGCAAGGATGAGGGTTAAATCATCATCTGTTCTTTGGGTGATTTTATCTGAACGCAAAAAATTTACCAATTGTTCCCTTGCCACTGTTTGATCCTCTGCTGCACTCACAAAGTCAAATAGGGGGGAGAAGAAGGGATTATGAGGTTCGCCTGCAGCCATATTCATGGCAAGCATTTGTAGTCCATCGGTGAGAATCCCAACATTGACTATAGTTTGCCGGCAGATTTTCACCTGTGTTGTATCTAAAGCATCAACGGTGGTCAGAAATGTGGTTTGATTAATATATTCACCCCTATCTGGAGTAGTCAGTGCGATGAGATTTCCTTGTAGGTCTTTGGCTACTGCCATACCATCACCTATTTGCGCCACTGCTGCCATTTCTGGGGTGGCTATGGTGATGATTAAGGTTGTGGCTAAATCCTGAGGTTTAGCGTCACAAGCTACCGCTTCATCTTCTACTGCTTGTTTGGAGGCTACAATGGCATCCCTTAACAGCGTAAGCACCGCCGTGTCATCCTCCAAGATTTGGCGATTAACATCCTGGGTGGAAATGTATTCGATGGCAGTTTCCACTGCCACCATCGATCCTATCTTACCTAATCTTGCCGAACCCGCACCATCAGCAGCAGCTGCCAATAAAACGCTGTCTGGCAATGTTTGCCAGTGATGAGCATCCTGACACAGTTGGGAGTTTTTAACGTGGCTGGTTCCACATACAGAGGCAGCTACTACCTGCCAATAAGGTATCTGTGTTGAGATTTTCATAAAATGGTTTTTTAACAGCTGGGTGAATAACTAGTACCGTTGCGCGGAATTCGTAATTCCTATAGAGCAAGGGTTTTGTTGGTTGAGAATGGTTGGTTTATTTCCGCGCCCACTGTACTAGTACAATTAGGCAGATGACAAAGATAGAATTACAGAATTACAGTAGATGCAAAGGCAGAATAATACAGGCTTTTTAATGATTATTTTGGTTAGTTTATTTTCCTGGTTGCTGTACTGAAAAATCAGTTCAGTATTTTAGACAGGAGATTAAATTAAATAAACCCAGTTTCTGGGGATGAATTGGCGTACTAGCACATCTGATTTTTCTTCAGCTGCACTAGTAACCCTAATCCCATAGTAGTCCCCACCGAAACATCACCACTACACCGTTCCCCAACCAATGGGTGGTAGAGCCACCTGCTCATCTATTTGAGAATGGGATACCGCCGACATACTAGCCGACAACCATACAAACATTTCGATGAAGTTTAACCCCTTGAGTTTTAAGGGAGTTCTGACAGCTATTTGGCTCAAACGTGTCATATTTGCATTCTCTACACCCACAGAAAAAAAGGCAACACGTTTATTGGCTTCATCAGTTTGTAAACGCTGTGCCGCTTGCTCAACGACTTGATCTAATTCTCCTTGGGGTTCCCCATCGGTAATCATAAATATCCAAGGACGATAGTAAGCAACACCATTGGCTCGATATTGTGACTTGCGCTCCTGGATCATGTCTAAGGCTTTATGGATGCCAGAACCCATATTAGTCAACCCTTGTGCCGTTAAGATTGGCGGCTGGAATTGATCGGCAGTCACAAAGTCTTGCACTACATTCACTGTACTATCGAAAGTGATGATTGCTACCTCTACCCGCCGGGAAGCAAGAGAGTTATTGACTAATTCATCTTTAAAGCTCAATAACCCTTGATTGAGAGCCTCAATAGCTTCTCCGTGCATGGAGCCAGAGGTGTCTAGTAGTAGTACACAAGGACAGCGCGGTTCGGGATTCTCCGCGAATTCCACTACTTCATCAAGTTGTAATGTGTCGGGCATAACTTTTTGTGTTATGTTAAACGCCAAAGCTTAATCTTCCTTTCTCTCAAAAGTATATAGTTGAAATACCCAGAGTGGCTACAACAATGGTTCGGGTAATAAATCATTTCCTCCTTTGTTAAGTGGATAGAATATAATCGTCCCTCACAGGAAAATCCCACAACCAAACATGAAAATATATCGAGTGCGGCTCCCACACCTAAGCTGTCAACCGTTAACTGTCAACTATCAACTCCTGACTCCTTTCAAGCTAGTGGGTAAAACAGCCAAAATCACAATTATGATTGCGGAAAATAGATGGAAATACCCACTAAGTAGGAATCAATCTATGGGATCCGGGAGTCAAAGTTGTTTCTCCGGTATATTCACTCAGATAGCTTTGAGGAAAAAATGGTTGATCTAGGTGAGGCATGAGCCTGATAACTCTATATTTCACAATATATATAATATGGTTTGTAGTTCTGCTTTTTCTTAAAGATTTGATGTAGAAAATGCAGCCAGAAAATGAAATTAATTTATAGTAATGAATACAACCACAATCAAAGCTATCAGGATGCCAATAGTTTAGGAGTTATAAAAATTTATATAACCCTTACATTTCTGGCTAACTCCTGATTGATTTGTCAAAATTTCAACTTAATTCAGTATAATTAGTTTACAAAAGCCATTATTTACCCATATTGTTAGAATAGGATGGCTGGGTAGATCATTACAAAAATACATGGCTGGCAATGGCTGTTATTAGTCATTGCTCATTGGTTAGGGTTGTAGTTAATCTTATAGTTTATTTACATAGTTCTTTTTATTTTTAAACCCCGTCCTTAAGGACGAGGTCTTATACCTACGCGCATCTTAGTATAACAAATAACATAATTATTCTGGACACTTGTTAAAAAAATTTTGATCAATTATTAAGGTTTAAATTTCTTTTGATTCGAGTATGACAAAAATAACTATAGGACTCCTATTTGATTTTTGAAAAAATAATTTAGCTCAAAGCTTGCTGTACAAAGATTTGATTCTCAGTATACCTAGCAAGATTCAAGTAGGATTCCTATATCTTGTTGCAAAAGATTGCAAAATTTGGGTAACAAAGGTTGTTTCTCCCAGTTACCGACTAATTATGACTGCCTGCTTGCATTAGATACCTTAAAATCTATTCCATAATATGTTACCAATTGACAATAATTTAAGAATATCTTTAGAAAATATTAATTATGGTACCTTCAAAAATTTACGACCCGTAGGTTTACTCAGACAATTAGCCAATTGTCATGAAAACACTTGTTTGCAAGTATTAAGCAATCGTGTTTCTTGGTCTATTTACTTGGAGCAAGGAAGCATAATTTACGCAACAAATTCAGTAGAACCACTCGATCGCCTAGAAAGGCATTTACGTCGTCTAGCGGTGCAAATTCCCACCCTGTCTAGTGAAGTTTGCCTGCAATTGCGATTAATGTTGGCAGAAAATTCCCACAATCAAATCGTAGAACATCAAGAATATCAAGGAATTCACTGGTTGATTGAGCAACAATATTTTTCGGTAGAAGAAGCAGCTTTGTTAATTCAAGAAATGGTGAAAGAAACCATAGAATCATTTCTGTTAATCCAACAGGGTAGTTATGAACTGACAAATCAGCTACATACAATTCCGAAAATTTGCAGATTGAATGTAACAAAAATTATTAAAATTTGTCAAGAAAGATTACAACTGTGGCGATTAATGGAGACAAAAATATCATCTCCCTATCAGCGTCCATATTTATGCCATACAATTCCAATCACAAAAACAAATTTAATCGATGAATTAGACTTAACTCATTGGATGAAAGGGTTTAGTATTCGTCATCTGGCTGTAATTACCAATCGAGATGAATTAGAATTAGCTGGTAATATATACCCTTATATTGTTCGTGGAGAGATTATACTACATGAGCCAGATCCACCCTTTGATAAGCTACCAAAGATAGTTGCGGATAAACCGGAAACCAAGTCTGTTTTTACCCATCCAGAAACTTATCCTGTGACTAATACTACTCCATTGGTAATCAAAGCTGAGAACAAACAATTGGTAGAAATACCCCAGGTATATGAACCCCCACAACAAGAACCACAGTCAACCACTACAGTGGAAAATTCTGACTCCGATCATGATTTGATTATCCCCCTAGAATTGGATAGGCAAAAAGTACACACAATTGTTTCTGTAGATGATAGTCCCATAATTCTGCAACAGATTAGTCACTTTTTGAAAGATGATATTTTTTCTGTTGTCACCATTAATGAGCCGGTAAAAGCTCCGATATCCATTATTCGCTACCGTCCAGATTTGATTTTACTGGATCTGAACATGGCAGAGATGGATGGATATGAATTGTGTCAGTTGATACGCAATAATTCTATGTTTAAAAATACACCGATTGTGATGGTAACTGCAAACAAAGGAATTATCAATAGGGTCAAAGCTAAAATGGTAGGAGCCTCTGGGTTTTTTACCAAGCCATTTAGCCGTGTGGATTTATTAAAAATGGTGTTTACTTATTTAACTTGACCAAAAGTAAATAATAAGTAATAAGTAATAAGTAATATACTGGAGTTGAGACTAAATTCTTTTTTGCAGGCTATAACCCTTGTGTAGCAAGCATTTTAGATTTCAGACTCCAAAACAACCGATAAATCATCAAAGCCTTTCTGGATAAGGGTTTGGCGGTTTGGTTGGTCAAAATAGTCTAAACTCCAAAATATAGCGGTTCCTACTTAAATGAGGTACTCACCCCAGGGTACCAATGGTTATTTAGATTTAATTGAAAAGTTATTAATTTGTCAGAGTGGAGAATAATCAGATATTTTATTCGCTAATCAAAATTTACTTGAGCCTATTCGCTAATGAAGATTTACTTGACGCAGATTTATTGGAGATGGTGGCAACAGTAGCCAAACAAGCTACGTCAGGCGGGGATGAGAGAATCAAAGCTTGGTTACCCAGTCTCAAAAATCAACTCAGGGAATTGTTAAAACAGGAAGATCAGACAGAGGGAAAACAAGATATTGATGATTTAGAAAATATACTACAGGATTCAGAAGGATACTTAGAAGTTTTACTAAATGTCATACAAAAGATCGCACAAACAAGTAGCGATCCCCAGGTAGTTTATCCTTTATTAGCCGAGAATATAGATCAACTCGACGAGCATTTCATCGTAGTATTAAGTTACTGGTTTGTTACCACTATTGAAGAGGCAAGCACCAATGAGGCAGAATATATGGCAGCTTTAGTGGTGGAATTTAGTAATTTGATTAAGCTGTTTCCCATGGCTGACAAAGGGACGAATCTGGAAATTGCCATCACAGGTTATGAGCTGGTTTTGGATACCTACCAAAGGTTAGATTTGTGGGTTGAGTGGGCGATAGTGCAAAATAATCTCGGTCTGGCTTATGCTGAGAGAATTATGGGTGATAAGGCCAAGAACCAAGAAAAAGCGATCGCTGCTTACCATGATGCTTTAACAGTTAGAACTAGGGCAGAGCTTCCTCAAGATTGGGCGATGACACAGAATAATTTGGGTACAGTTTATGCTGAGAGAATCATGGGTGATAAGGCCAAGAACCAAGAAAAAGCGATCACTGCTTACCATGATGCTTTAACAGTGAGAACTAGGGCGGAGTTTCCCCAAGATTGGGCGATGACACAGAATAATTTGGGTACAGTTTATGCTGAGAGAATTATGGGGAACAAGGCAGAAAACCAAGAAAAAGCGATCGCTGCTTACCATGATGCTTTGCAAGTCTATACCCCAGATGTATATCCCTGGGATTGGGCAATGACACACAATAACTTAGGAGATGCCTACCACGATCGCATTTTAGGAGACAAAAAGGAAAATATCCAAGCTGCGATCGCGTCTTATAATCAAGCTTTAGAGATTTATAACCAATAAAATAGTCCTGATATTGTTTAAGGAGTCTTTGTTTCTCCCATCTCCTGTTTAACTTTTTCTTCCACTATTTGTTTGACTTTTTCTGGTGTAATTGTGACTTTTTCTTTTACTTCTTTTTTTACAGCTTGGCTGACATTTTCTTTGATTTTTGCATTGATTTTTTCAGTAGTTGCATTCGCGGCTTCTGTCGCAGCTTTTTTAACTTTTTGTTCTACAGCTTGTACTTCTTGCTCACCTTCTCTTTTGACAATTTTAACCGCATCTTCCGCAGCTTGTTCAACTTGTTGTTCTACGGCTTTTACTTTTTTCTCACCTTCTCTTTGTACAGTTTTTACACCTTCTGTGATGGAAGCTTGTAATATGCCAAAAAAGGCGGTATTACCTGATAAAGCAACAACGATTGAGATAACAGCAGTTAATAGGGGATTATCAAATTTTTGTTGATTATCGTTTTCTGAATCTAACTTTTCTTTAACTTGTTTATAAATACGATGGGCATATATATCTTCTGTATCTAGTTTCCGAAGTAAATCCTTGAGTTCTCGATTTTCTTTAGTTAAAGCTGCAACTTCTGTTTCTAAAGCAGTCATTCTATCTGCATGTTCGTCGAATCTGGATGAGTTGATATTGCTGTCATTCATTTGTCTGTTTGGATAAATGCAAATTGGTCAAATATCATGTGAGCATACCTATTGGGTATTTATTCTTGCCCTATGTACAGTAGTAAATTACCTTAACTTTAGTCTGAAGTCTATAAGTTAATTAGAATCTGCTGAATAACTTTAACAGGACTTACGCAAGCCTTATTTGTGATTGCGAGCGGATTGCCGCGCTACTCTGCGAGAACGCTTTCAGCGTACGCTCGCAACAGGCTCCGTGTAGGGAAGCAATCCCAGCATTTTGGCGATTACGTCGCTGTCGTTCGTCCCATTTTTATTTAATTCCTAATAATTTATTCTGGTTTTAGAATTGATAAATTAGGCAAAGGGCACGGCGTGTTTAATATTATTGCATATGGGAAAATATTGTGGGTGCCGTGCCCCTACAAGAAATTCATTTTTTGGTATTCACTAGGATAATAGGCGTAAGGTGGATATTGCTCTCCCTGTCAAGGTGACATTAAAGCAAGCTCAAAAATACCAAACAATAAATTATATTATCCCGTAGGGGCACGGCATCGACAATCTATTGGGTTCTAGAATAATCACAACCCACGCCGTGCCCTAACCCGCGATAAAATATTCGTAACCAAATTCGGGTTAAGGAGGTTTATTCACTGTTAACTGGCTGAAACGAAACAAGCAGGCTGGCACTGCCCACCTGACAATAATTATGATGCAAGATTTGTGCATATCTAAATCTTCAAGCGATAAAAAATCACCTTCCCCTTTCCAACCTTCTTTCACAAACACCAAACTTGTTATGTTATGCTAGCGATCGCATCTAAACTGTTCCATGAAAACCCGTCGTTTTTGCTGGTGAATATCTGCTTGCAGGGAAGGGCACGCCGTGTTTAATATTATCGCTGATGAAAATATATTGTAGATGCGGTTTGCAGCCAAGGGCACGGCGTGTTTAATATTGTTGCTGATGAAAATATATTGCAGATGCGGTTTGCAGCCAAGGGCACGGCGTGTTTAATATTGTTGCTGATGAAAATATATTGTAGATGCCGTTTGTGGGCAAGGGCACGGCGTGTTTGATATTGTTGCTGATGAAAATATATTGCAGATGCGGTTTGCAGCCAAGGGCACGGCGTGTTTAATATTATCGCTGATGAAAATATATTGTAGATGCGGTTTGTCGGCAAGGGCACGGCGTGTTTAATATTGTTGCTGATGAAAATATATTGTAGATGCGGTTTGTCGGCAAGGGCACGGCGTGTTTAATATTGTTGCTGATGAAAATATATTGTAGATGCCGTGCCCCTACAGGTTCAAACGATAAAAAATCACTTTCCCTTTCCAATCTTCCTCCACAAATACTAAATACTCCCCATTCTGACGACGCACCGCCCGAATACCATAGGGAATATCAATCCAACCACTCTCCCCTGCTACTTCTTTCCCTGGTTTGAGAGTCTTCACCAATTTCCCTGTATCAGCTCTATAAATATAAACTTCTGCTGTTTTAAAAGTAACTAAAAAGACATAATTTCCCGCCACACTCATGCTCGCTGTGAGTAATTCCGGCTTTGCTTGGGGGTTATAGGGAACTTGCAACCGCCACCGCAGTCGGGGATTTCTCGTACTCCACCTATCATAACGAACTAACTCGGAACCATACCACTTAGAGTCATCGCGGGTGGCGGGGTGTTCCTTTGTAAACCCAGATAAATACATAGTATCTGTTTCTGGTATATATTCAATTCGCCGCAAATCTGTAAAGATATTGGGAGTTTTCTGCTTCTCCATCGTACTGTAGGTATAGATGGGATTTCCCTTCACATCCACCCCCTGTACGGGATAATGACGAATTCCCACACCATCTTGAGTTCGTAAAGTCTTCCACACATCCCCTCTACTATCTACCCACCAACCACCAAGGTAGGGATAATCCTGGCTACTGTCATACTCCCCCTTATCAAAGGCACCATTACCATTGCGATCGCGCCATATCCATTCTCCCTTATTTGGTTGCAATGGTGGCCATTTCCCGGAAATTGCTTTACCACCCTTACCATTTGTCCCGACAAACATCCCCCCAGGGATGGCGATTTCCCCGTCTGTTTTCCCATTGAAGCGATAGATTTCCAGGAAACTATTATACATATCCGTCAGGAACATGAAAGGCTTACCCTGGATGCGGCGAAAGAAGACGGAGGTGGGGGAGGTATGTAAGCGAGCATCTTGGGGATATTTGAAGGGGTTTAAGGTGTACCCTTGGTATGTCCATTGCTTACCCACAGGTTTACTGTAGTTCATGGAAAATCTTTCTTGTTTGGCAAATACATCTAATCCGTCGGTTTGGGGATCGATATCTGCATTATCGACAAAATGCAAACCTAGTAATCGCCATTGCAGTTTTCCATCAGGGGAGAATTTGCGTAAATCCGTACCACCATGCAAACCACTATTAACATAAATATTCCCCCTGGCATCTGCACCCACACCACTCAAGTCATACAGTTTCAAATCTTCAACCTTACCGGGAACCCCGGCATAAACCCCCCCCTTAGTCCCCAAAGTTCCAACTAACTTGGGTGTGCGACGAACATCATAAATCAACACCTGCTGACGAACACCATTATCCGTAACTAATAATCTACCACGTCTATCAAATGCGATCGCAGTTGGTTTCCCTGCATTGGTAATGGTTCCTGGTAACTGCTTCCCAACAGGGGAATAATGCAGAATTTTACGGGTGTTTGCTTGAATTATCCACAAATTCCTCCTTCTATCTATGGCGATTTTTCCGGGATGGGAAACGGGGAAGTTACCAACTGGCTTACCAAAGTTACTCGTACTATAAACACGAATACGGTTAGTTGCTGCATCACTGACATATAAACGATGGTTAGCTACAGCCAACCCCGTAATAGCATCCTGCTTACTGACAATCAGCATACTCCTATCCCAACCCCGTCCTCCAGAAAAAGGGGTGGGTTTACCAGATAGATTGTATCTCCGCACACAATACCAAGTAGTTCCCGGTGATGGATAATCCTTCCCTTGAGCATTCCTCTCCGCCGATTGTTGCATGGCGACATACATATACCTTCCATCCACCGCGATAGCTTTACCCCCATGTCTTCCCCAACCATGTAAATCCTCAGCTTTGCCTATAACATTACCATTTTGATAAATACCGACTTCCCTACCAGCTTCATCCCAAATACTATTGGTATAAACCTTACCATCCCTAGTAACCTCCATCCCCTCAATCTTGATTTGCACCCATTTATCACCACCACCAAAACTATTACCAATCCAGGAAGTTGTGTAAGCGATCGCAGAAGTGCCACTGGTGGTAAAATAAATCGCTATAATCCCTATGATAATGGGTAAAATTTGGATAATTTTTTTCCGCCAAAAATGCCTTGATTGAGCAAGATATTTGATACTTGTAAGTAGTTGCATTTTGGTAATTTGTATAAAAATTGCGTTGCCCAGATCCCCGACTTTTTGGAAAAGTGGGAGATATAAATTAAGGTGTTCTAAATTAATTTGAGATGGATATTTATCTTTAAATTATCTAAGGTTTAAATAAACGGAACCAAGTTTATCAAAACTTTGTCAAAAGAATATATTGTTTTTATCCGGATACTTTGATTTCTATCGGTAGAGGCTTGTTTGATTGAAAATAAATATATGTTGTTTATAAAAAAGTCAAAACAAGCACATCAATTGAATCAATTATCTGTTTTGATTTAAATCTAATTGTATAATCCATGATTAACTATTTATCCTTATACCTTTACTTGAGATAAAAAAATATTTGAAGTAACTCTCAAATGTGTAAAATCATTACCTCACCCTCGCTTTTTGCTACGCAAAAATCTTTCCCTCTCCTTATTAAGGAGAGGGATGTCCGCTTTTGTCAGGGTGAGGTTTTCCAAAGATTTTTGGGAAGTCGATAATTTTTTTACACCATAGTTTTATTCAGGAGAGGGATGTCCCTCAGCACAGGGTAAAGTTTGACAGAGACGGAAATTTGATAAATGAACTTTCTCCTCCATCTCTCTTCCCTCTGCGCCCTCTGCGTCTGGAGCGGTTTTTTAATAAGTAATTACTTACAGGGTGTTTGTCTAGCAATAAATTAAACAATTATCACCTCCGATAAAATGACGATAAGCACAGTCAGCACCAATAAATACAATCAACATAAAAAAGCATCTCCGGCATCAATTTTATGCCTAGGATTGGGTTGGTTTCCTCATACACCAGGAGGTCTAGAAAGATATGTATACGAATTAACTCAACAACTGGCAGCTAATCAAGACAACATACATTTATGTGGGATAGATTTACCAGATATACAATTACATGAAAATATCCATTTCACAAATTTAGCATTCTCAAATCTATCTATCTGGCAAAGACTACATTCTGTACGTAGTAAATTTAAAAAAATAGATATCACTCATATAGACGCAATTAATTTACACTTTGCCCTGTATAGTTTACCAATTATAGACTTACTACCGAAAACAATACCAATTACCTTTAACTTTCATGGTCCTTGGGCAGATGAAAGCCATGCTGAAGGAACCAATAAACTGAGTGTATTTCTCAAGAAATTATTGATAGAAAAACAAGTTTATCAAAAATGCGATCGCTTTATAGTTCTCAGTCAAGCATTCGGTAAAATATTACATGAAAAATATCAAATACCAGGAGATAAAATTCATGTAATTCCTGGGGGAGTAAATATTGATAGATTTCAACCAAACTTCTCACCAACAGAAGCCAGAAAGCAATTAGGATGGCATCAAGATAGACAAATTATATTTACTTCCCGACGTTTAGTACAGCGAGTAGGAGTAGATAAACTATTAACAGCACTGTCAATAATTAAACCCAAAATACCAGATATTTGGCTAGCGATCGCAGGACGTGGTAATCTACAATTAGTGCTACAAAATCAAGCTACAGAACTGGGATTAAACAACAACGTTAAATTCCTAGGATTCCTCCCAGACGAGCATTTACCACTAGCATATCAAGCCGCTGATTTAACAGTCATACCCAGCCAATCCTTTGAAGGATTTGGATTAGCTATTGTCGAATCCCTAGCCTGTGGTACTCCCGTTGTATGTACCCCTATTGGGGGAATGCCAGAAATTTTAACACCATTCTCACCAGACTTAATAACCTCCTCTATCTCAGCAAAAGATATCGCCACCAAACTCTCACAACTCTTACTAGGAGAAATTCCCAAACCCTCCAGACAATCTTGTCGCCAGTATGCAGTAAACAACTTTGACTGGAGCAAAATCGCTCAACAAGTACGCCAGAGAATTTTGAGTGATGGAGTTGTTAGTTGTTAGTTGTTAGTTGATGGTTGTTAGTTGATAGTTTAATGAATCACTCCTTCCCTCCCTCACTCCTTCCCTCCTTCACTCCTTCACTCCTTCCTCTTCTCTGCGCCTCTGCGTCTCTGCGTGAGATAAATCCATATATTTTACCTTTTACCATACAAATGAAAATATTATTCCTAGACCAAAGTGGCAAACCAGGCGGAGCAGAACTATGCTTACTAGACATCGCCAAACCCCACCGACATACCAGCCTAGTAACCCTATTCACCGACGGCGACTTTAGAAACCTCCTACAAACATCCCATATCCCCGTCCAAATTCTCACCAACCAAACCATCAAAACTCACAAACAAAGCAACCTACTCCAAGGATTAACCAGCCTCACCCAAATAATCCCCCTAATCACCAAACTAATACCCATCGCCAGAAAATATGACCTAATTTACGCCAACACCCAAAAAGCATTAGTCGTCGGCGCATTAACCAGCTTCCTCACCCACCGTCCCCTGGTTTATCACCTACATGATATCCTTTGCACCACCCACTTCAGCAAAACCAATCTACACCTAGCCATTACCCTAGCCAACCGCTTCGCATCCCTAGTCATAGCCAACTCCCAAGCCAGTCAAACCGCCTTCATCAACGCAGGAGGAAACCCCCATCTCGTCAAAGTAGTATATAACGGCTTTAATTCCCAAAAATATCAAATTGCCAACAACATAGTCCAACAAACTAAGCAACAATTAGACATAGCAGACAAATTTGTCATTGGACATTTCAGCCGCCTTGCACCCTGGAAAGGACAACATATATTAATTGCCGCCTTAGCCAAATGTCCCCCCCAAGTCACAGCCATCCTAGTAGGTGATGCACTCTTTGGCGAACATGATTACGTACAGCAACTACACCAACAAGTTGCCGAATTAGGCTTAGAACATCGAGTCAAATTCTGGGGATTTCGCCATGATATCCCCCAACTCATGACGACTTGCGATGTTGTTACCCATACCTCTACCTCCCCCGAACCCTTCGGAAGAGTCATTGTAGAAGCCATGCTATGCGGAAAACCCGTCATCGCCGCCAAAGCTGGGGGTGCAGTGGAATTAGTCGAACACGGTAAAACAGGCTTCCTCGTCACCCCTGGAAACGTAGAGGAACTTGCACAAACAATTACCCAATGCTACAACCATCCTGAAAATATTATAGCGATCGCTAACCACGCCCGCACCATCGCCAGTCAAAAATTTGATATCAATCAAATCAACCAAAAAATTTCTCAACTACTCCATCAACTGAAGTGAGAAAACCATGAATTCTGAAAATCCTAGTTCCCCAATCCCAGCAACCACAATCAATTTCGGCAATATTTTTAATGGTGGTAGTGGAAATCAATATTTTGATGGAAATGTTGATGAGCTGGAAACAGTTGACTATAGTCAAGCTACCACAAGTATTGATATTAACTTAAATAATAGTATTACCACTTATAATATTTTCCCTGCAAATGAAACCCCACTCACCTTAATGCCAGTAGGGGACTCTATTACCGAAGGCTATTTAGAATCAGACAAGGGGGGCTATCGTGATGATTTATACAGATTATTAACTAATAAAGGCTACAACATTGATTTTGTTGGTAATCGCTCCCGTGGACATGGTAAATTTGATCAAGACCATGCAGGTGTTACTGGTGAAAGAATCGATCAAGTTAGCGATCGCATTAATAATCTATTAAGTACCTATCATCCTGATATCGTACTGTTAATGGTTGGTACTAACGACATTCTACAAAATCATAACCTTGAAGATGCACCCAATCGATTAAGTAACCTCATTGACCAAATTACCAATCAATCTCCCGACACTCAACTATTTGTCGGTTCCATCCCTCCCGATAAAAATGCTGCAAGACAAAAGTTAGTAGACCAATATAATGCCTTAATTCCCGGTATAGTTGAGAGTAAAAGAGCAGCGGGTAAGAATGTTACCTTTGTCGATATTTCCAGTCCCATGAACATTGACGACTTGGAAGATGACGTTCACCCCACCCCCACAGGTAACAATAGAATAGCTCGTTCTTGGTATGAAGCTATTCGTGACGCAAATACTCCCGACAATCCCAATAATATTCCAGGAGACACCCTAAATCATATCGATAATATTATTGGCACATCCTATAACGATGTGTTGACAGGTAATAGCAGTGATAATATTTTGGTTGGTGGTATGGGTAATGATATGCTCACTGGTAATGGTGGAGTAGACAAATTTGTATTAGCATCAGAACATGGGGTAGACACCATTACAGACTTTCAACTTGATCAAGATTTATTAGTCCTAACCAATGGTTTAACCTACGAACAGATTACCATTGTCTCTGCCGGTGATTTTGGATATAATCCCCAGGATGCCTTAATTCTCAACCAAAATCAAGAACAATTAGCCATCATAATTGGAGTCCAACCAAACACCCTTACTCCCAATCACTTTACAACCGTCTAATATCAAGTTCGCTTAATTGCTTACAATAAAAACTTTGCGTCTTTGCGCCTACCCTGCGGGAAGCCGCTGAGTCGCAAAGCGACACGCTGCGCGGTAAGCGAAGCTATGCCGTAGGCTTTACGCGTCTAATGCGTGAGATTTAAACGTAACTATTTACCCGAACATGATATCAAATAACTTTCATAACTTCCGAAAAGGGAAGGGAATGAACGAAAAAGGATAAAAATAATTTCCTTCACTCCTTTACTCCCTCACTCTTCTTACGCCACCTCCCGCAGTTGAGGTTTTTCCTTAACTTCCGACATATTCAAAGATAGCTGTTCTACTTCAGGAACATTCGCTTGTTTTAATACCTGTACTTCAATATTTACACTGACTAAATAACTACCAGCATTTGCCCCTACTGCTTCCGCTACCAGCTTCGCTAGGTCTGGACGCTGTGCAGTAAGAGGGTCGCGTAATATACATCTATCCCATTCGTGCTTGGCTGTGGGATTAAGGTTAAGAATATAGTGTTCAATCATAAATAAACCTCTGCATCCACCTAACTAAATACCTGAAGCTTTGGGAGCAACCCCAATGCACCATCACTTTTTTATTATAGTACAAAAATACTATAAAATAAAGAAGATTATCCCTAGCTAGAAAATGGTTGATAGTTGTTAGTTGTTAGTTGTTAGTTGTTAGTTGATGGTTGACAGCTTAGGTGTAGGAACCGCAGTCGAGGTATTTTCATCCTTGGTTGTGGGATTTTCCCGTGAGGGGCTAACTTGAAAATAGGCGCGGAGGCGCGGAGTAGGGGCGCATTGCGTGCGCCCTTGAGGAGTTAGTCACAAAGCTAGGAATCGCTACTATATGCGGATATTTCTATGACGGCTAGCAACAATCCGATTTACAGGTGAGATTTGCAGATAACATAAACATTAGAGCAAACAATATCTTTATCAAACAAGCAAACTCATTCCATGCGTATTTCTCTGAATTGGCTGCGGGAACTAGTCGAAATAAAACTTAGCCCGGAAGACTTGGCTGAAACCCTCACCATGGCAGGGTTTGAGGTAGAAGAAATTGAGGATCGCCGCACTTGGGCAGATGGTGTGGTAATAGGAAAAGTAGTAGAACGCCAACCCCATCCCAATGCTGATAAATTAAGTGTTTGCCAAGTTGATATTGGCAAGGGAGAACCTTTAAACATTGTTTGTGGTGCATCAAATGTATGTGCAGATATTTATGTACCTGTGGCAACCGTTGGCACATACCTACCCAACATCGATTTAAAAATTAAGCCGACAAAACTGCGGGGTGAGCCTTCTAATGGCATGATTTGTTCTTTAAAAGAACTAGGTTTACCTACGGATGTTGATGGTATTCATATTTTCACCCAAGAAAATTTACAACTGGGTAGTGATGTCCGCCCCTTCTTGGGTTTGGATGATATTATTTTAGACTTAACCTCTACTGCCAATCGCGCCGATGCCTTGAGTATGGTGGGTGTGGCGAGGGAAGTAGCTGCACTTACGGGTGGTAAGTTAAGTATTCCCGAACCTGATACCATGTCCCTACCCCAAGGCGGAGGTAATTTAACCTTAAAAATTAGCGAACCCCAAGCTTGTCCGGCGTATTTTGGTACAGTAGTTGAAGGTATAAAAATTGCTCCTTCCCCCGACTGGTTACAACAGAGGTTACACAGTGCGGGAATGCGTCCCATTAATAATATTGTTGATATTACGAACTATATATTGCTGGAATGGGGACAACCACTCCACGCCTTTGATGGTAATCGCTTGCAATCTGTGGCAGGTGGTGACAAACTCACCATTGGGGTACGCTTTGCCTATGGCGAGGAATCTTTGAAAACCCTGGACGGACAAACCCGCAACCTAACTAGCCAAAACCTGCTAATTACTGCCAATGAAAAACCTGTAGCCCTAGCAGGGGTGATGGGCGGAGCAGAAACAGAAGTCCATTTGGGAACAGAAAACATTGTCTTAGAAGCAGCCTTGTTTGATTCCGTTGCCATTCGCCGCTCCTCCCGCAGTGTTGGTTTGAGGAGTGAATCTTCCGGAAGATACGAACGGGGTGTCAATAGCGTTGGCTTGGAAGTAGCTTGTCGCCGTGCCCTCTCCTTAATTACCGAACTAGCTGGTGGCACAATTATTACCCAAGAAAAAGCCGATAGTCGTCCCGATCCTACAACTTGGTCTCGTTCCATTGAACTGCGTTTAGAACGGGTAAATCAAGTGCTTGGTCCGGTGGAACTGGGTAATGATGAAATGGGTGAGTTGGAAAGTGCAGATGTAGAACGTATCCTCACCGCCTTGGGGTGTGAACTAACACCAAAAGAAGATAATACTTGGACAGTGACAGTTCCTTCCTACCGCTATCGCGACTTGGAACGGGAAATTGACTTAATTGAAGAAATTGCCCGCCTTTACGGTTACGATCGCTTTAGTGATACCCTCCCCGAAAAATCTGAAGCTGGTTATTTACCAATCGATCAAGAACTGATCCGCAAATTACGGGCTAGCTTCCGAGCAGAAGGTTTGACGGAATTAATGCAGTACTCCCTAGTCAAGCCAGGGGAAGACAAACAGATTGAACTGAGTAATCCCCTATTCAGCGAATATTCCGCCCTGCGAACCGATTTAATCTCTGGGTTGATTGATGTATTTCAGTATAATATAGAACAGGGTAACGGTTCCTTAAATGGCTTTGAAATTGGCAGAATTTTCTGGCAAGATGAAGGATTACAAGAAGCCGATATAGTAGCAGGAATTATGGGGGGTGACATTACCTCTAGCCATTGGCACAACAGTGGTAGAGAAGAACCCATGACTTGGTTTACAGCCAAGGGCATTTTAGAAAGTGTATTCACCCAAATGGGGTTACAGGTTGAATATCAACCAGATCGCCAAGATAACCGCCTCCATCCAGGACGTACCGCTTCCTTGTGGGTGGGAGGTGATAAATTAGGTGTATTCGGGCAATTACATCCCCAGTTGCGAAAAGATAAAGACCTACCAGATTCAATCTATGTGTTTCAACTGGATTTAGATGTACTATTAGATGCCTTAGACCAGGATGAAATCCTCATCCCCACATTTAAGTCCTATTCTACCTATCCTGCATCAGACCGCGATATTGCCTTCTTTGCACCCGTAGATATCACCGTCGCCGAGATTCAAAAAGCCATTACCAAAGCAGGTAAAACTTTACTAGATTCAGTGGAATTGTTCGATGAATACCGTGGTGAAAACGTACCCACAGGACAGCGGAGTTTAGCATTTCGCCTCATTTATCGAGCAAGCGATCGCACCCTGAAAGATAAGGAGGTAGAAGCCGTACACAACAAAGTCCGGGAAGCTTTGGTAGAGAAATTCGGCGTTAGCCTGAGAAGCTGAGTTAAGAAGAGGGTAGGGGAGCAGGGAGCAAGATGCTCCCACTACTGCATATTTTGAAACATTGGGATACTCCCAAATAACCAACCGTCAACTAACAACTAACAACTAACAACTAACAACTCTCAACTCCTAATCAAGACGTTCGTATTGATATTTTCCCCTAATTTCCTTGTTAAAAAACTTACCAATAGAATCGGTCTTATATAGCCCATCCCAGGTTTCGTCATCAACATCTGTATATTGGTATATGGCTCCGTTGTTAAACTCAATCTGCAAGACTTCTTCGTCACTGTCATAACCTACAGCATTCGCCATAGATGACTCCACTGGTAACATAGCGATCGCTTCATCTATTGTTGGTAACGCCAGGGAATCTGCAACAATCTCATTTAACTCCTGCAATCCTTCATAAGCCTCCACAGGTGCAGGAACTTCCAATAATTCCAGCTCATTTCCCCTATCTATAAGCAACTGCAAATATTCCCCAGAATGAGCGATCGCCACTATACTACTTAAATGCAATCTAGATAGCTTCATTAGTCATACTCTCCTGTTGCCTAATTGACTAGTAACTTATTAAAACGGTAAGCTTAAATATTTAATCTATAGTACGAATATACTATATATTGATTTCAACGTCAAACCTTGCGGATATAAGCCCCAGCTCGAACTTTTGTAAGAGTATTTTCTTCCCTCCCTCACTCCGGGCGGGGAAACCCCGCCCCTACTCCTTCACTCCCCATACACCGTCACCATAACTTGCCGTTGACGGGGTTTGATATCGCATTCTAGATGAAATATTTGTTGCCAAGTACCTAGAACTAAATTGCGATCGCTAATTGGAACAGTAAGTTCTGGACCCATCCAAGTTGCTTGTAAATGGGAGTGTCCATTACCATCATGCCAGGTTTGTTCGTGTCCGTACTCTCGGCTAGGAGGTATTAATTTATTCAAGAGTGCAGGTAAATCTTGTTTGAGTCCAGGTTCAAATTCAATAGCCCCAATAACAGCGGTACTACCGATGTTAAATATATTTACCATTCCCACTTTAATGCCCGATTTTTTGACTATTTCAGCGATTTTATCGGTTAAATCGTGCATATCCCCATGACCTGTAGTGGGAATTATAAGTTGTTGTTGATGAATCATTAGCGATCGCAAATTAATTAAGCATATTATGACCATACAAAAAAATTAGCCCCACAAAACCTGAATAATTTGTGAAGTTGCTTGACTAAATTGATAGAATTTTGACTTCTATTTAGGGTCTGCTGAATAACTATAAAACATTTATTTATCAATGCTTTTAGGCTATTTTATCCGGAGAAAGTGCAAGGAAATAGGGGTTTGAGGTTAAAAAACCTTGCATTGACAATTTTTTGGAGTCAAAAATAATGGAAACAATAGGGGTGAAACTGTTCTTTATTAAGAGTTAAGAGTTCCCTACCTCCACAATCATGACTTTTATAGCTAACGCTACGCTACGCGAACAGCAAGCCCTATTTATGTATTTAATAATCATCAATGACGATGGCGCAAGCATTGCACCCCTTGCATTTTTGAAGAGCGTAGGGGCACGGCATCAACTGACTTTTTCTCCATGCCATAATCTGAATGTCGCCGTGCCCAAAACACATTGGTTTACCCAAATGCAATCACTTCCCTGTCACTGTGTTTAAATATTCATGGCTAGGGCACGGCGTGTTTAATTTTGTTGGTAATCCGGTTATGTTATCAGTGAGGGCAAGGCGTGTTTAATATTGTTGGCAAACTGGTTATGTTATCGGTGAGGGCACGGCGTGTTTAATATTTTTGGCAATCTGATTATATTATCGGTGCCGTGCCCCTACAATGAAACTGCAATTAGGACAAACATTCTCATCAAAATGGCGCGAAGATAAGATTCAACTCTTAGATTAGCTAGTTTCTAGACTCTGCCTCCAGAATGCGTGAGATATAGCGGTAGCCATTTTGATTAGGACATTGAAATGCGTATAAGCAAGTGAAAAATATTAGAGTTTACATCCTAACTTCCCTGGCTACAGCTATAGTGGGTTCATGAATATCCCAAAATACTGCCAATAAATCATCATAACTAACCACAGAGGGATTATATTCCACTTGCGCCACCTCAGCGTGTCCCGTAATCCTCGCCGCAACATCTAAATGACATGGATTCTCAAAATCTCCGCCATATCCAACCGAAGTGGCAACAACACACTTTATTTGGCGAAAAGCCGCCTCTACTCCCCAGAAACACCCGCCCCCAAATGTCGTTTTTTCCATAAATTAAAAACTTCGGTAACTTATGACAATCATCAATGACAATGGCGCAAGCATTGCACCCCTTGTATTTTAGAAGAGCGTAGGGGCACGGCATCAACTGACTTTTTCTCCATGCCATAATCTGAATGTCGCCGTGCCCAAAACACATTGGTTTACCCAAATGCAATCACTTCCCTGTCACTGTTTTTAAACATTCATGGCTAGGGCAAGGCGTGTTTAATATTGTTGGCAAACTGGTTATGTTATCAGTGAGGGCACGGCGTGTTTAATATTTTTGATAATCCAGCACTATTAATTACAAATTATGAATTAATAATTATGAATTAATTGGTCAAATGCAAAAAGAGGTCTGAAATTGACCTCTTCCCAACTCCCAAAATAATTTATGGTCTATAGAAATTACTTTAAACCAGTATTAGTACCTTGCTTACCAGTAGCTAACTGAACTTTAACAATTTTGCCACCCATTTTTTGAATCCGTTGCTGCTCGCGGAACCAATTTTCATAGGGTACTAGCTTGGTAAAGTAGGTATTTTGTAGTTCGCGCTGGGTACGAATCCTACTTTGGCTGGGAACACAAGCAGTAACTTTAAACATCCGCATAGTCTTAAATCTCCTTCCTAGTGGCTGTAAAAACTCTTTATTTCACGACTCGCGCTACCCAGAGCGACTGTCGTCGTCGCGGGGTCGCTCGTCAAAATCAACACAAGTTTTAAAACTAATTATTCCAAGGCTGGAAATCAAGCATCAATACTAGAAAGCTAAACACTTAGCACCATACTCTGGTGAAATAAGCGACAAAACATCCTAGCACTCACGATTGACTTCCAGTCCTGAACTGAAGCCGCACCTAAATAATTAAGCGCGAACTAGATATTAGCTCAAGCCAGAGCAGATGTAGTCGAAGTATACGCCCATTTCCTTACCAGCATCGGGACCTACCAAGCTAGCAGTTACTTCCTTCATGGATTGGATAGCTGTTACCGTAGCACCAACGGGAACGCCTAGGGAGTTATAGGTTTCCTTCAAACCATTGAGTACACGCTCATCTAGGATGGAAGGATCGCCAGCTAACATAGCGTAGGTAGCGTAACGGAGGTAGTAATCCAAGTCACGAATACAAGCAGCGTAGCGACGGGTGGTGTACATATTACCACCAGGACGGGTGATATCAGAATACAAAAGAGATTTAGCTACAGCTTCTTTAACAATCGCAGCAGCGTTAGCACTGATGTTGGTAGCTGCACGCACTCGCAACTCACCAGTTGCAAAGTAACCCTTGAGCTTTTCCATTGCGCCGCCATCCAAGTACTTGCCTTGAACGTCTGCGGAATTAATAACAGCGGTAATTGCGTCTTGCATGTTGTTATTTCCTTTTTTCCAACTTTATTGCAATTTTTGTATGTCAGTTAGGTATGCAGAATATTTACCCTATGACATTGCACCAATCACGTAGTCAAAGTAAGAGCCAGCTTCAGCAGCGTCTTCTCCAGACATCAGGCTACCAGCTACGTTCTTCATTTCAGCTACGCCTTGAGCAACAGCATCAATGGAAGTACCCAAAGACTTATACATTTCTCTTACGCCAACGATGCCGATTTCTTCGATGGGAGTAACATCACCAGAAACAACACCATAGGTCACCAAGCGCAGATAATAGTCTAGGTCACGCAGGCAGGTTGCTGTCATTTCTTCACCGTAAGCGTTACCACCAGGAGAAACAACATCAGGACGCTTTTGGAATAGCTGATCACCAGCTTGCTTAACGATCCGCTCCCGGTTATCTGTTAAGGCTTGAGCAATCCGCAGACGACTCTCACCACCTGTAACAAAGCTCTTAATTCTATCTAGTTCGCCGGGGCTGAGATAGCGGGCTTCAGCATCAGCATTCACGATGGACTTCGTGACGATACTCATGAATGGATTCCTCCAACAATAATGAAACCAGAATATGATTGCGCTGGTGCGACTTTATAAGGCTCTATTGAGCTTTTACTTATTTTGTCCTAAAACACAACAATATACTTGAAGTAATCCCTGTGTCTAGTACAATTCCGAGGTTGCTTGGGTAAACACAAGTACACAAGCATTTTCACTCAGTGCCTTCCGCAAATATTTTCGGTCATTCTGTTGAGCATATATTAATGCTCTTAATAGTTTGTAATATTTTGCTTGTTGGTTTCTGACTGTTTTCCTGGGTTGCCAGCAGTATTAAGCAAAGTTAAGAGGTTAATCACAAATAGTCAAAAATACAGGGTGTCAAGCAACAATATTTACTTGATACCCTGCGTGCTGGCATTTGATTACATGGACGTTTTTGCTGGCTTTTGCCCAATTAATTGCCTGTTGGGAAGGACGAATTACGGCGGTAAGGAACTATATTTTCACCAAAAAACTGCCTATACTCAGAGGAATTTACCATCCCATCAACAGCCTGAGAGAAGTTCCCATTTTCCAGTACTTGATTATACTCCTGTATTTCCCTTGGATTTGTAGGCGTTCTTCCCAATAGGTGGCGGAATAAAAATTCCACAACTTTGTTTTGAGGATAGGAAGTCAGGAATCGCTGACGATAAATTTCTGATCGCACTAAAGCGGCAACAAACTGACGAACGGAAATTTCCCGGTTATGTAACTTGGTTTCCAATTCTGGTAGTCGCATTTGTTGGGGAACTTCATTGTCCCATAAATCTAATACTTGGGAATAAATCGCATTAATTGCAACTGCCACCTCTCCAGATTGACTATTGGGAGTTACGCGATAAATCCGAGCATTCTTAGCCTTGGCTTTGGTTGTTTGGGAATAGCTAATGGAGCGTCCTAGCTGGGTATATAAAGGCTCTTGTTGTTGAGACTTAGCCGCCATATCTGCGATCGCTTTTCCGGTGAGGGGCAGTTTAGATGCGTCCATCCGGGGCTTTATGTTATCAAAGCTGGGTACAACCAAATCATTATTTTGTTTGGTTAATTGGTTATATAACCTTTGAGTGTTGGGGAAGTTTGCCGCAGGTAGGGTGAGGTAGCGATTGTAAGGTACTGTATCCTCGCCAAATGCTTCTATATACTCGGCACTATTAACCATGGCATTAATAAAGGTACGAATACCTTGAGTTGCCAGAATTTGGTTGTACTTGCGAATTTCTGCTTGATCTAAGGGAGCGCGTCCTAGGAAGTGCTTGGTTCCTAATTCAATAACTTTGGTATTGGGGTAAGGGGTATAAAACTCTTTCAAGTACAAGCTAGAATAACCCAAACCTTCAATAAACTCTTTAACGGTAATTTCTCCGTTACTCAATCTACTTTCCAGAACTTTGAATTCTCTGGAGGAAGATACATAAGGAGCAATATCGCGCTCAAAAATTTGGCGATAAGCAGCACTAATCAGGTTTTCGACAGCAACTTTGTCGTTAATTCCAGCAATCAACTTGAAGACTTTTGTTTGTTCCCGTTGCTTGGAAACACCTTGATTCATACGGTACTCAGCACCTGGCTCCATCCGCATTTCTGTGGGTGTACCCAATTCCACAAACCTTGGAGTTTCCTGCTTTTGCACACTAGGTGTAACATCTTCGCGAATGCTACCAACCCGCAACTGTCGCATTGCCACACCAGCAGGTGTCAAATAGCGTTCATAAGGAACAGTATCCTCACCAAATGCCTCTGCATATTCCTTGCTGTCAATAATGGCATCTACTAAGGCATAGAAGCCTTTTTTAGCACAAATATCGAAGTATTGGTTAGTTTCTTGCCTTCCATAGGTAGGACGACCTAATAACCGGCGATGAATGTACTCAACTGCCTTCATCACATATAGGTTACTCCAATATGTTTTCCGGAAAGCATCGGATTTGGCTAAGATGCGGATAAATTCCCGTACAGTAATCTCACCATTCTCTAGCTTAGTTTCCGGTGCTGACAGACGCTGATAAGCATATACTTCACGCCCAAAAACTTGTAAATAAGCAGCTTTAATAACTTTTTGGGTTGAGCTTTCTGCGAACTGAACACTAGCACCTGTTTTCCCAGGAAGTTGGTCTAAACGGAAAACTTTCGCTCCCAAACTTCCAGGAAATTCTCCCCTTGCTTTCGGGTTGCTGTTTTGATTGTTAATTCCCGGTCCTCTGTGAATCAGCAGACGCTTGGTATCCTTACCAAAGAAGGCTGGACTGCTGCTGGGGTTGCGAGTTTCTTTCGGGAAAATCGCCCCAAATTGAATTTCTAAGGGGTCATTACCAGAACCATAAGGATGTTGGTCTGGTAGGGGTTGATTGTAAGCCGCAAAAGTAGTGATAAATTGGGGGATTTTGCGGAAAGGAGCGCTGTAGTTTAATAGATCCTGTTGTGGTCCCCAGTTGCGACATTCTTGAGCTTCTTGACCCAAACCCCGCAGATAAGGAACAGTTTCTTCCCCAAAATAATCAGAATATTCTTGAGAATCTACTAAGGCATCAATTAAGGCTGGTAAACCGCCGTTAGAAATAATAGAGAAGTATTTTTGTACTTCTTCCCGAGAACTAGGTCCCCTACCTAAAATATGGCGGAAAGCTAATTCCAGAGCGCGACTATTAATAAATGGTTCATAAAACTGTTTGCGGTAAAGTGGGGATTTACCCAAGCGGCGAATAAACTCTTTCATGGAGATGTCGCCATTCTTTACCTGGGATTCTAAATTAGAGATCCCTAGACCATAAGCGCGGGTAATGTCACGCTCAAACATTTGCCGGTATGCTGCTTTGACTACATCATTTTTCTCAGTAGCAGATAATCCCGGCTTCATCACGAATTTCTGTCGTCGCTCTGAAGCATTAAAGTAAATCTGAGGCAGTTCTAAACCCTGTTGGTCAGAGGAAGAACGTTGTCGCAGTTTATTGGAAGGTGTGGGTGCTTTGAATTCTGTAATCAAAACATCCATATACTGCGTCACAATGGCTGTGGCTTCGGGGTCTTTACGCACGTAGGAAATTGAAGCTGCTTTAATTTCCTGGAGAGCCACAATAGTTGCTTCTGTGGAACAAGCATTTTCAATAATTTCTCGTAAACCTCTAGTATTCACAGACAGAATACTTGGGTCTCCTGCCACGATCGCATAGGTAGCATAGCGCAGGAACCAAGACAAGTCCCTGAGACTTTTTGCCATATTGCTTGGACCATAACGGGATACGTTAATTGGTCGAAAACCCACGGGTGTAGGACCACCTGCACCAGAGCTAAATATAGAGCTTAAATTCCCGAAAAACCCTCCACGGGATTCTACATAAGTTACAGCTCCTAATTCCCTGGCTGTTGGCAGACCTTCACCAACACCAGCCATAGCCATTTCCGGCTCTGGTTCCCTAGGTCTTTCCAAAAAAGACATGGGAGATCCACCCGTAAAAATTCGGTTAGCAGCACGGGAGACGATAATCTCGGAGTTTTCTGTCAGCACCTGGGCTATTTCTAAACGCTTTGCCCCTGATGCAAAATAAGTCGCTAATTCTTGCAGTTCGCCATTACCCAAAAAGCGGTCCTGTTGCTCCGCTTGGGCAATCTTTGATACAGCTAGGGTTTGATATAGTTGCGGACGTGCAACCGAGCTTCCACCACTCGCCTTAAGAGTCATTGGATTTCTAAAACTCCCATCATATTCGTTACTGTTTTAAGTTTGGGTCACTTCCGGCTTGACAAATTTGTTCTATCATGCATTGTGAGTGACACCTTGAAGAAAGTTTGGAAAAAACTAACCCAGTCAGCTTTTAGATTAGAACGTTTTGAGTTTACTCTGGGGGTTTATTAAGAAGTATGTAGAAAAATGTGTCAAAAGTTTGTTATTCGAGCATCATTTTTTGGGCTTGATGCGATCGCTTACCTGAAAAGAAAACTAAGTTTTGTGTCAGAACGTAAC
Organism: Calothrix sp. MO_192.B10; assembly: GCA_030065055.1. Taxonomy (GTDB): domain Bacteria; phylum Cyanobacteriota; class Cyanobacteriia; order Cyanobacteriales; family Nostocaceae; genus Calothrix_A. The sequence goes on from JASJDS010000106.1 coordinate 58,767, forward strand.
AAAACACCAAGATTTCAAATTTTAGTTCCATCACTCCGGGCGGGGAAACCCCGCCCCTACTCCCTCACTCCCTCACTCCCTCACTCCGGGCGGGGAAACCCCGCCCCTACTCCCTCACTCCTTCACTCCTCATTCCCCTGATAATAGATAGAGAACGGACATTTAACAAAGAAGATGGATAGCAGACTAGCAGTTATTTACCTCGCCATTTTGGTTGCTTTACTGGGATTTACCGTAATTGGGGTTTTTCGCCAAATTTTCAAAACCCGTAGACAGGAAAAGTCTTTTTCTAAGTTACGCAATAAGTTAACCCAGGAAAAGGGTACTGTACAGGAATATTACGAGTTAGCCAGTATTTACTCTGAGAAGAAAATCTATTCCCAAGCAGTGACTCTATTTCAAAAAGCCATTAAAGCTGCCGAAGAGGAAGAGGAAGAAAACATTTTCCTGATTTACAATGGTTTGGGTTATACTTACTTTGCCCAAGAGCAGTATGACTTAGCAATTCGTCAGTACAAAGAAGCCATCAAAATTAAACCTGATTATGTCACGGCATTAAATAATTTAGCTCATGCCTACGAAAAGAAAAAATTGACATCTCAAGCATTGGAGATGTACGAAGAAGCATTAAAGTATGACGAGAAGAATGCGATCGCAAAACGTCGTGCAGAATCTTTAAGGCGTTTGGTGTCTGCATAATTTATCTACCTTCGGGAGAGGCAACAGTGAGGGTTTTCCCCTAGAAGAGACGACCCACCGGGTGTCTCTTCAGTTCCTTTTACTCTCCCGCCCATTGGGTTTGAAGGATAAGCGAAAAAGACTGCGATCAAGCATTGATTGAATAATCTTTTTTTAATTTTTTATTAACCTTAATTAAACGAGCAATTAACCCTAAATTGATAAGGTATTGCCGGAAAGTTATAAATTTAACATTCCCTACTGACACAGAATTGAACTAAAAAATATCCTTAAAGCGATGGCTGTTTCACGACGCAAGTTTTTAACTATAGCTGGTACAACAGCTGCTGGTATCGCGGTGCTATCTCCCTTAGAAGCTTTTTATAGCAGAGCTGCTCGCGGTCACATAGCCTGGGATTCTGGCTTTGGTAAGCTCGAACCTAAGCTTCCCCTAAATAGCAGAGAACTGGTCGATACTGTAGTTGGGGACTTGAGTAATATCCCTCTTTTGGAATTACCTCCAAGGTTTAAGTACCGTGCTTTTTCCATTACTGGTCAAACCATGAGTGATGGAACTCTTGTACCAGGGGATCATGATGGTATGGCTGCTTTCCCTGGCCCTAGAGGAACAACTATTTTGGTTCGGAACCACGAACTAAGTCCGACAGAAGATGAGTTTGGCAATACCAAAGGGGTTGATGCACCGGATGCTAACAAGTACTCTCCTAATGCTATTGGTGGTACTACAACTCTTGTAATTGGTCGGAACCGTAAACTAATCAAAGACTTTGGTTCTTTGTCTGGTACAATTCGCAACTGTGCCGGCGGTCCTACACCGTGGAATTCCTGGGTTAGCTGTGAAGAAACATTCGAGACAACTCAAGGAGCAAACGGAGAAGAAATCAGACACGGTTATAACTTTGATGTACCCGCTACTGCCAAAATTGGATTTGCAGATCCAATTCCCCTCAAAGAGATGGGACGTTTTAGTCACGAAGCTGTGGCTGTAGATCCGAGAACTGGATATGTTTATGAGACTGAGGACAGGGGAGATAGTTGTTTTTATCGGTTTATACCTAATAAATATGCTCAGTTAGCTGAAGGTGGGGAACTCTTTGCTTTAGCTGTTAAGGGTAAACCTAAACTGAATACGACTAATAACCCTAACTTGACAGAGCCAGATCATCTAGCAGCAGATATCCCTGTAGGAGCCTCATTTGATGTAGAATGGGTGAAAATAGAAGAACCCGACCCTGCCGAGGAGGATAAAGAGAAAGGAGTTGGAGTTCGTTACGAAGCACAATCCAAGGGTGCTGCCATTTTCTTCCGGGGTGAAGGATGTTGGTATGGTAATGGTCTGATTTATTTCATTGCCACTCAAGGAGGACCAGCAGCTGTAGATAGCGATCGCGGACGCGGTAATGGTCAGGTTTGGGAATATAATCCTAGAAGAGAAAAGCTGAGATTAATTGTGGAAGCACCACCAGAAGGAGACACCCTCGATGAGCCTGACAACATCACTGTAGCTCCTTGGGGTGACTTGATTCTTTGTGAAGATGGTGGTGGAGAGCAGTTCGTCGTCGGTGTCAATCATAAAGGCGAACTATATCAGTTTGCACGTAATGCCATCTTAAGACCCGATAAGAATGGTGAGGCTGATAATAGCGAATTTGCTGGAGCTTGTTTCTCCCCCGATGGTAGGACACTGTTTGTCAACAGCCAAGGTGTTGGCATTACCTACGCTATTTGGGGCCCTTGGAGACGTATTCTTCGCCGTCGGCGTAAATTCCACCGTTTCTTTCATAGTTTCCTTTATGGCTACTAAAGGCTCAGTCTACAAATCCAGGCTTGGGGTGTAATATTTCTAAAAAAGATTGCTTAAGGGGTGATGGACAAGATTTTCACCTCTTAATAACTTATTCAAAGTATCCTCCCCATCAGGTAATGCATCTATATTCCCCTAGTTCCAGTTATGCAGTATGTGGGTAAGTTGCTAGTGAATGAACTGATGTTCCATGATTTGACAAACCTTTACCAGTATTTAATGTTTAGTTAACTTGATATTTATATCATCAGTATTAATATCTAGTAGTTAGGAAAATTAACTTATTAAATACTCGTGATGTCAATCAGAAAGTATGATTTACTAATGCTTATAAGAGTGACTTTAAGCAATATTTACCTTAAATGTTGCACCAATTTATACTGCTGATATTATTTTTCTTAAATGACAGATTCTATAAAGATAGTCATTTAAGTAGCACCAGACACCAATATGGGTTGACAATTTGTGGTGTCTGAATATCGATGCAAAAATCGATATTTTGAGAGCGATCGCTTGATGCAATTTTCAATATTTCATCTTCACACTCTTCTCTATACAAGCGTTTTATTTTTGTTTAGGGATGGTTGCTGTGTGCCATGAATTAACTTGATCACGATTTTTATTAGTAGAGAAGAACTTAACAATGACTCACGACAATGGGATTAGTAATAAGTCTAAGAATCGCCCCTTTCAAGACGTTCTTCAGACTCGGATATCTCGGCGTAATTTATTAGCTCGCAGCATTGTTTTGTCTGCTGCTGGCTTTGTCACCGTCGTAGCTGGGAATCAAGTCCAACAGGCTGTAGCTGGTACTGGTGGTTACTACAAACCCTGGTTCCGTAGACGCAGACGTCCATGGAGACGCAGGAGATTGCTAGGGTTTAAGCCTGTGAAAGTTGCTGAAGGTTCAGGTTCCATACCCAATATTTCCCCCAACTATGAGTACCAAGTATTGATTCCCTGGGGCACACCAATTCAGCCAGGAGGTCCAGAATACGATGGCGATCCCAATACCCGTCCAACTGCTGATCAACAAGCACAGCAAGTAGGTATTGGTCATGATGGTATGTGGTTTTTCCCTATTAGGGGTAATCGCCACGGTATGTTAGCCATTAACCATGAATTTGGAAGAAACAGCCACGTTTTAGGTAAAGAAACCCCTGAAAGTCATGAGGATGTACTTCTTTCCCAACACGCTCATGGTGTCTCTGTTGTCGAAATTAGGAAAAGGTTCAATGGTCGCTGGAAAGTAGTACGTAGTCGCAGGGCTCGTCGTATCCACGTCAATACCCCCGTAGCTTTTAGTGGTCCAGCTGCAAATCATCCTTTGTTGCAAACCCCTGCTGGTAACAAACCTTTAGGAACTGTTAATAATTGCTCTAATGGTCACACTCCTTGGGGTACTTACTTAACCTGTGAAGAAAACTTCAATGGATATTTTGGTGCAACTGGTGAATGGAAAGCTACAGAAGCACAAGAGCGTTATGGGTTTAGTGAAACTGGCTTTAATTATGGCTGGGAGAAATTTGATCCTCGTTTTGACCTGTCTAATAAAAACTATCAAAATGAGGAAAATCGTTTCGGCTGGGTAGTTGAAATTGACCCCATGAATGCTTATCAAACTCCTGTGAAGCGTACTGCATTAGGTCGTTTCAAACATGAGGGTGTTGGTTTAACAGTTGGTCGTGGTGGTCGTGTTGTTTGCTACATGGGCGATGATCAACGCTTTGACTACATATACAAATTTGTCTCTGCTGATAACTGGAAACGGATGCTTGCTCAAGGGATTAGTCCTTTGGATGAGGGCAAACTGTATGTCGCTAAGTTCAACGATGATGGTACTGGCGAATGGTTAGAACTCACCATTGAAAATCCTGACTTAGCTGCTAAGTTCAAGGATCAAGGAGAAGTGCTTACCTATGCGCGTTTAGCAGCTGATATTTTGGGAGCAACACCAATGGATCGTCCAGAGTGGACAACCATTGCACCTAATGAATATGTCTACTGCTCTTTGACTAACAACAGTCGTCGTGAACAGACTGATGCAGCTAACCCCTTGGCTCCTAACCCCGATGGACACATCATTCGTTGGCGTGATACCAATCGCCATGTTGGTACTACTTTTACATGGGATATTTTTGTCATCGCCCAAGATACCCATGGTACTGAAGAGTCCTTCAGTGATCCCGATGGACTTTGGGCAGATCCTTACGGGCGCTTATTCATCCAAACCGATGGTGGTCAAAAGGATGGGCTAAATAATCAGATGTTGGTGGCTAATACTCGTACAGGGGAGATCCGTCGCTTATTCACTGGGGTAACTGATGATGAAATTACAGGTCTTACGGTGACTCCAGACCAGCGTACAATGTTTATTAATACTCAGCATCCTGGTAACGGCGATCCTACTCTGACAAACTTCCCAGCACCACAGGGTAGTGGTAAGGTTCCCCGTGATTGCACTTTTGTGATTACCCATAGGCGCGGTCGTATTATTGGTTCCTAGGTGTAGTAGCTGGCAAGCAGAACAAAAAACAAACGGGAGCATCCCAACATTAAACAATTCGTAATTCGTAATTCGTAATTCGTAATTACGTTTTGTAATGGGGATTTAAACCCCAACACAAAACAAACAACCCGTAGGGGATGGGGTTTTAAACCCCTAGGAGTATAGATAACAATATTTTTGGCAGTTGGGTTGAGGGACGAAACCCAACCTACCTGCTTGCCATGCCACTACGCTTTAATAATTATTTTATCAGCCCTTCGGGCAAGGCAGAAGGGCTGATAATTTGTCAACACACATCTTACACGCCTGGTATTAATACTGATTTTTTATCAACAGGAAATATCAGGGTTTTTAGCCTGCGTGGTTGCCGCGCTACGCTCGCAAGGCTTTGATTGTATAGCCGAGGCAGTTGCGGTGGTGAGGTAGTGTGGTCTTGGGGAGCCCGCAGCGGTCTTGTGGAGCCAGTCCGGTCTTGGGGTCTCCCCAAATGGAGGAACTGGCGTGG